>NZ_DDIY01000005.1:161584-242811 GCF_002338785.1 Kocuria sp. UBA1838 | reverse complement strand
ACGGGGTCGTGGACGCACTTGCCGTCGTCGGAGAACATCCGTACACCCGCGCGGGACTCCGCCATCGCGCGGATCTCGGACAGCTGCGTGCCCTCGAGCCCCACCGTGACCGCGCCCACCGGGTGAACGTCCGCCCAGCCTGCGTCGCGGCCCAGCTGCCACACCTGCTCGACCACGCCGGCGGTGTCCGCCACGGGGTGGGAGTTGGCCATCGCGAACACCGCGGTGAACCCGCCGCGGGCCGCCGCACGCGTTCCGGTCTCCACGGTCTCGGCGTCCTCGTGACCCGGTTCGCGCAGGTGGGTGTGCATGTCCACGAGACCCGGAAGGGCCACGGCGCCGGCGGCGTCGATCACGTCCGTGCCCTCGGGCACGTCCAGGGTGCCCACGGGCCCCACGGCGGCGATCACCCCGTCCGTGAGCAACAGGTCCGCGGGCTCACCGCCCTCGGGGCGGGCATTGCTGATCAGGTAGGAGCTCATGCGGGCCACCTCAGTTCTCGCTCGGGTACGGGGAGCTCTCGTCGCCGGAGAGCAATAGGAACAACACGGCCATCCGCACGGCCACACCGTTGGCCACCTGCTCCAACACGGTGGAGCGCGGGGAGTCGGCGGCCTCTGAGGAGATCTCCAGGCCGCGGTTCATGGGCCCGGGGTGCATGAACACCGTGGGCGCACCCATGTGCTCGAGGCGCTGCACGCGCTGGGACGTGAGCCCCCAGCCGCGCGTGTACTCGGCCTCGCTCGGGAAGAACGCGGCGTTCATGCGCTCACGCTGCAACCGCAGCATCATCACGGCGTCCGGGGCCTCGGCCAGCACGGCGTCCAGGTCGTAGCCGACCTCGCACGGCCAGTCGTCCATGGCCACGGGGACCAGGGTGGGCGGGGCCACGAGCGTGACGCGTGCGCCCAGGGTCGTGAGCAACCACACGTTGGAGCGGGCCACGCGGGAGTGCAGCACGTCCCCCACGATCACCACGTGCATCCCCTCGAGGTCCATCCCGGTGCTCGCCATGCCCGTGGCCCGCGAGCGCACGCGGCGCAGGGTCATGGCGTCGAGCAGGGCCTGGGTGGGGTGCGCGTGCTTGCCGTCCCCGGCGTTGATCACCGCGGCGTCGATCCACCCGGAGTCCGCGAGCTGCTGCGGGGCGCCGGAGGACGCGTGACGGATCACCACGGCGTCCGCGCTCATGGCCATGAGCGTCTGTGCGGTGTCCTTGAGCGACTCGCCCTTGGACACCGAGGAGCCCTTGGCGGAGAAGTTGATCACGTCCGCGCTGAGCCGTTTGGCCGCGGTCTCGAACGAGATCCGCGTGCGCGTGGAGTCCTCGAAGAACAGGTTGACCACGGTGCGCCCACGCAGGGCGGGCAGTTTCTTGACCGAGCGCGAGGACACGGCGGCCATCTGGTCCGCGGTGTCCAGGATCCGCACTGCCTCGGGGTAGCTCAGCTCGTTGGTCGTCAGCAGGTGCTTCATACGCGCGGCCCCTTCCCGGCGGTACCGGGGGCGCGGGCGACGTCATCGTCGGAGACCACCGGCGAGTCGATGATCACGCAGTCCTCGTGACCCCTCGCGCGCGGCTGGGGATCGGACTCGCGCAGCAGCACACGGACCTTCTCGTGGGAGGACGTGGGCAGGTTCTTGCCCACGTGATCCGCGCGGATGGGCAGCTCGCGGTGGCCACGGTCCACGAGCACGGCCAGGCGCACCGCGTTGGGGCGTCCCACGTCCACGAGGGCGTCCAGGGCCGCGCGGATCGTGCGCCCCGAGAACAGGACGTCGTCCACGAGCACCAGGGTGCGCCCGTCGATCCCGGAGCCCGGGATCACCGTGGGTTGCGGGGTGCGCGCGGGATGACGCCGCAGGTCGTCGCGGTACATCGTGATGTCGAGCTGACCCGTGCTCTGTTGCGCGTGGAAGTCGGGGTCGATCTGCTCGAGCTTGGCGGCCAACCGCTGGGCCAAGGGGTAGCCGCGACGGGCGATCCCCAGCAGCACGAGACCCCGGGAGCCCTTGTTGGACTCGAGGATCTCGTGGGCGATCCGGGACAGGGCCCGGTCGATGTCGGGTGTCGAGAGAATTACGCGGGACGTCATGCTCCGCGGTGACTGCTCGGCGTGTTCGGGCACGTTCACGTGCCGCCTCCTTCCCCGCCTCACCGGACGGACTTAAAGGGTGCGATCCGTAGTCGAAGCTACCACACGAAAAACCCCGGCCCGTGGCGAGCACGGACCGGGGTAGGTTCAGTCGTCGAGCAGGGAGGGCTTGACCTTCTGCAGCCGCCCCAGCAGCCCGTTGACGAAGCGAGGCGAATCGTCCGTGGACAGCTGCCGGGCCACGGCCACCGCCTCCGCGACGGCCACGCCGTCCGGGATCTCCGAGTTGTACAGCAGCTCCCATGCCCCCACGCGCAGCACGTTGCGGTCCACCGCCGGCATCCGGTCCAGCTCCCAGCCCTGGGAGTAGGTCTCCAGGAACTCGTCGATGTCCTCGCGCCGGTCGTGGACGCCCTCGAGGATGTCCACCGTGTACGGGTTGATGGGCGAGGAGGAGTTCTCCCGCCGCCGCACCAAGGCGTCCCGGACGGATTCGTTACGTTGTTCGGCCTCGAACAGGATCTCGACGGCGCGGATCCGGGCCTTGCTCCGGGCGCCGCTCACTCGTTGACGCGTCCCAGGTAGTCACCGGTGCGAGTGTCGACCTTGACCTTGGTGCCCTGCTCGAGGAACAGCGGGACCTGGATCTGGTAGCCGGTCTCGACCGTGGCGGGCTTGGTGCCGCCCGTGGAGCGGTCACCCTGCAGACCCGGCTCGGTGTAGGTGATCTCGAGCACGACCGACGGCGGCATCTCGATGTACAGGGGCGCGCCCTCGTGCATGGCCACGGTCACGTTCTGGTTCTCGAGCATGAAGTTCGCGGCGTCCCCCACGACGGCGGCCGGCACCGTGATCTGGTCGTACGTGGAGTTGTCCATGAAGACGTAGTCCTCGCCGTCCTGGTACAGGTACTGGTACTCGCTGCGATCCACCGTGGCGGTCTCGATCTTGGCACCGGCATTGAACGTCTTGTCCACCACCTTGCCGCTGGTCACGTTGCGCAGCTTGGTGCGCACGAACGCGCCACCCTTCCCGGGCTTGACGTGCTGGAACTCGATGGTCTGCCAGAGGTTGCCGTCGAGCTTGAGGATGGTGCCGTTCTTGATGTCGTTGCTGGTTGCCACGGTGTCACTTTCTCGTCGGGAACGTCGCCGCACGGCGGCGGGGCGCGTGGAGCCGGACCAGTCTACCGCGTGCGCCCGCTCGCCGTGCCAGCCGAGCAGTGCTCAGGGGCGCGGACGACGGCGCTCGCCGTGCCGTCCGCGCGGGCTCACTCCGCGATCTCCTGGTAGCACGCGAAGAGGATCGCGGGGTCCGGGACCTCCATGATCCGCGGGGCGGCGATCCGGTCCAGCACCACGAAGCGCAACAGGTTGCCGCGGGTCTTCTTGTCCCGCTTCATGACCTCGAGCAACCGGGGCCACTGGTCCGCGCGATACGTCACGGGCAGCCCCAGGGACGTGAGGATCTCGCGGTGCTCGTGCACCACGTCGTCGGACAACGACCCGGCCGCGCGCCCGAGTTCCGCCGCGAAGACCATGCCCACCGACACCGCCGCGCCGTGGCGCCACTGGTAACGCTCGTTGTGCTCGATCGCGTGCCCCAGCGTGTGGCCGTAGTTAAGGTATTCGCGCCGCCCGGATTCCTTCAGGTCCGAGGAGACGACCTCGGCCTTGACCCGGATCCCGCGCTCGATCAGCTCGCGCACCACGGGTGACGCCGCGTCCCGCACCTCCTGCGGGTTCTCCCGGATCAGCTCGAGGATGCGCGGGTCCGCGATGAACCCGCACTTGACCACCTCGGCCATGCCCGTGAGCAGCTCGTTCTGCGGCAGGGTCTGCAACGAGTCCAGATCGCACACGACCGCCGCCGGTGGGTGGAATGCTCCCACGAGGTTCTTGCCCTCGGCGGTGTTGATCCCGGTCTTCCCGCCCACGGCGGCGTCCACCATGCCCAGCAGCGTGGTGGGCAGGTGGATCACGCGCACCCCGCGCAACCACGTGGCGGCCACGAAACCGGCGAGGTCCGTCACGGCGCCGCCGCCCACGGAGACCACGGCGTCCGTGCGCGTGAAGTCCGACTGGCCCATGATCTGCCAGCAGAACGCCGCGACCTCCACGCGCTTGCCCTCCTCAGCGTCCGGGATCTCGGCCACGAAGCTCTGGATCCCGACGGCGGAGAGGTTCTGCTGCACCACGTCACCCGTGGCGCGCAGCGCGCGGGGGTGGATGATGAGCACCTTCTTGACGCGCTCGCCCAGCAGTTCGGGCACGCGGTCCAACAGGCCGTTGCCCACGAGGACGTCGTAGCGGTTGTCGGGACCGCCGTGGACGGGGATGCTGACGGGATCACTCATGCGGTGTGTTCCTTTCCGCGCGGCTGCGCGATCGGTTCGCCCAGCGCGAGGTAGAGCTCACGGGCGATCTGCGCCACGGTGCGCGGCGCGGCGCCGTCGAGCCGGATGGTCGCGAGGCGTTCGAAGGTCTCGCGGCGCTCGGCCATGATCTGGCTCCAGCGGGCCTCGGGATCCGGTTGGAGCATGGGGCGGGTCGTGTTGCCCTTGATCCGCGGACGGACGGTGTCCAGGTCCACCTCCAGGTATGCGACCGTGTGCCCGGCCAGCAGCGGCTGCACGAGCGGGGACATGGGTGCGCCCCCGCCCAGGGAGATCACGCACCCGGCAGTGTCGGGGTCATCGAGCAACTCGGCGACGACCTGCGCCTCGATCCGGCGGAACTCGGCCTCCCCGCGGGCGCGGAACAACCGAGGGATGGGTCCGTAGCGGGACTCGATCACGCGATCGGTGTCCACGTGGGGCAACCCGTAGTGCTCCGCGAGGTGCTGTGCCACGTGGGACTTGCCCGCCGCCATCGGCCCGATCAGCACCACGGGCAGGGCGGGGCGCGTCACGCCAGGTCCCCGCGCACCTCGTCCAGGGCGGCCAGCGCGGCGGGGTCCGCGAGCTCGGGGGACGTGCGCAGGTTGGCGGGGATCCTCGCGAGGTAGGCGTCCTTGTTGCGTACCGTCTCGGTGATCGAGTCGCCGCCGAACTTCTCGAGGGCGGCCTGGGCGAGCACGAGCGCGACCATGGCCTCGGCCACCACGCCGGCCGCGGGTACCGCACACACGTCCGAGCGTTGATGGTGGGCGCGGGCGGGTTCACCCGTGGCTACGTCCACGGTGTGCAGCGAGCGCGGGACCGTGGCAATGGGCTTCATCGCGGCACGCACGCGCAACAGGTCACCGATCGACATGCCGCCCTCGATGCCGCCGGCGCGATTGGAGACCCGGTGCACGGTCCCGTCGGCAGCCAGCGTCTCGTCGTGGGCCGCGGAGCCCGGGCGCGCGGCGGTACGGAACCCGTCCCCGACCTCCACGCCCTTGATGGCCTGGATGCCCATCAGGGCCCCAGCCAGGCGCGCGTCCAGGCGTCGGTCCCAGTGCACGTACGAGCCGAGTCCCGGGGGCAGGCCCTCGGCGAGCACCTCGACGACGCCACCCAGGGTCTCCCCCGCCTTGTGCGCCTCGTCCACCGCGGCCACCATGGCCTCGGAGGTCCCGGCGTCGAAGCAGCGCAGCGGATCGGCGTCCAGCGCGGCGACGTCGTCCGGGCCGGGCAGCGCGGCGCCCTCGGGCACCGACACTTCCGCGATCGCGGTCGTGTGGGACACGAGCCGCACCCCGAGGGCCGCGAGGACCTGGGAGGCCACGACACCGAGCGCCACGCGCGTGGCCGTCTCTCGGGCCGACGCCCGTTCGAGCACGGGGCGGGCCTCGGCGAAGTCGTACTTCTGCATGCCGGTGAGGTCCGCGTGACCGGGGCGCGGGCGGGTCAGGGGCGCGTTGCGGGCCCGGCCCTCGAGCACCGCGGGATCCACCGGGTCGGAGCTCATGACGTCCTGCCACTTGGGCCACTCCGTGTTGGCGATCTCGATCGCGACCGGCCCGCCCTGCGTGAGCCCGTGGCGGACCCCGCCCAGGATGCGCACGCGGTCCTGTTCGAATTTCATGCGGGCGCCGCGGCCGTACCCGAGCCGGCGCCGGGCCAGCGCGTCCTGGATCATCCCGGTGGTCAGTTCCACACCGGCGGGGACACCTTCGATGATCCCCACGAGCGCCTCACCGTGTGATTCCCCGGCCGTGAGCCAACGCAACATCAAAACACTCCAGTTCTCGCCCGGGGTCCACGCCCCGCGGTCAATTCGTCTCGCTCGGTCGTGCGCCCCGGCCCGGGCGGCACGCGCGCCGGGTCACGGCGCGAGTCGTGTGGCCTGCGCGATGCGCACGCGCTGCGGGATGCCACGTTCGGGCCGTCCCACCGCGCGACACATGGCCGCGGTCACCCTGTCCTCGTGCGGTATCGCCGCGAGGGGATCGCCCTGCGTGAACCAGCGGACCTGATCCACGGCCTGGAAGATCAGCATATCGACACCGGGGGCGATCGCGCCCCCCGCGTCCTGCCATGCAGACGCCAGCCGTGAGGGCCACGGGTCGTACGCGGCGTCGAGCAGCACGCCGGACACCGACGGCGCCTGGGCGCGCCACTGCAACGCGAGCTCGTCCGCACCGCGCGGGGGCAAGGTCGCCACGACCACGTCCGCGGTGTGCAGTGCCTCGGCGGCGTACTCCCACGCCACGGTGCGCACCTCGGTGCCCACCGCCCGCGCCACGGCATCGAGGGTCCGTGCGCGCGAGGGTGTCCGCACGACGACGTCCACCGTCTCGGCCCCGAGCCCGTGCAGGGCCGCGACGGCCGCGCTGGCGGTGGCCCCTCCGCCGAGCACGACGGCGCGCGGGGTCTCCGGGATCGCGCCGGCCGCGCTCACGGCGGACATGATGCCCATGACATCTGTGTTGTCCGCGACCACGCGTCCGTCGTCCTCGAACGTGAGTGTGTTGGCCACGCCGAGCGCCCGCACGAGCGGGGTGACCCGGTCGGCGTCTCGGGCGGCGAGGGGTTTCAGGGGCATGGTGACCGAGAACCCGCCCCAGTCCCCCGCAGCCCGGGCGTCCGCCCAGAAGGTGTCCCATTCGCCCACGGGCACGTCCCGGCGCGTGTAGTGCGCCGTGAGCCCCAGGGCCTCGTAGGCGGCCGCGTGCAGCACCGGGGACAGAGAGTGGCCCACGGGGTGCCCCAGCACCGCTGCCCGCACGGAGGATCGCGTCATCGCGCGCCCCTCAGGAGCACTTACCGGGGTTGTCCGAGCACCACTGCTGGTACTCCTGCACGTAGCGCTGGTGCTCCTCGTACGTCTTGGAGAACTTGGTCTCACCGGTGTCGAGGTTCACCGTTACCCAGTAGTAGTAGTCGTTCTTCTCGGGGTTCGCCGCTGCGGCGATCGCGTCGTCGCTCGGGGACCCGATGGGACCCACGGGCAGGCCCGGGTTCGCGTACGTGTTGTACGGATTGGACTTGTCCCGCTTCTCCTCGTCAGTAAGGTGCACGGTGGTCTTGCCGAGCCCGTAGGTCACGGAGGCATCCGACTGGATGAAGCCGCTGGTCTCGCCGTTCGGGTTGTTGATCCGGTTCTCGATCGCCCCGGCCACGGAACGGTAGACCTGGGGCGTGCCCTCGAACTCCACGATGGAGCCGATCGTGAGCACCTCGAACCAGCGGTCCTCGGGGACGTTGTTCTTGGACAGCGTGTCCTTGGTGCGGTCCACCATTTCCTGCAGGATCTGCTCCGCGGTGGCGTCGAGCGGGAAGTGGTACTCCCCCGGGTGCAGCCAGCCCTCCAGGTCGGGGAAGCGGTCCGGGATGCCGAACTTGGCCTTGTCCGTGGCGAGCTTCTCGAACTCGGACTTGTCGATCCCGGTGGCCTGGCTCAGGGCCGCGAACGTGTCCCCCTTGCGCTGGGTCTTGGGGATGGCCGCATAGTGGGTGGCCTCCCCCCGTTCCATGAGGGCGTCGATGGCGGCGTCAGAGCTCATGCGGGTCTTGAGCTGGTACTCCCCGGGCTGGATGAACTGCTCTGGGTAGCGCTGCTGGAAGGTGGAGACGAAGTGGGAGGCGTTGGCTACGATGTCCTGCGCCTGCAGGTCCTGGGCGATCTGTCCCGTGGAACTGCCGTCCGCCACGGAGAACGTGACGTCCTGGTCCCCGGAACCGCGGTAGTCCTTGCGTTCGAACAGACCGAACGCGGACCCCAGGACGGCCACGACCACGACCAGAGCCGCGATGAACAGCGCGATCGCCGTGGCCAGGGACGCGCGCGAACGGACCTTGCGGCGCTGCCGCTGTTCCGGGGTCACGTCGTGGTGTTCGAAGGCCCCCGCCAGGCGGGATTCCCCCGCGTCGTTCGAAGAGGTCAGCACGTCACCGTCGGACCGGTGGCCCTGTCCGTCACCGATGCCGGTCTCCCGCGGCTCTCTGCTCACGAATTCTCTCCGTCCGCCGTTCATGGTGCACATATGGGGGTGCTGCGGGCCAGGATCACCGCCCGCACGGTCAACTCTAATCAGCAGCCCGGTCCGGGACGGGTTCGCCCGGTTCCGTACCGGTCCGCCGCCCCTGGTCCACCGCCGTCTGCAGGAACGTCACCGCGGCGGCCTGATCGACCCTGTCCATGTGATGACGTCGTGACACACCCGAGTCCGACAGCGACCGGTGCGCGCTCACCGTGGACAACCGCTCGTCCACCAGGCGCACCGCTGTGGCGCACCCCCGTGAGCCTAACCGACGAACCAGTGAGGCCGCGTAATCACGAGCCATCCGCGTCGAGGCATTCTCACCGCCGTCGAGGCTGCGCGGCAGCCCCACGTAGACGGTCACCACGTCCCGTTCCTCGCACAACCGGGTGATGATCTTCACATCGAAGGCCTTACGGGGGTTGCTGTCCCGCCCGAGGGTGTCGTGCGGGGTCGCGAGCACGGCGTCGGGGTCGGTCAGGGCGATACCGACCCTGACCGTCCCCACGTCCACGCCCATGCGCACACCGCGTGCGAAGGGTTGCGGCATCAGCCCGCCGTGGCCAGGATCTGCTCGCGGATCCCGGCCAGCGCGTCGGGGATGCGGGCCGGGTCGGAACCGCCGCCCTGGGCCACGTCCGGCTTTCCGCCCCCGCCACCACCGAGCGCGGTGGCTGCGGTGCGCACGAGCTGGCCCGCGGCCAGGCCGGCGTCGCGAGCGGCGTCGTTGACGGCGACGACGACGAGCGGGCGCCCGTTCGCGACACCGGTCACCGCGGCCACGGCGGCGTCGGATCCCAGACGGGCGCGCAGGTCGAGCGCGAGGGTGCGCAGGGCGTCCGCCGAGGCGATCTCACCGGCGTCGTGCAGGACGGCGCGCACGGAGCCCACGGTCTGCGCGTCCTGCGCGAGCTGGCCGGCCTGCGCCTGCAGCTGCTGCTGGCGCAGCCCCGCGAGCTGGCGCTCGGTCTCCTTGAGCTTCTCGAGCGTCGCGGCGAGGCGCTCGGGCAGTTCGGCGCTGGACTGGACCTTGAGCATGCCCGTGAGCTGGTTGACCAGGGTGCGCTCGGCGGCCAGGTGGTTGAACGAATTCAACCCCACGAGCGCCTCCACACGGCGGTTGCCCGAGCCCACGGACTGCTCCGAGACCAGGGACAGCGAGCCGAGCTGGGACGTGGAGCCCACGTGCGTGCCACCGCACAGTTCACGTGACCACGGGCCGTTCATCTCGACCACGCGCACCTCGTCCCCGTACTTCTCACCGAACAGGGACATCGCCCCGAGCTTCTTGGCCTCGGCGAGCGGCATCTCGCGGGTCACGACCTCGAAGTCGTCCCGGATCGCGGTGTTGGCGATCTGTTCGATCTCCTGCACCTGGGACGGCGTGAGGGCCTCCCCGTGGGAGAAGTCGAAGCGCAGGTAACCCTCCTTGTTGAACGACCCGCGCTGCACGGCGTCGGGACCCAACACGTCGTGCAGCGCCGCGTGGATCACGTGCGTGCCCGAGTGGGCGGCCTCGCCGTCGTGACGGCGCCGCGAGTCCACGCGCGCGGTGACCTCGTCACCCGTGACGACCTGGCCCGCGGCCACGGTGACCCGGTGCACGGACAGTCCCTTGACGGGTTGCTGGACGTCCTCCACGGTCAGGCGCAGCCCGTCCGCGGAGTCGATCACGCCGGTGTCGGCGGCCTGGCCACCGGACTCGGCGTAGAACGGCGTGGCCTCGAGTACGACCTCCACGCGCGCGCCCTCGCTCGCCGCGGGCACCGGGACACCGTCGGCGAGGATCGCGCGCACGGTCGTGGGGGTCACGAGCTCGGTGTAGCCCGTGAACCGGCTGCCGTGGTCGTCCAACAGGCGGCGCAGTTCGGACAGGTCCGCCATGGCGCCCTTCTTGGCGCGCGCGTCCTGCTGGGCCCGCTCACGCTGCTCGGCCATGAGCTCACGGAAGGCCCGCTCGTCCACGGCCACGCCCGCCTCGCCGGCCATCTCCAGGGTCAGGTCGATGGGGAAACCGAACGTGTCGTGCAGCGCGAACGCGTCCGCGCCGCTTAGTGCGCGCTTCTCGCCCTTGGCGAGCTCCACGGCGTGCTCGAGGCGGGTGGTGCCCGACTCGATGGTCTTGAGGAACGCGCGTTCCTCGGCGTACGCGATCTTGGAGATCCGTTCGAAGTCATCCGCGACCACGGGGTAGACGCCCTTCATCGCGTCGCGAGAGCGCGGCAGCAGCACGGGCAGACAAGGGTCCGTCACCCCGAGCAGGCGCATCGCGCGCACCGCGCGGCGCAACAAGCGGCGCAGGATGTACCCGCGGCCCTCGTTGCCCGGCGTGACACCGTCCGCGATCAGCATGAGCGAGGAGCGCACGTGGTCGGCGACGACGCGCATGCGGACGTCGTCCTCGTAGCCCTGCTCCCCCGGCTTCTCCGCGCCGCGGTAGGCGCGACCGGACAGTTCGGCGGCGGCGTCGAGCACGGGGCGGACCTGGTCCGTCTCGTAGAAGTTCTCCACGCCCTGCAGCAGCATGGCCATTCGCTCCACGCCGAGACCGGTGTCGATGTTCTTCTGGGGCAGGTCCCCCAGGATCTCGTAGTCCTTGCCGTTGCCCTCGCCACGCTGGTACTGCATGAACACGAGGTTCCAGATCTCGATGAACCGCTCGTCGTCCACGGCCGGACCGCCGTCCTGGCCGTAGCGCGGACCGCGGTCGTAGAAGATCTCGGAGTCGGGACCCGCGGGGCCCGGCTGGCCGGTGTCCCAGTAGTTCTCGTCCCGGCCCATGCGCTGGATCCGCTCGGAGGGCAGCCCCACGGTGTCGTGCCACAGGTCGTAGGACTCCTGGTCCCCCTCGTACACGGTGACCCACAACCGCTCCGGGTCCAGCCCAAAGCCGCCGTCCTCGAGCGAGGAGGTCAGCAGCTCCCACGCCATGGGGATCGCGCCGGACTTGAAGTAGTCACCGAAGGAGAAGTTCCCGGCCATCTGGAAGAACGTGCCGTGCCGGGCGGTCTTGCCGACCTCATCGATGTCGAGGGTGCGGATGCACTTCTGCACCGAGGTGGCCCGCGAGTACGGGGGCGTCTCCTGGCCCAGGAAGTACGGGATGAACGGGACCATACCGGCAATGGTGAACATGGCTCCGGGCTGCTGCGACACCAGCGAGGCCGAGGGCACCACCTGGTGGCCCTTGCCCTCGAAGTAGCTTAGCCAGCGCTGTGTGATCTCATGGGAGAGCATTACCGGTCATTCCCTTCCGATGGGACGTGTGTGATGATCCGACCCCGGGGGTCGCCCGGTGCGGGGCCCGGTTCGTGGGCGGTGTCCGCCCGCCACGGGGCATCCGGCGGTGGTGCGGCGTGGTGCGGGGCGTCCGGGTGGTTCGCGGTGTGGTCCACGGGCGTGCGCACGCCGAACTTCTCGTGCAGCTCGGCCTCGCGTTCGTTCATCCCCGCGCGCACCCGGGCGGCGAAGTCCTGGAACCGCCGCGCGGCGGTGCGGAAGAGCTCCACGGCGCTCCCGCTCGCGCGGCGTTCGACGGCGCCCTCGGAGCCGTGGCGGGCCACCGCACCCTGGGTGCCGCTCTGCACCTGCCGCCCGATCGCCTCGCGTGCGGCGGGGTCGGAGGCCACGCGTGTGGCCGCTCCGCCCACCACGGCGCCCGCGGCGAGCAGTGCGAGTTTGGACCACAAACCCATGCTCAGCTCCTGGTGTCCGTGGGCCCGGGCGCACGGCCTGCGGCGTGCGCGTCCGTGGACCCGGTGGTCGTGCCGGTCGCTGCGCCACCGGACGCGGCACCGGGCTCGGTATGGGGGCCAGGCCGGGTCTGGGCACCGGCCTGGGGGCTGAACGCGCGGCGCAGCCCGTGGGAGAAGGACGCGACCTTGATCAGCGGCTGCCCCACCGTGGAGGCCACGAGGGAGGACAGTGCGGAGACATTGGCGGAGGCGTCCGAGACGTTGGACGTGATTCCGTCCACCTTCTCGAGCTGGGTGTTGGTGGTGGCCACGGTGCGCGTGACCTCGTCGATCAGCGGGGCGGTGCCGTCGTTGATGGAGCGGATGCTCAGGCGCAGTTCATCGAAGACACGACCTAGCTTGATGATGGGCACCGCGAGCAACCCCACGAGCACCGCGAAGACCAATGCCGCGAGCAATCCGGCGATATCCCCACCGTCCATGGGCGACCACAACTCCGTTCCTACTTCGAGATCAGGGTCGGACCCGCGCGCAAGACCGACCGAAGCGCAACTCTACCCAAGAACCCGGGTGCAACGGGGAATCCGGCGCCACCGGGCCCGGTGTGCCCGTGCGCCGTCGTCCCCGGGATGCGAACAGCCCGCAGCCGAGGGCCGCGGGCTGTTCGCTCGTCACCCGTCACCCGTGACACGGGCGACGGAGGGCACGGAGGATCAGACCATCCGTGCGTAGTACTCCACCACGAGCTGTTCCTCGCAGGTCACGGGGACCTCGGAACGCTGCGGCTTGCGCGTGAGCTTGGCCTGCAGACGGTCGATCGCGACGTCCAGGTAGGCCGGGGTGTCCGGGAGGACATCCTGGTTGGCGCCGGTCGCGGCGATCTGGAACGGGACCATCTTCTCGGAACGCGGGTGCACGTGGACCGTCTGGCCCGGGCGCACGCGGTACGAGGGGCGGTCCACGCGCTGACCGTCCACCATGATGTGGCGGTGCACCACGGCCTGGCGGGCGGCGGCCATCGTGCGGACGAAGCCGGCACGCAGGACAAGGGCGTCAAGACGGGTCTCGAGCAGGGCGATGAGGTTCTCACCGGTCTGACCCTCGACGCGCTTGGCCTCGACGTACGCGCGGTGCATCTGCTTCTCGCGGATGTTGTACTGCGCGCGCAGCCGCTGCTTCTCCATCAGCCGGACCTTGTAGTCGGAGTCCTGCTTGCGGCGGGCCCGGCCGTGCTCACCGGGAGCGTACGGGCGGCGCTCGAAGTACTTCTCGGCCTTCGGCGTCAGCGGGATGCCGAGGGCACGGGACTTGCGCACCTGACGGCGCACACGAACACTGTTGGAGCTGTTGGACACAACTTGCCTTTCATGCGGTTCGACGGCGTACGGGATGGACCCGCGTTCCGTTCTGGGTGGTACTGGCCTCCGGCGCGGGAATCGGTTCCCACGGGAGAGGTGCGGATCAGCCGCAATCCGACGGACCTAGCGTCCGCCGGGCACGCGCGGGATCGTGAGGGTGCCACGGGTCCCGGGAGTGCGCCGACGAGACGTGCCAGCCAACCGTCCACTATAGCCGATTCAGTCCACGTCCTCGTTCACCCAGTCGAACGACTTGGTCACGGCCTTGCCCCAGTTGCGGAACAGCTTCTCCTGCTGCTCACGGTCCCCCTGGGGGTCCCAGCGCTTCTCCTCGGCCCAGTTGCGGGAGATCTCCTCGAGGTCCGCCCAGAAGCCCACGGCGAGACCGGCCGCGTACGCCGCACCCAGGGCCGTGGTCTCAGTGATCTTCGGCCGGATCACGGGCACACCCAGCTGATCCGCCTGGAACTGCATGAGCAGCTCGTTGGCCGTCATGCCACCGTCCACGCGCAGCTCCGTGAGGTCCTGCTTGGAGTCCTTGTTCATGGCCTCGACCACCTCACGGGACTGGTACGCGGTGGCCTCGAGCACGGCACGGGCGATGTGCTCCTTGCGCACGTAACGCGTGAGCCCCACCAGGGCGCCGCGGGCGTCCGGACGCCAGTGCGGTGCGAACAGACCCGAGAACGCGGGGACGAAGTACGCCCCGCCGTTGTCCTCGACCGCGCGCGCGAGCGGCTCGATCTCCTTGGCGTCCTGGATCAGCCCCAGGTTGTCCCGCACCCACTGCACGAGCGAACCCGTGACCGCGATGGAACCCTCCAGCGCGTAGATCGGCTTCTCGCCCTCGATCTGGTAGCACACGGTGGTGATCAATCCGTGCTCGGAACGCACCGGAGTCTCCCCCACGTTCATGAGCAGGAAACTGCCGGTGCCGTAGGTGTTCTTGCCCATGCCGGGTTCGAAACACGTCTGGCCGAACATGGCCGCCTGCTGGTCACCCAGGATGCCAGCGATCGGGACCTGTTTGAGGAACCCGCGGGCGCGGCCCTTGCCGTAGACCTCGCTGCTGCACCGGATCTCCGGGAGCATGGACATGGGCACGCCCACGGTCTCGCACAACTCCTCGTTCCATTCGAGGGTGTCGATGTTCATGAGCAGGGTCCGGGACGCGTTCGTTACGTCCGTGACGTGCACCCCGTCCTCGGAGCCGCCGGTCAAGTTCCACACGAGCCAGCTGTCGGTCGTACCGAAGAGCAGGTCCCCGGCCTCGGCGCGCTCACGGGCGCCCTCCACGTTGTCCAAGATCCACTTGACCTTGGGACCGGCGAAGTAGCTGGCCAGGGGCAGACCCGTGAGCTCGCGGAAGCGTTCCTCCCCGCCGTCCTTGGCGAGTTCGTCTACGATCTCCTGCGTGCGAGTGTCCTGCCACACGATCGCGTTATACACGGGTTCGCCTGTGTTTTTGTCCCACACCACAGTGGTCTCGCGCTGGTTGGTGATACCCACCGCGGCGAGATCGTCCTTGGTCAGCTCGGTCTCTGCGAGCGCGTCCGCGACGCAACGGCGGGTGTTGCGCCAGATCTCCTGTGCATCGTGTTCGACCCACCCGGCGCGAGGGAAGATCTGCTGGTGCTCGTACTGGCCCACACCCATGATGGTGCCGGAATGGTCGAAGACAATGGCGCGGGTGCTCGTGGTGCCCTGATCGATGGCCATCACGTACTGGGGATCACCAGAACCTGTGGTCCTGGTACCTCGGGCGGTCTTGGTGGTGTTTGACTTGCTCATGGTGCTCACTCCTTGGGTCGAGGGGCGGAAATCGATGGGGATGCGTTCAGGGGATCAGAAAGCCGCACCCGGGAACAACTGGAAGACACCGCCGGCGAGCAGCGCGCCGAGGATGGGACCCACGATCGGGACCCACGCGTAGCCCCAGTCGCTACCACCCTTACCTCGGATCGGGAGGATCGCGTGGGCGACGCGAGGGCCCAGGTCACGCGCGGGGTTGATCGCGTAGCCGGTGGGGCCGCCGAGGCTCGCACCGATCCCGACCACGAGCAGCGCCACGGCCAGGGGGCCCAGGCCGGAGGGGGTCCCGCCGAACATGAGGATGACGAAGACCAGGACGAACGTGGCGATCACCTCGGTCAGAACGTTCCACCCCGCGGAGCGGATCTCCGGTCCGGTGGAAAACGTGCCCAGCTTGGCGGCTGGGTCCAGCGGCTCGTCGTAGTGCTGCTTGTACGCGATCCAGCAAACCACGGCACCCAGGAAGGCACCCAGGAACTCGGCGGCCAGGTAGACCACGGTCGACGCGGCGGTGATGGCCACCCCCGGCGCGTAGACATCGGCTCCGGAGGCCCAGATGCCGACCGTCACGGCGGGGTTCAGGTGGGCGCCCGATTGCCAGGCGACGTACACGCCGGCGAACACGGCGAGACCCCACCCGAAGCTGATGAGCAACCAGCCGCCGGCATTGCCCTTGGTCTTGCCCAGGAGGTGGTTGGCCACAACACCGACACCCAGAAGGGTCAGCAGTGCGGTGCCCAGGACTTCGGACCAGAACACCGTGCCCAGGGGTACCACTTCCGCCGCCTCCATGGGCAGCATCGCGTTCAAAGTGGTCATGGATTGACTCCTTGCAGTTCGTGTCGTTGTTGGGTGATTTGGACACACCGCCTCCCCATGGCATGAGCCACCGGGAAGCGGTGTCGGCGGGAATGGGACGCCCGCCTACGTCACAGAGTGTTGAGCGAGGGGGCTGCGCTGCGCGCGGCCGCCGCGGAGGCGTCGTCCGTGGTCTGCGCGGCGGCGTCCTCGGCGGCGCACACGGCGCGGTAGGCCTGGATCTCCTGCTCCTTACGGGCGTCGTCCCAGCCCAGTTCGGCGGCGAGCAGATCGGCGACCTCCTCGACCGCGGCCAGACCGTGATCGGGCTGGTCGTAGGACATCCGGGTCCGGGTCTCGAAGACGTCCGAGACGTGCAGGACACCCTCGTGCCGCGCCGCCTGGACCACCTCGGCCCGCAGGTAGGCGGGCGCCGCCGCGAGCGGCCGGGCCAGATCTTCCTGCTCCGCCACGAGGTCCTCGATCTCCGTGATGGCCGATCCGTAGCGGTTCAACAGGTGGTCGACCATGTCGTCGCTCCAGCCGTGGCGTGCGCCGATCCGGTCCGCCTGCCGGGTCATGGGAACGTACCCGTTGGCACCGTGGAGCAGCGTCCGGTCGGTGACCGAGGGCAGGATCTTGGCGCGCTCCTTGCCGAGTGCGAAGTCCACGGCGTCCTGGGCCATGATGCGGTAGGTGGTCAACTTGCCGCCGGCGATCGAGATCAGCCCCGGCGTCGCCTCCGCGACCGTGTGCTCGCGGGAGATCTTGGTGGACGCGGTTTCCGTGCCCTCCTTGACGCCCGGCTGCAGCAACGGCCGCAGACCCGCGTAGGTGCCCATGACGTCGTCCCGGGTCAGGGGCTCGTCCAGGACCACGTTCGCGTGTTCGAGTACGTAGTCGATGTCCGCGGCCGTGGCCACGGGGGCCGAGATGTCCTGCTCGTAGGGGGTGTCCGTGGTGCCGATGATCCAGTAGTGCTCCCACGGGATCACGAACAGCACCGATTTCTCGGTCTGCAGGATCAGGCCCACCTCACCGCGGATCCTGTCCCGGGGCACCACGATGTGGATGCCCTTGGATGCGAGCACCTTGAGGCCCCCGTCCGTGTGGGCCATGTCCTGGGTCTCCTCGGTCCACACGCCGGTGGCCGCGATGACCTTGCGGGCGCGGATCTCGTGCTGCGTGCCGGCCTCCAGGTCCGTGACGCGCGCGCCCACGACGGCGCCGTCGTCGTTCTTGAGGAGTTCCGTGACTCGCGTGCGGGTCGCGGCCAGGGCGCCGTAGCCCACGGCCGTGCGGATGAGCGTCAGCACCAGACGGGCATCGTCCACGCGACCGTCCCAGTACTTGACGGCGCCCACCATGACGCCCGGCTTGATGCTGGGGAACGCCTCCTTCACGCCGCGCTGCGAGAGCTGACGGTGGAAGGGCATGGACGCGACCTTGGAGCCCACGTGGGCCAGGGTGTCGTAGAGACCGACGCCCGCCGTCACGTACGGGCGCTCCCAGAACCGGTGCAGGATCGGGTAGAGGAAGGGGACGGGCTTCACCAGGTGGGGAGCCAGCGTGTAGAGCAGGCGCTCCCGTTCGTGCAGCGCCTCCGTGACGAGCTTGAAGTCGAACTGTTGCAGGTAGCGCAGGCCACCGTGGACCAGCTTGGACGACCAGCGGGACGTCCCTCCCGCCCAGTCCTGGGCCTCCACGATGCCGGTGCGCAGCCCTCGCGTGGCCGCGTCCAGCGCGATGCCGGCCCCCGTGATGCCACCGCCGATCACCAGGACGTCCAACTCGGCCCCTTCGCTCATTTCACGGAGCGCGGCCTGACGGGTCTCGGAATTCAATTGGGTGGCAGTCACAGTATCTTCCTCACTCAATGTCGGTGTGGATGCGGGGTGGCCCGCAGTTCTTGCGGACCACGCTACGCACTGGGATGTGACGTACATCCCATTTCGTAGCCGTGCGCACTACCATGTCGCGCCGATGCACGTATGCTCAACCTATTTGCACATGTGTGCACGGGAGGTGAGGGGCGATGCACGACGATTCACTGCTCTACCAAGCCGCGGAACTGTACTTCGTGCAGGACATGACCATGGGTGCCGTGGCCGAGCGGCTGGGGGTCTCACGGTCCACGGTCTCGCGCATGCTGGCGGATGCGAAAGCCAGGGGCATCGTGACGATCACCCTGCGCCCACCCGACACACCCACGGACCGGCTGTCCCGTCGCATCCACGACACGTTCCGGGTCACGGCGCACATCGCGGGGACCCAGCGGGCGTCGCATAGCGGCCAACGACTCGACGCGGTCTCGCGCTACACCGCACAACTACTCGCGTCGTGGGTCCAGGACGGGACGTCCCTGGGGGTCGCGTGGGGCACCACGACCTCCGCGATCGCCTCTCACGTGCGCCACACCAACACCCAGGACGTCTCGGTGGTGCAGCTCAACGGGGCCGCCGGGCCGCGGACGGCCGGCACGGATACGTCCGCCCCACTGCTCTCGACGTTGGCGCAGGCCTTCAACGCCGAGCTGTACCCGTTCCCGACCCCCGCTTTCTTCGACTGGGAACAGACCCGGACGCTGCTCTGGCAGGAATCCTCGGTCCGCCGCATCCTCGCGGCCCGGGCGAGTGTTGACCTGGCGGTGTTCAGCGTGGGGGCCTTCCACGGCCCGGTGCTGTCCCAGGTCTACACGGAGGGCCACCTCAGCTCGTCCGAGCTGCGCAGTCTGAGCGGGCACCGCGTCGTCGGGGACATCTGCACCGTCTTCATCCGCGAGGACGGCAGTTACTCGGACATCGAGCTGAACCGGCGGGCCTCCGGACCCACCCCCGCCGATCTCTCCAGGATCCCCCGCCGTGTGTGCGTGGTGTCCGGGCGGCACAAGGTGCGCGGCATCGTGGGTGCGCTGCGGTCGGGCGCGGTGACGGACCTGGTGATCGACGACCTGACCGCCAAGGACGTGCTGGACCACGTGGACGGCGCGGGAGCACGGCCCTGACCACCCACCGTCGTAGCCGCGCCCTACGGCCGGGTGCCGCCGCGCACGATGTCGCGCAACCGGATCACGCGCTGCGCCAGGTCTCGTTCGTGGCCGTACCCCGTGGGCCGGTAGTAGTCCTTCCCCACGAGCTCGTCCGGCGGGTACTGCTGGGTGGCCACCGCGTTGGGCGTGTCGTGGGCGTAGACATAGCCCGCGCCGTGGCCGAGCTCGTTCGCGCCCGGGTAGTGCGAGTCCCGCAGGTGCGGGGGCACGGGCCCGGCACGTCCGGCGCGGACGTCCGCGATGGCCTCGTCGATGGCCAGGTACGCGGCGTTCGACTTGGGTGCGGTGGCCAGATGTGCGACGGCCTCGGCGAGCGGGATCCGCCCCTCGGGCATCCCGATCAACTGCACGGCCTGGGCGGCCGCGACCGCGGTCTGCAGCGCCGCGGGGTCAGCGAGACCGATGTCTTCCGACGCGCTGATGATCAACCGGCGCGCGATGAACCGGGGGTCCTCCCCGGCCTCGATCATCCGGGCCAGGTAATGCATCGCGGCGTCCACGTCCGAGCCGCGGATCGATTTGATAAACGCGCTCACGACGTCGTAGTGCTGATCGCCCTGCTTGTCGTAGCGCACCGCCGCGCGGTTGACGGCCTCCTGCGCGTGCTCCAGCGTCACGGTCACGACCGATGCATCGGGGGTTTCGCCCGCTGCCCCGGGCTCGGCCGCGCCGTCGTCCGATACCTCGGCTCCCGAACCCTCCGTGCCCGGGCCCTCGGCCCCGGAACGCGCGGCGCCATCGGCGTCGTCGTCCAACGCCGCCGTGTGGGAGAGCGCGACCGCCGCAGCCGCCTCGAGAGACGTGAGCGCCTTGCGCGCGTCTCCCCCCGAGACGTCCAGCAGGTGCTCGCGCGCCTCCGGACTCAGGACGACGGCACCGTCCAGCCCGCGCGGGTCGGTCACCGCGCGGTCGAGCAACTCCCCGATGTCCGGGCGCTCGAGCGGTTGCAGGGTCAGCAGCAGGGAGCGCGAGAGCAGCGGTGCGATCACGGAGAACGAGGGGTTCTCGGTCGTGGCGGCCACGAGGACCACCCACCCGTTCTCGACCCCGGGCAACAGCGCGTCCTGCTGCGCCTTGGTGAACCGGTGGATCTCGTCGAGGAACAGCACCGTGGTCCGCCCGTGCAGGTCGCGCGCGGTCAGCGCCTCGTCCATGACGCGCCGCACGTCCTTGACCCCGGCCGTGACGGCGGACAGCTCCACGAAGGTGGTGTCGTGGCCGCGCGCGATCACGTGCGCGATCGTCGTCTTGCCCGTGCCCGGCGGGCCCCACAGGATGACCGACGACGCCGCGGTCGGTCCCGAGCGCCCAGCGGTCAGTCCGCGTAGGGGCGAGCCGGTGCGCAACAGGTGCTTCTGGCCCACGACCTCGTCCAGGGTGCGGGGGCGCATGCGCACGGCGAGCGGTGCGCGGGAGCGCGCGCGGGACGGGGTCCGATCCCTCGCGTGGGCGGATGGGCCGGACCCGTCCTCGCTCAGGGGATCCGGGACGTCGAACAATGCATCGCTCACGCCTCGACCCTACTGCCCGCCTCGGACACGCACGGGCCGCCGCGGGTTCAGCCGCGACGCGGGCGCTGCAGCTCGTCGCTGTCCACCACGAGGGTCACGGGCCCGTCGTTGACGAGCGAGACCTCCATGTGCGCACCGAACTCCCCGGTTTCCACCGGCAGACCGCGCTCACGTAGCGCCGCCACGAAGGCGTCGAAGAGGGGTTCGCTCACGTCCCCGGGGGCGGCGCGGGACCACGACGGTCGGCGCCCCCTCCGCACGTCCCCGTACAGCGTGAACTGGCTGACCACGAGCACCGGGGCCGAGCGGTCCTCGCACGAGGTCTCTCCCGGCAGGATGCGCAGCCCGGCGATCTTGGCCGCGAGCTGCGCGGCGATCTCCGGGGTGTCCGAGTGGGTGACCCCCACGAGTGCGACGAGCCCGGGGCCGGTGATCTCGCCCGTGCCCCGTTCCCCCACGGTGACACTGGCCCGCGACGCCACCTGTAGCACGATTCTCATGACGCCAGTCCATCACACTCGCACCCCGGCACCGTCCCACTGCTGACACGGCCCGTCCCATGGGGAAACGGGTTGCCCCGGGAGTGGAACCGGTCGTCCCGCGAGCGCGGCGGGTCACGCAACCGGACCGCGCACGAAGGCTGCGGGGCCGCCGACCTCGGGGTGACATCCCGGATCGGCGGCCCCGCAGCGAGTAGCGACGGTGTCACGTGTCGATGGCGTTACTTCGCGTCGCCGCCCTTGTCGGCGGAGGCTGCCTCGCGCGGCGCCTCGGCCTTCTTGGGCTCGGGCTTGGCGTCCACGCCGGCTTCCTTGCGCTGCTGCGCCGTGATAGGCGCAGGCGCGGCGGTCAGGGGGTCGTAGCCGTTGCCGGTCTTGGGGAACGCGATGACGTCCCGGATGGACTCGGTGCCCGCGAGCAGCGCGACCACGCGGTCCCAGCCGAAGGCGATGCCGCCGTGCGGGGGCGCGCCGAACTGGAAGGCGTCCAGCAGGAAGCCGAACTTCTCCCGGGCGTCCTCCTCACTGAGCCCCATCACGCGGAACACGCGGTCCTGCACGTCCCGGCGGTGGATGCGGATGGAACCGCCGCCGATCTCGTTGCCGTTGCACACGATGTCGTACGCGTAGGCCAGCGCGGAGCCGGGGTCCGTGTCGAAGGTGTCCATGAACTCGGGCTTGGGGGACGTGAACGCGTGGTGCACGGCCGTCCACGCACCGGAGCCCACGGCAACGTCGCCGGACTCGACCGCCTCGGACGCGGGCTCGAACAGCGGCGCGTCCACGATCCACACGAAGGCCCAGTCATTCTCGTCGATCAGGCCCACGCGGTGGCCGATCTCCACGCGCGCGGCACCGAGCAGCGCGCGGGAGGTCTTGGCCCCGCCCGCGGCGAAGAACACGCAGTCGCCGGGCTTCGCGCCCACGGCCTCCGCGAGTCCGGCCTTCTCCTCCTCCGAGATGTTCTTGGCCACCGGCCCGGCGATCTCGCCGTCCTCCTTGAACAGCACGTAGGCGAGGCCCTTGGCGCCGCGCTGCTTGGCCCACTCCTGCCACGCGTCGAGCTGGCGGCGGGGCTGGGATGCACCGCCTGGCATGACCACGGCACCCACGTACGGGGCCTGGAACACGCGGAACGGGGTGTCCTTGAAGTACTCGGTGAGCTCCGTGAGCTTCAGGTCGAAGCGCAGGTCCGGCTTGTCGGAGCCGTAGTCGGCCATGGCCTGGGCGTAGGTCATGCGCGGGATGGGGGTCGAGACGTCCACGCCGATCAGAGCCCACAGGGACTTCACGATCTGCTCGCCCAGGGCGATGACATCGTCCTCCTCCACGAAGGAGGCCTCAACGTCCAGCTGGGTGAACTCGGGTTGGCGGTCCGCGCGGAAGTCCTCGTCCCGGTAGCAGCGGGCGATCTGGAAATACTTCTCGATCCCGCCCACCTGCAGCAGCTGTTTGAACAGCTGCGGGGACTGCGGCAGCGCATACCAGGAGCCCGGGGACAGCCGTGCCGGCACCACGAAGTCACGCGCACCCTCGGGAGTGGAACGGGTGAGGGTGGGGGTCTCCACCTCGGTGAAGCCCTGCTCGTGCAGCAGGGTGCGGGCCACCCGGTTGACCTCGGAACGCAGCCGCATGATGCGGGCGGGCTCCGGGCGGCGCAGGTCCAGGTAGCGGTACTTCAGGCGGGCTTCCTCGCCCACCTCCACGTGCTCGTCGATCTGGAACGGCAGGGGTGCCGCGGTGTTGAGCACGGTGAGCTCATCCACCATGACCTCGACCTCACCGGAGGGCAGGTTGGGGTTCTCGTTGCCCTCGGGGCGGCGCTCCACGGTGCCCGTGACCTGCAGGACGTACTCATTGCGCAGCTGGTGGAACTGCTCCTCGTCACGCACCACGACCTGCGCCACGCCGGAGGCGTCACGCAGGTCCACGAACGCCACGCCGCCGTGGTCGCGGCGCCGGCCGACCCAGCCCGCCAGCGTGACGGTCTGTCCAATGTTCTCGACGGTCAACGTGCCGAGTTCATGCGTTCGCAACAAGTGCATTCACCTTTTCAATCAATGGGATGGTCGGGATCGCGGGCCGGCGGAGCGCGTCGCACCGAGTGCCCGCGGAGCCGCACCGGATCGGGCGCCCCGGAGCAGGGCGTGCTCCCGTCCCCGCGAGTCTACAAGCCGACGCCGCGAGCGCACGGCCGTCGCGCGCGGGCACGCCTCTCGGAGGACAGAGCCGGCGTCAGTCGTCCGTGGTGGCCGCGCGCAGCACCGTGGCGTGCAGGTCCTCGGCGGGCGGCTGCCACGATGCGGGGTCCGCGGCCACCTGCTCGCCCGAGCGGATGTCCTTGACCTCGTGGGTCGGGCTCCCGTCCTCGGCCACCGAGGAGAACCACACGAACGGGATGCCGCGGCGCTCGGCGTAGCGGATCTGCTTGCCGAACTTCTGGGCCGTGGCGGCCACCTCGGTCGCGATCCCGCGAGCGCGCAACTGCCCGGCGACGTCCTGCGCGGCGGACCATGATGCGTCGTCGTTCAGGGCCACGAGCACCGCGGAGGGCACCGAACGGGAGGCCTGGGCCATGGAGCGGGACAGGATCCGGGTGACCAACCGGGTCACACCGATCGACAGGCCCACACCGGGGTAAGTCTTCTTCCCGGAGGACGCGAGGGACTCGTAGCGACCGCCCGAGCACACGGAACCGAGCTGTTCGTGACCCACGAGGACCGTCTCGTACACGGTGCCTGTGTAGTAGTCCAGACCGCGGGCGATGGACAGGTCCGCCACGACCTTGCCGGGGGCGCGGCGGGAGGCCTCCCCCACGACCTCGGCGAGTTCGTTCAGGCCTTCGTCCAGCAGGTTGTTGCTCACACCGAGTTCCCGCACGCGCTCCACGAAGGACGTGTCGTCGGTGCGGATCGCCGCGAGGGACAGCGCGGCCTCCGCCTGCTCGGGCGTGGCACCCACCGTGTCCTGGAGATTCCGGGAGACCTGCTCGGCACCGATCTTTTCGAGCTTGTCGATCTCACGCAGCACCGCGGGGGCGTCCGTGAGACCCACACCGCGGTAGAAACCCTCGGCGAGCTTGCGGTTGTTGACCCGCAGCACGAACGGCGGGATGGGCAGCTCGGACAGCGCCTCGATCATCACGAGCGCGAGCTCCACGTCGTAGCGGAACGCGAGCGTGCCGTCCCCCACCACATCGATGTCCGCCTGGGTGAACTCGCGCGCCCGGCCCTCCTGGGGGCGCTCGCCGCGCCACACCTTCTGGATCTGGTAGCGGCGGAACGGGAACGTGAGGTAGCCACTGTTCTCCACGACGTAGCGGGCGAACGGCACGGTCAGGTCGAAGTGCAGCGCCAGCGCGTCCTCGCGCGAGGAGTCCTCGTCCTGTTGCAGCCGGGAGACCCCGTAGACCTCCTTGTCGATCTCACCCTTGCGCAGCAACTGCTCCACGGTCTCCACCGCGCGCGTCTCGATCGAGGAGAAGCCGTGGAGTTCGAAGGTCCTGCGCAGGGAGTCCAGCACGTGTTGCTCCACGATCCGTTCCTCCGGGAGCCATTCGGGGAAACCGGACAGAGACGTGGTGCGGGCCATGGGTGGGAACTCCTCGGTAGTGGGTCTCGGGCGGTCCGGGGCTCGGCCTGTGCGCCGTGGAAGCCCCGGGTCGCGAGGCGTCGTCGTACGAGCAACCCCCGGAACCGGGGCATGCGCGAGCGCGGACGGTGTCAGCTGCCAGTCTAAGCCGCGCGGCTCGATAGGATGGCCGGTGTCCACCATGGGAAACCCCACCGCGACGCCCGCAGCTGCGGGCAGCACCGGCGGGGTCGTGCAGAAAGAGTTGTAGCGGTGACAGAACGTCCTGAATCCGACGACCGCCGTCCCGTCCCGGGACCGGCCACCCCCGCGGCGTCCGCGCCCAAGCCCGCGGCGCCGTCGACCCCCAAACCCACCCCGAGCGCGGCACCCGCGCCCGCACCGGCGGCGGCTCAGCCACGTCCCGCGGAGGGCACCCACGCCGCGCTCGCCCCGGCCGATTCCGTGGAACGCGCTCGGGCCTTCGGCCGCGCGGACGAGAACGGCACCGTGTACGTGAGCGTGCAGGGCACCGAGTACGCGTGCGGGCAGTTCCCGGACGCCACGCCGGACGAGGCGCTCGCGTACTTCGCGCGCAAGTTCGACGACGCCGAGGCGCAGGTCGCACTGCTTGAACAGCGCATCGCCGCCAAGGCACCCGCCGGTGACATGCGCAAGACCGTGGACCACGTGCGCGAGCAGGTGGACGCGCACACCATGGTGGGCGATCTCACGGATCTCTCCACGCGCCTGGATACCCTCGAGGACGCGATCAAGGTGGCCCTGAACCGCGAACGCGAGGAGACCAAGGCCGCCAAGGCGCAGCAGCTCGCGCACCGCACCGCGATCGTGGAGGCCGCCGAGGAGGTCGCCGCGCAGGATCCCGCCAAGACGCAGTGGAAGCACTCGTCCGCGCGCATGGCGGAGCTGTTCTCGCAGTGGCAGGACCACCAGCGCTCGGGCGGACGCCTGCCCAAATCGGACGAGGACGCCCTGTGGAAGCGCTTCCGCAAGGCCCGCACCACGTTCGACCGGCACCGTAAGGCCTTCTTCTCGTCTCTGGACGAGACCAACGCCAAGGCCAAGCGCGTCAAGGAGGGCCTGATCAAGGAGGCCGAGGCGCTGTCCTCGTCCACCGAGTGGGGTGAGACCGCCGGGAAGTACCGAGAGCTCATGGACCGGTGGAAGGAGGCCCCGCGCGCGTCCCGCAAGGAGGACGACGCCTTGTGGGCCCGGTTCCGCGCCGCCCAGGACGCGTTCTTCTCCGCGCGCACCGCCGCGAACGAGCGGATCGACCAGGAGTACGCGGGCAACCTCACGGTCAAGGAGCAACTGCTCGCCGAGGCCAAGCAGATCCTGCCCGTCAAGGACCTCGACGCCGCCAAGAAGCAGCTCGCGTCCGTCCAGCAGCGCTGGGAGGAGGCCGGTAAGGTCCCGCGCGCCCACATGCGCCGCGTGGAGAACGAACTGCGCGCCGTGGAGGACGCCGTGAAGAAGGCCGAGGACGACCGCTGGCGGCGCACCGACCCCGAGACCAAGGCGCGCTCCAACTCCATGCTGTCCCAGCTGGAGAACAAGATCGCCGATCAGCGCGCTGCCCTCGAGGCCGCCCGTGCGGGTGGCAACACCAAGAGGGCCGCGTCCCTCGAGAAGGACCTGGCCACGAGCGAGCAGTGGCTCGCCACGCTGCAGGCCTCGGCGTCCGAACTGCGCTGATTTTCTGCCGCTGACTGCAGGAACGCCCCCGTCCCCGGTTTGCCCGGACGGGGGCGTTCCACTGGTTCCCAAGGGTGGGGGCGTTCCTCGCCTCGGCGCGCGATGCGTACGGCGCCGGCCCGCGCACCGTGGCGTGGGAGCGCGCCGCAGGTCTCGGTCCACGGGCGTTTCTCCACAATCGGTGCGCTGCCCTGCCCTTCCGGTTCGCCGTGGGGTGGGATGGGTCCATGACCTCCGTGCTCACCGCTCGCGGCACCACCGCGCCCCTCGTCCTGCTCCCGGGCCACCCGTTCAGCCGCGCCGAACTGAGCGCGATGACCGAGGACGGTTTGTTGCGCCGCGAACTGCTCGACGCCTACGTACCCGCGACCACCGCCCCCACGCTCCAGTTGCGAGCCACGGTGGTGAGCAGGGTCGTGCCCGGGCACCTGCAACGGCGGGGTGTGCTGGGGCGGCTCGGAGCCGCGTGGTTCTACCGCTGCGCACCCGAGCCCTCGCCCGTGACGATCCTCGTGGACAAGTCCGCGCGCACGACGACCACGGTGCCGCCGGGCCTCGTGATCCACCAGACGGGGTTCGCGCCGCGGGACCTCGTGGTCCACCACGGCATCACACTGACCACTCCCCTGCGCACCGCCGTGGACCTCGCGATACACGTCACCGGCCCGGCCGGCGACGCCGCTCTGCTCGCCCTACTGAGCGCACCGCGCCTGCACTGCTCACCGCAGCATCTGCTCGCCGAATTCGAGGCCCTGGCAAAGCTGCCGGGGCGCCGGGTCGCGATCGCCCGCGTCCGCAAGCTCGCACGGGCGCTCGAGGCCGGACGCGCGGGCGGACCCGTCAGGAGTTGACCGGGCGGTGTCCCGAGGTGCGGTAGACGTCGTAGACGCCGTCGATCCGGCGCACCTGGTTGAGCACGTGGTCCAGGTAGCGGGTGTCCCCCATCTCGAACGAGAACCGGGAGATCGCCAACCGGGACCGCGAGGTGTGCACCTGGGCCGAGAGGATGTTCACGTGGTTCTCCGACAGCGCCTTGGTCACGTCGTAGAGCAGGGACTTGCGGTCGAGGGCCTCCACCTGGATCTCCACGAGGAACAGGGAGGACTGGGTGGGCGCCCAGGAGACGTCCTTGATCCGGTCGTCGTCCTCCGGGATGACCCGCATGTTGGCGCAGTCCTTGCGGTGCACTGAGATCCCGGACCCGCGCGTGACGAAACCCACGATCTTGTCCGGGGGCACCGGGGTGCAGCACCGGGCGATCTTGACGTAGACGTCCGAGGCCCCCTGCACGAGCACACCCGCGTCCAAGACGCCGGGGCGCACGGGGTGGGTCACCCGCGTGGTCTCGGCGAGGTCCTCCTCGGTGCCCTCGGCCCCGCCCAGGTGTTGCAACAACTTGTCGACGACCTGGTGGGCGCCCACGGCGTCCGAACCGATGGCTTCGTAGAGCGCCGCCACGTCGCCGCGGTTGAAGTCCTGGGCCACCGCGAGCAGCGCTTCGCTCGTGACCGTGCGCTGCAGCGGGAGGTGGTGTTTGCGCAGCGCCCGGGTGAGCTGGTCCTTGCCCCGCTCGATCGCTTCCTCGCGGCGTTCCTTGGAGAACCACTGCCGGATCTTGGTGCGCGCCCGCGGGGAGCCCACGAACTTGAGCCAGTCCTGGGACGGAGCGGCCTGTTCCGACTTGGACGTGAGGATCTCCACGCGGTCCCCGTGCTGCAGCCGGGAGGACAGCGGGGCGAGCTTGCCGTTGACGCGCGCGCCGATCGTGCGGTTGCCCACCTCGGTGTGCACCGCGTACGCGAAGTCCACCGGCGTGGACCCCGTGGGCAGGGCCATGACCTCGCCCTTGGGCGTGAACACGTACACCTCGGCGGTGTTGATCTGATAGCGCAGCGAGTCCAGGAAGTCCGAGGAGTCCTTGGCCTCCTCCTGCCACGACACCAGGGAGCTGAGCCAGTTCAGCTCACCCTCCTTGGCCTTGGGGGTCACGGAGTTCGCCTGGTTGACCTTGTCCTTGTACTTCCAGTGCGCGGCCACGCCGTACTCGGCGCGGCGGTGCATCTCGTGGGTGCGGATCTGGATCTCCACGGGACGCCCCGCGGGCCCGATCACCGTGGTGTGCAAGGACTGGTACATATTGAACTTGGGCATGGCGATGTAGTCCTTGAACCGCCCGGGCAGCGGCCGCCACTTGGCATGCAGCACGCCCAACGCCGCGTAGCATTCGCGCACGGAGTTCACGAGCACGCGCGCGGCCTGCAGGTCGTGGATCTCGTCGAAGTCCTTACCCCGCACGATCATCTTCTGGTAGATCGAGTAGTAGTGCTTCGGCCGGCCCGTGATGGTGGCCTCGATGCCGGAGGCGTCCAGCGCCTCGGCGATCTGACCGCGGATCTCCGCGAGGTGACGCTCGCGCTCGGGGGTGCGTTCCCCCACCATGCGCACGATCTCCTCGTAGACCTTGGGGTGCAGGGCCGCGAAGGACAGGTCCTCGAGCTCCCACTTGATCGTGTTCATGCCCAGTCGGTGGGCCAGCGGCGCGAAGATCTCGAGGGTCTCGCGCGCCTTGCGCCCGGAGGACTCGGAGGACACGAAGCGCCACGTCCGGGCGTTGTGCAAACGGTCCGCGAGTTTGATGACCAACACGCGGATGTCCTTGGCCATGGCCACGATCATCTTGCGCACGGTCTCCGCCTGCGCGTTCTCCCCGTATTGGATCTTGTCCAGCTTGGTCACGCCGTCCACGAGCGCGGCGACTTCCTCGCCGAACTCCTCGCGCACCTGCTGGAGAGTGTAGGACGTGTCCTCCACGGTGTCGTGCAGTAGACCGGCCACGAGCGTGGCACCGGTCATCCCGAGTTCCGCGAGGATCGTGGTCACGGCCACCGGGTGGGTGATGTACGGGTCCCCGGACTTGCGCTTTTGTCCCTCGTGGTGGGTGTCCGCGACCGTGAAGGCCCGCTCCAGGACCGAGAGGTCCTCCTCGGGATGCGTGTTCTGCACCGTGCGCAGCAGGGGCACCAGGATGGGCGAGCTCGGGACCGATTCACCGCTGAGCACCGAGAGGGTCGAGCGGGTGCGTTCACTGCGCCCCGGGAAGACCGCCCGCCCGAACACGGGCCGAGAGGCGGGTAGGACGAAATGGGTGCCCCCGAAGTCACCGCGCGCGACACTCGGGCGAGCGGGCGGGGCGGCATTGGGACGGGACGCCTCTTGAGCGGAGGGCGCGCCGGAGGACGTGACCGCGGAGCCCACGGGTGCCTGGGCACCACCGTTCTCGGACTGGCTGGACATGATCCGTGGCCTCCTCATCGTCGCCGCGACCGCGGGAAGCCGGACATGAGCCCCCGCGGGCTGATGTCCCAGTCTAAGCCCGCGCCGACACGCCGCGGACAACGGTGCGGATGTGCCACGGACACGGTACGGACGCGCCGCGGACGCAGTGCTCACGTACCGCGGACGCGGTCCTGAGTGACGTAGCCGCCCGCACCGTTCGGTCACAGCGCTCGTGGCCGGTCATGCCATGCGCGACCGGCCACGAGTGCGAGGGTGTCGCGTCAGACCTCGACGGGATCCGCGCTCACCGGAGGGGCCTCGCCCGTGCGGTGCTCGAGCACCCGGCGGGTCTGCTCCCGCACGCCGGCTTCGCGGTCTCGCAACCACGAGTACAGGGGTGCGGCCACGAACAGCGTGGCGAGCGTGCCCACGATGATGCCCACGAACAGGGACAGCGAGAGGTCCTTCAACGTTCCGGCCCCGAGCAGATACGCACCGATGAACAGGATGGACCCCACGGGGAGGATGCCCACCACGGACGTGTTGATCGAGCGCACGAGGGTCTGGTTCACGGCCAGGTTGACCTGTTCCCCGAACGTGCGTTTCCTGCGTTCCTCCGGGGCGCTGCCGCCCACGAGCCCCGCGGTGTTCTCACGCACCTTGTCGAAGACCACCACGGAGTCGTAGAGCGAGTAGGACAGCACCGTGAGGAAGCCGATCACCGCGGAGGGGGTGATCTCGAAACCCACCAGGGAGTACACACCCGCGGTGATGACGATCGTGAAGAGCATGGCCGCGATCGCGGCCACGGACATCTTCCACGTGCGGAAGTACAGCGCCATGAGTGCGAGCGCGAGCACCACGAAGATCACGAGCCCCCACAGGGCCTGTCGGGTGACACCCTGGCCCCACGTGGGTCCCACGAAGTTGGAGGTCACCTGGTCCTCGCCCACGCCGTAGGCGTCCTGCAACTTGTTCTTCAGGGTCAGGGTCTGGTCGTCGTCGAGCTGCTGGGTCTGCACCCGCACAGTGCCCGGGGCGATGTTCGTCACGGTGGCCTCGTGGGCACCGGGGGTCTCGGCGACCGCCCGCTCGCCCAGGGAGACGTCCGTGGTGGGCACGTCCGAGACCGTGAACTCGGAGCCGCCCGTGAAGTCGATCCCCAGGTTGAACCCGCCCTTGATCACGGGGATCAGCACGGAGATCACCACGAGGGCCAGGCTCACGGCGAGCCACGGTCCCCGCTTCTGGACGAAGGGGTAGGACCTGCGCCCGCTGTGCAGGTCATTGCCGAAACGCGCGAGTCGGTTGCTCATCGCTGGGTCTCCTCGGAATCGGGACGGGCGGTGGCCGCGGTGGAGCCGACGGACGCGTTCCCGTGGGCTCCGGCGGTGGACGACGGCGCTGCGCTCGCCTGCTGTGCTGCGCGGCGTCGTCGTTCGGCGATCGTGAGACCGTCACCGTCCTCGGGGCTGCGCAGCCGGCCGGCGCCGCGGTAGAGCGGGACGGCGTCGAGCGCTTCGGGGTCCAGACCGGAGTGCCGCGCGCCGTTGCCGAAGTAGCGCGTGCGTGCGAGCAACACCATGATCGGGTGGGTGAACAGGAACACGACCAGCAGGTCCGCGATCGCGGTGAGACCGAGCGTGAACGCGAAGCCGCGCACATTGCCCACGGCCACGAAGTAGAGCACCACGGCGGCCAACAGGTTCACGGCCTTGGACGCGAGCACCGTCTGGCGCGCGCGTTGCCAGCCGTGGTCCACGGCGGCCGGGATCGTACGCCCGGCGCGGATCTCGTCACGGATGCGTTCGAAGTACACGATGAACGAGTCCGCGGTCTGACCGATCGCCACCACGAGACCCGCGACGCCGGCCAGGGACAGCCGGTAGTTCGCGCCCCACCCCAGCAGGGTGATGGCCAGGTAGGTCACGACACCGGCCACGACGAGTGAGGCGATGGTCACGAGACCCAACCAGCGGTACTGGAACAGCGAGTAGATGCACACGAGCGCCAGACCGATCAGCCCCGCGATGATGCCCATCCGCAACTGGTTACTGCCCAGGGTTGCGGAGATCTGCTGCTCGGAGTCGATCGAGAAGGACACCGGCAGCGCACCGTACTTCAACTGCTCGGACAGGAACTTGGCCTCGTCCTCGGTGAAGTTGCCGGTGATCTGCGCACGACCGTCCGTGATCACGGCGTTCATGGTCGGCGCGGAGACCACGGAACCGTCCAGCACGATCGCGAACCGGTTGCGTGCACCGTTCTGTCCACCCTGGCCGAGTCCGTAGAGCCGTTCGGAAAGTTCCTTGAAGGTCTGCGTGCCCTCGTCGTTGAACTGCAGGTTCACGGCGAACCCGCCCGTCGCGTGGCCCTGGGAGTTGGACGCCTGTGCGTAGGACGCCGTGGCGATGTCCGTGCCGGGGATCTCGACGGGGCCCAGGATGAACTTGGCGTTGCTCAGCGGATCGCACGCCACGATCGCCTTGTCCTGCGGCTGGGAGGCGCGCTCCTCCTGGGGCCGCGGCGCGCTGCAGTCGAGCGCCTCGTACCTGGCGAAGAGATCCCGCGTGACCCACTTGGGGTCGGACGAGTTCTCGGGCTCACCCTCCGGTTGGGGGATCGACGTGGGGTCGGTGCGCTGGTTCTCCGGGGTGGCCGCGCCGGCGCCTGAGACGATCACGGGACGGAACGCCATCTGCGCGGAGGTCTGGATCAGCTCACGCGTCTCGGACGAGGGCACACCGGGCATCGACACCACGATGTTGCGCCCGGACTGCGTGGTGATCTCCGCCTCGGAGACACCCGTACCGTCCACGCGCTGGCGGATGATCTCGACTGCCTGGTCGAGCTGCTCCTGGGAGATGTCCTGACCGGAGTTTTCCCCCTGCAGCGTGGGCGAGAGCACCATCTGCGTGCCACCCTCGAGATCCAGCGCCAGTTTGGGCGCCCACCCGGTGCGGTCGGTCGTCACACCGTAGACGAGCACCCCGGCGAGGATCGCGATCACCGCTGCAAGGGCCACCAGTGCCTTGCGCGCCGCCGACGCCCCCGCTCCGGAGCGGGGGCGCCGCTTCGCGGTACCCCCGCTCCTACCGGACGTGCCGTTCGCCGCTGCGGTCCCGTTCCCGGGGGTCCCCTCCGACGTGCTGGAGGCCCTGGTGCGCCGCCAACGGGACCCGCCACGCGATCCCGGGGTCTGCGCCTTCTTCTCTGCTGCCATTGGTGTCCTTCAACGTGTCCTCGACCGGGGCCGCGGCCCGGTCGACACATGAGAAACGGGCCGAGGTCCTCGGCCCGTGTCCCGGTGGGGGGGGGAATCAGGTAGTGGGGTTACCGCGATCGTCGCGGTCGCGGGCGTCGCGCCAGGCCCGTTGCGAGGCATCCGGGGCCGCCGCGCCCGGTGTGGTGCCGGGCTGGGCGGCGCCGCGCTGGGTAGGGCCCTGCTCGCCGGCGGCCGTGGAACCGTCCACGGGGTCGACCGGGTCGACGCGATGCGCAGAACCGGCCGCCTCGGGGGTACCGGCCTGCACGGACTCCGCCTCGACCACGCCGGGGGCGGCGGTGGCCGCGGACTCGGCGGGCAGCTCGTCCACCACGGTGGTCACGGTCTGGGAGTGCACCGTGACGAGCTGGCCCGGGGAGACCTCCAGGACTGCCTTGTTGTTCTCTCGGTCCATGTCCCGCAGGGTGCCGTAGAGACCGAAGCTCGTCATCACGCGCGTACCCGGCTCCATGGTGGCCTGCTTGGCCTTCATCTGGGCCTGGGCCTTCTTCTGTCGGCGCATGGGCAGCCACAGCAGCAGGACCATGACCACGAGCATCACGGGCAGGAACCATGCGGTTCCGGCGCCGCCACCGGCAGCGTCCTGGGTCTGAGCGAGGATGGTCACGAAGGATCCGTTCTGTCGAGGTGCACGTACAGCGCGACCGGGCACGACTGCGCAGGGGTGCGAAGGTCCCGGCCGATCCTCCCCAGCTTAGGGGATGGATCTGGTCACGTGCTGGACGGATCCTCCGAGTCCGGTTCGGTGACGAGCGCGGTTTTCAGCGCCGGGTCCTTGAACGCAGCGTGCTCCGGGACGTCGAGTCCCAGGTGCTCCCACGCCGTGGCCATGGCGATCCGCCCGCGCGGGGTGCGACCGAGCAGGCCCTCGCGGACCAGGAATGGTTCCGCGACGGTCTCGACCGTCTCGGTCTCCTCCCCCACGGCGATCGCCAGGGTGGACAACCCCACGGGGCCGCCGTTGAACTTGTTCACCAGGGCTGAGAGCACGTTGCGGTCCAAGCGGTCCAGACCCCGGGCGTCCACCTCGTACATGTCGAGTGCGGATCCGGCGGCCCGCGCGTCGATGCGCTCCACGCCGTGCACGAGCGCCCAGTCCCGCACGCGCCGCAGCAGTCGGTTGGCGATACGAGGGGTGCCGCGTGAGCGCGATGCGACCTCCGTGAACGCCTCGCTCGTCATGGTGAGGTCGAGCAGCCCGGCCGAACGACGCAGCACGAGCTCGAGTTCCTCGACGGAGTAGAACTCCAGGTGACCCGTGAAGCCGAACCGGTCGCGCAGTGGCCCGGGCAGCAGCCCCGCGCGGGTGGTGGCACCCACGAGCGTGAACGGGGGCAGGTCCAGCGGGATGGACGTGGCGCCGGCGCCCTTGCCCACCACGATGTCCACGCGGAAGTCCTCCATGGCCATGTACAGCATTTCCTCCGCGGGCCGGGACATCCGGTGGATCTCGTCCAGGAACAGCACCTCCCCGTGGGTCAGGGAGGACAGGATGGCCGCGAGGTCACCGGCGTGCTGGATCGCGGGACCGGACGAGATCCGCAGGGGGACATCCAGCTCCTGCGCGATGATCATGGCCAGGGTCGTCTTGCCGAGGCCTGGAGGCCCGGACAGCAGCACGTGGTCCGCGGTGCGCCCGCGCAGCTTGGAGGCCTCGAGCACGAGGGACAGCTGTGCCCGTACCCGCTTCTGCCCCACGAAGTCGTGCAGGGTCCCCGGGCGCAGGGACGCCTCGAGCTGCTGGTCGTCGTAGTCGCCCTCGGCGCCCACGAGACGTTGTTGGCCCACCGATCCACGTTCCTCCACGGCCATGCTCACCGCCCCCTGGTCCGCGGGTGGGACGTGGCCTTGGCGGTGCCGAGCCAGGACAGCACGGCGCGCAGGATCTCGGCCACGTTGGCGGACTCTGCCAGTTCCGGCTGGGTCTCGAGGGCGTCGTCGATCCCGCGGGCCGCGTCCTTCTCGCTCCAGCCCAGACCCGTGAGAGCGTCCACGACCTGCTCACGCCACACCTGCATGCCGGGCTGTGCGCTCTGCTGCGGCGCGGGGTCCGGCAGGACGAGCTTGTCCGCGAGTTCCAGGACGATGCGCCGCGCGGACTTCGGTCCGATCCCGGGGACGGCCGTGAAGGCCTTGTCGTCGCCGGCGGCGATCGCGCGCCGGGCGTCGTCGGGCCCGAGGACAGAGACCGCGGCGAGCGCGGTGCGCGGGCCCACCCCGGAGACCCCGAGCATGACGGAGAAGATCTCCTTCTCGTCCGCCTGGGCGAAACCGAACAGCACCGGCGCCTCGTCCTTGCGGGCGATGTACGCGGTGTGCAGGTGCGCGGTGGCACCGACCCGCAGCCCGGCGAGCGTGCGGGGGCTCGCGTTGACCTCGATGCCGAAGCCCGAGACCTCCACCACGGCGAGCGTGGCCCCCACGAAGCGCACCTCACCGGTTATCGAGGCGATCACGGTGCCCCTCCCCTCCCACGGCCGCCGGCCGAGAACATCGGTGTGTCCGAACGCGCCGCGACCTGGGGGCAGGACGTGGTGCGCCGTTCGAACACGTGTACGAATTCCTGCCCGTCACTGTACCAAGCGTCGGGGACACCCAGAACGTGTGCTCCTGCTCGTGAGGCGGGCCCGCAACGGGAGGCTCAGGACACCCGGCCGCGCCGCCCGCGGGTACCGGTCGCTGCGCCCGGCGCGCGGGACGCGGCCGTACCGGATGCGCGGGGCGCAGTGGCACCGGGGGCTCGCGACGCGGTCTCGGCGCGTCGCCACGCCTGCTGCGCCGGAGTCAGTGCGGCACCCCGGCGGGTCTGCATCGGGCGCGAACCCGAGTGGGTGGACGTGCGCTCGGCCGCGTTGACACCGGCCATCCCACCGCGCCACCCGTGGCACACGGCCAGGGCCAGCGCGTCGGCGGCGTCCGCGGGCCGCGGCGGGGCGTCCAGGCGCAGGATGCGCACGACCATGCGGTTCACCGATTCCTTGTCCGCGGAGCCGTCCCCGGTGACCGCGGCCTTGACCTCGGACGGGGTGTGCCACGCGACCGGGATGCCCCGCACCGCGGCCGCGGCGATCACGACGCCCGTGGCCTGGGCCGTGCCCACGACCGTGGGAGCGTTGTTCTGCGCGAACACGCGTTCCACGGCCACGACGTCCGGGCGGAAGCGGTCCATGAGTTCCTCGGCGGCCCGCATGATCGACAGCACGCGGTGTTCGAGGGCCTCGTGCGCGCGCGTCCCGCTCACCTGGACGTGCACGAACGTCCCGGTGCGCTGCGCGGACATGTCCACCACGGCGAAACCACACCGGGTGAGACCGGGGTCCACCGCGAGCACGCGCTGTTGGGACTGCCGGGCCACCACGGGACTCACGGAATTACTCGTCGTCCTCGAGCACGGCCATGACCTCGGCCGGGATGTTGGCATTCGAGTAGACGTTCTGCACGTCGTCGAGCTCCTCGACCGCGTCCGCGAGCTTGAGGAACTTGCGGGCGCCCTCGGCGTCCAGGTCCACCTTCATGGTGGGGCGGAACTGGGGGTCGTCGTTGTTGTACTCGAGACCGGCCTCGTCCAGGGCGGTGCGGATCGCGGGCAGGTCGGTCGCCTCGCTGACCACCTCGAAGTCGTCGGACTCGTCGAGCACTTCCTCGGCGCCGGCGTCGAGCACGGCCATCAGGACGTCGTCCTCGGTGAGACCGTCCGTCTTGGCGACCTCCACCACGCCCTTGCGCTCGAACAGGTACGCCACGGAACCGGAGTCCGCCATGGTGCCGCCGTGGCGGGTCACGGCCACGCGCACCTCGGAGGCCGCGCGGTTCTTGTTGTCCGTGAGGCACTCGATGTACAGCGCGGTGCCTTGCGGGCCGCGGGCCTCATAGAGGATCTCGGTGTAGTCGATCGTCTCGCCCGTGAGCCCGGCGCCGCGCTTGATCGCGCGGTCGATGTTGTCGTTGGGCACCGAGTTCTTCTTGGCCTTGGAGACCGCGAGTTCGAGTGCGGGGTTACCCGAGGTGTCCGCGCCGCCCATGCGGGCCGCGACCTCGATCCCCTTGATGTACTTGGCGAACGCCTTGGCGCGCTTGGCGTCAATCGCCGCCTTCTTGTGCTTGGTCGTGGCCCACTTGGAGTGACCTGACATGAATGACCTCCTCGAAAGAATGCGTCCGGCCCCTGCGGACCGGACACGGATCGACCTCCATGATAACGAGCGCGGGGCGGGGCCCGTCAGCGCGGGCGCGACGCGGCGACGTCGCGGGCGCGCTGGGCGAGCGTGTCGTCGAGTTCCCCCTCCGGCAGGGTCTCGCCGCGCAGCTCGAGTGCCGCCGCGAGCAGGAAGTCCGCGACACGCGGGTTCTTGGGCAGCAGCGACCCATGCAGGTAGCTGCCCAGCACGTTCGCGGTGCGCGCACCCTCCGTGGCGTCCTGCCCGTTGTTGCCGGCCCCCGAGACGACACTCGCGAGGGGCTGTTGCCCGGCGCCCAGGTGGGTGAGCCCCGAGTGGTTCTCGTAGCCGACGATCGTGCCCAGGTCCGCGGACTCGGTCACGATGTTGCCGATCAGCCGTTCCGGACCGGCCACCGTTTCGAGGTCGAAGATCCCGATCCCGGACAGTGTCTCCCCGGTCCCCGTGCGGAAACTGTGCCCGAAGAGCTGGTAGAGCCCGCAGATCGCGAGCATGGGCACGCCTCGGGCCACGGCCTCGTGCAGTCGCGGTGCCACCACGGCGAGGTCGTCGGCCACGCGGAACTGTCCCGAGTCCTGTCCTCCGCCGCCTACGAAGAGGTCGGCGTTCTCGGGCCACGGGTCGCCGGGGTTGTAGTCCACGATCTCGGTCTCGAGGCCGTGGCGTTCGGCGCGGCGCTTGAGCGTGAGTGTGTTGCCCCAGTCGCCGTAGATGTTCATGTCCCGGGGGTAGAGCTGCACGATGCGCAGCGCCCCGGCGGTGTCGTGTGCCACGGTGTCCTCCTAGATGGCCGCCACGTGCGTCATGTCGCCCAGGATCCTGCGCAGGGAGAGCATGGCCGTGTACGTGCAGAAGATTCTCATGGGGCGCTCCCCCGAGTCCGCGATGAACCGGCGTAGCGCGTCCTCGAGGTCCGGTTCCACCGTGGCCACGCGCACGAGGTCGTAGTCCAGGCGCAGCGCCATGTCCCACGCGCGCACGCCCGAGACCATGTCCACGCCGCCGTCGCGCAGCGCGTCGAAGTCCACGTCCCACAGCCACGAGACGTCCCGGCCGTCCGCGTACTGGTCGTTGATCGCGATCATCGTGGCGTAGTCCTGCGCGGAGGCCGAGGCCAGGGAGAGCCGGAAGCCCGCGGGGTTCTTCACGAGCAGCAACTGCAGGGGCTTGTCCTGGACCGTGATGGTCTCCCCGCGACCGAACGCCGGGGTGACCTCCCCCAGTTCGGCCACCAGGGAGGGGACGTCCGCGGCGTCGCCGAGCACCTGCAAGCTCGTGGCGAGGGCGGCCGCGGCGTTGTACTGGTTGTAGACGCCGTACAGGTCCACCGTGGCGTCGTGCTTGCGCCCGCGCACGTCGAGTTCCACGCTGCGCGCGTTCACGGCCTCGAGCACGACGTCGGCGTCGGGCCGACGCGCGGACGGCACGTCCGAGTCCTGGGCGCCGGGGTCCACCTGCCGTAGCCCGTCACGCATGTCGTCGTCGGACGGGAACATGGGGCGCAGTGCGTCCGAGAGCCCGAACCAGCTCACGGCGGTGTCCTCGGTCACGTCCTGGGCGAGGCTCGCGATCCGAGGGTCCTCGCGGTTGAGCACGATCGTGCCCGTGGTGGCGCGCGCGACCTGGCTCAGCATCCGGCGCGTGGTGTCGATCTCCCCGAACCGGTCGAGCTGGTCCCGCATCACATTGAGCAACAGCGAGATCCGGGGCCGGACTTGCCTCACGAAGTGCACCGCGTGGGCCTCGTCCAGCTCAAGCACCGCGACGTCCGCCACGAGCCGACCGAACGCGTCCATCTCCGCGAGCAGGGACGCCGCGACACCGCGCACGAAGTTGGAGCCCGTGCGATTGGTGAACACGCGCAGTCCTTGTGAACGCAACAACTGGACGGTCATCTTGGTCGTGGTGGTCTTGCCGTTGGTGCCGCTGATCACCACCACGCCGAGTGGCAGCTTGGCGAGCTCCTCCGCGACGAACCCGGGGTGCAGTTTCTCCATGACCAGGCCGGGGAAGGCGGAGCCACCGCCGCGCAGGCTCGACGCCCAGCGCACCCCCTGGCCGAGGACACGTACGAGTGGTCGGGACATGGTCTCCATCCTAGTGAGCGGGCGGATTCGCCCGGCGGGGCGGTCCGGGGCCCGCGGGGGGGTCAGTCCCGGGGCCACGCGCGGGCGATGTCCTCGCGCGTGGCCGCCAGGGTCTGAATGAGGGGTTTGGTGTGGGCGACGACGGGCATGAAGTTCGCGTCCCCCGTCCAGCGCGGGACCACGTGTTGGTGCAGGTGCTCGGACAGCGAACCGCCGGCGGCCTGGCCCAGGTTGAGTCCCACATTGAACGCCGCGGGGCTGGCGACGTCCCGGATCACGAGGACCACGGTGCGGGTCAGCGTGTTGAGCTCCCACAGTTCGTCGTCCGTGAGCTCCGTGAGCTCCGCCACGTGGCGGTACGGGCACACGAGTACGTGGCCCGGGTTGTACGGGAAGAGGTTGAGCACCGCGAAGCAGTGCTCCCCGCGGTGGACGATCAGCGCGTCCTCGTCCGAGCGGCCCGGCGCGGTGCAGAACGGGCAGCCCGGAGGCTGCTCCACGGACGTCTCCTCCCCGCGCACGTACGCCAACCGGTGCGGGGTCCACAGCCGTTGGAAACCGTCCGGGTCGCCGGGCAGTTCGAACTCGTCCCGGCTCACGCCCTCCCCGTCCGACGCCGCGGCGTCCGGGGCACTCACGACTGTCCCGACGCCGCGTCACCCGCCGCGGTGTCGGCCGCGACGGCGCCGTCCCCTGCGGCCGGGGCCTCCGGGGTGTCCTGCGCGGGCGCCGTGGGGTCCGCGTTCTGACGCCGATCGATGTGGCCCGTGATCAGTTCCACCGCGTCCTGCTGGGACACTCCGTTGTACTGCGAGCCATCGCGGAAGCGGAACGAGACGGTACCGGCCTCGGCGTCGTCGCCCCCGGCGATCACGACGAACGGGATCTTGTCCTTGGAGGCCGTGCGGATCTTCTTGGGGAACCGGTCCGAGGACGTGTCCACCTCCACACGTACGCCGCGTTCGCGCAAGGCCTGAGCGAACTCGTCGAGGTAGTCGTCGAAGGCGTCCGCCACGGGGATCGCCCGGACCTGGGTGGGCGATAGCCACACCGGGAACGCCCCCGCGTAGTGCTCGGTGAGCACGCCCATGAACCGCTCCACGGACCCGAACAGGGCCCGGTGGATCATCACGGGCCGGCGCCGGGTGCCGTCCGACGCCTGGTACTCGAGGTCGAAGCGCTCGGGGAGGTTGAAGTCGAGCTGGATCGTGGACATCTGCCACGTGCGCCCGATCGCGTCCCGCGCCTGCACGGAGATCTTCGGACCGTAGAACGCCGCTCCCCCGGGATCCGGTACGAGCTGCAGACCGGAGTCCTGGGCGACCTCCTGCAGGGTGCGGGTGGCCTCGTCCCAGATCTCGTCCGAACCCACGAATTTCTCCGGGTCCTTGGTGGACAGCTCCAGGTAGAAGTCGTCCAGACCGTAGTCCTTGAGCAGGGACAGCACGAAGTTCAGGGTGCTGGTCAGCTCGTCCTTCATCTGCTCACGCGTGCAGTAGATGTGGGCGTCGTCCTGCGTCATCCCACGCACACGCGTGAGGCCGTGGATCACACCGGACTTCTCGTAGCGGTAGACCGCACCGAACTCGAACAACCGCAGCGGCAGTTCCCGGTAGGAACGGCCCCGGGAGCGGTAGATCAGGTTGTGCATGGGGCAGTTCATGGGCTTGAGGTAGTAGTCCTGGCCCGGTTTGGTCAGCTCACCCGTGGCCGGGTCGCGCTCCTCGTCCACGTGCATGGGAGGGAACATACCGTCCCGGTACCAGTCCAGGTGACCCGAGACCTCGTAGAGATGACCCTTGGTGATGTGGGGCGTGTAGACGAACTCGTACCCGGCCTGGGCGTGGCGCTCGCGGGAGTAGTCCTCCATCTCCTTGCGGATGATCCCGCCCTTGGGGTGGAACACCGGCAGCCCGGAGCCCAGTTCGTCCGGGAAGGAGAACAGGTCCAGTTCCACACCCAGCTTGCGGTGGTCGCGGCGCTCGGCCTCTGCCAATCGTTCCTTGTACTCGCGCAGTTCGTCCTTGGTGGGCCATGCCGTGCCGTAGATCCGCTGCAGCTGCTTGTTCTTCTCGCTCCCGCGCCAGTACGCGGCGGCCGAACGCATCAACGCGTAGCCGTTGCCGATGTGCTTGGTGTCCGGCAGGTGCGGGCCGCGGCACAGGTCCCGCCACACCACGTCCCCGCTCTTACGGTCCAGGTTGTCGTAGATCGTGAGGTCACCGGCGGCCACCTCCACCGAGGCACCCTCCGCGGACTCGTCCATGGCACCGGAGCCGGGACCGCCGGCCAGGTCGATGAGTTCGAGCTTGTACGGCTCGTCCGCCATCTCCGCCCGGGCAGCGTCCTCGTTCACGCTACGCCGGCGGAAGATCTGGTTCTTGTTCACGATCTTGAGCATCGACTTCTCGAGCTTCTTCAGATCGTCCGGGGTGAACGGCTCCTCGACGTCGAAGTCGAAGTAGAACCCGTCCGTGATGTAGGGCCCGATCCCCAGTTTCGCGTCCGGGCGCAGCTCCTGCACGGCCTGGGCCATCACGTGGGCCGTGGAGTGGCGCAGCACCTCGAGGCCCTCGGGGTCACCGATCAGCACGCGCTCCACGGTGTCCCCGTCCCGCAGCTCGGTCGCGAGGTCCTTGAGCTCACCGTTGACGTGCGCCACCACGACGTCGCGCTGCTCGCTGTACAGCTCCGCGGCCGTGGTGCCCTGGTCCACGGTGCGTGACTCGCCGTCCACCGTCAACCGCAGGGAAGGGGCATCCGTCATGGTGTTTCTCCTCGTCAGATCTTGTGTGCGCCCGCCCGTACCGGGGGCGGGCCGTCGTGCAGGACTCGCGCGCTGGACGCGCCGACGACCTCATTGATGCTACCGCCCCGGCCCCGCCGCCACGAAGACGGGCACGACGCCGCTGCGGGGCCGCGTCCGTGCGGACCGCGCCTCTCCGGCCGAGCCGGCCGCCTCCACGACAGCGCGGTGCGCGGACGCGGGCGTGCCCCGGCGCGGTTGTACCCGGACATGGTTGTACCCCGGGCCGGAACCCGGGGTACAACCGTCAGTGCTCACACGGCGTCAGCCGCGCGCCGCGGATCAGCGGCGGGGAGCCTCGCCGTCACGGCCGAGGTCACCACGATCGACGTCGGTCTCGACATCGACCTGTTCCTTGCGGACGTCGGCCTCGACGCGCTGGGTCTCCTGGACGGTCTGCTTGTTCAGCCCGACCTCTTCCACGGCCACGGCTTCCTTCTGGACCACGGGACGCTCCTCGCGCAGGGTCACGTCCACCTCTTCCTCACCAATGGTGCCGTTGTCCACGCGAGCGTTCGTGTCGTTGATCGGCGTGCGCTCGACGGTGACCTCTTCGCGCTCGACGGGGACGTCCACGGTCTCGTGGTCGGTCACGACGTACTTGCGCAGGCGGGCGTGGCCGGCCTCGCGCTCCTGCGTGCCCACGTTGAGGCGCTCCTCGTGGCGGACCACGGAGGCCTCGTCACCGGCGGTCGCGGCGACGTCGCGGCGGTCCTGGTCCACGGCGTCGCGGTCACGATCGGCAACATCGCGATCGGCAACATCGCGGTCGGCGGCGGCGGTGCCGGCGACACCCGCGGTACCAGCGGCAGCGGTGGTGCGATCACGATCGGTGCCCGCGGTACGGCCGTCGTCGTAGTTCAGCTCGTAGTAGCGGTACAGCTCCTCTTCCTCGGCCGGGGAGAGGTGCTGGTCGGCGTCGACCTTCGGAGCGTCCTTGATGACGTCCTTGGTGTAGGGCAGGACCACACGGTCGCCGTCCTGACGAGCGCCCTTCACAGGAACGAAGTTCTCCTTGGCGCCGAACAGACCGGTGTTGACGGTCAGGAACGTCGGCTCGCCCGAGTTGTCGTCCAGGAAGACCTGCTCGACCTTGCCGATCTTGTCACCGTCGGAACCGTAGGCCGTGCTGGACAGAATTGCATTCACGTCGAACGTGGTCATCGCATTAACTCCTCAGTAAGTCTCTGCTGCCGGCGCACGGTTTGTGCGCCGTAGGCCGCCGCACCCGCAATGGGTGTGTGGTCTGGCTTCGTGACCCATATTACGACCCACATAGTGACGCGCTACTGATTTCCCGCACGTTTCTCTCACGGGGAAACCGGCGCGCCATTGCCGCGGGAACGCCGCGGCATGTGATTACCAGCGGCACTGGCGTGGGGCCTGCGGGATCACGTCGGTGTCGTAGGGCACAATGGGCTGGACCACGTGAGATGGATCCCCGGGCTCGCACCGGGGCATCCGAGAACCGATGACACCGGACGAGGACGGAGCCGCACCGTGTGGGACGCACTGGTCAACAATCCCTGGATCCTGTGGCTGATCGTGATGCTGGTGCTCGCAGCCATCGAGATGCTCACCCTGGACTTCCTCTTTCTCATGATGTCGCTCGCCGCCCTGGTCACCGCTGGCGTGAGCCTGGTCGTGGACAGTTTCACCGCGCAGGTGGTGATGTTCGCGCTGGTGTCGGTGCTGCTGATCTTCTTGATCCGCCCGATCGCCCTGCGACGTCTCAACAGGTCCACGCCCACGACCCGCTCCAACACCGATCGCCTCATCGGGCTGCGGTGCATGACGCTGGAGCCCGTGAGCCAGCACAGCGGCCTGGTGCGCCTGGAGGGGGACATCTGGACCGCCCGCACCGCCACGGCCGCCGCCCTGCCCGAGGGTAGCACCGCCTACGTCCACCGCATCGAGGGGGCCACCGCGGTCGTCGCGGACGTGGCCCCGGTGCCCACGCAGACCAACCCCGGGCGCGGCGTCCGACCCTGACCCCGGACGAGCGCCCCAGCGCACCGCCGAACCCCCACCGAAAGGACCCCATGTCCATCGTCATCATCGTCCTGTTGGCCGTGGTGGTGCTCGCCGCGGTCATCGCCCTTATCAAAGCGGTGCGGATCGTCCCGCAGTCGCGCGCGGGCATCGTGGAGCGACTGGGCAAGTACCAGTCCACCCTCAATCCCGGGCTGCACTTCCTCATCCCCTTCATCGACCGGTTGCTGCCCCTGATCGACCTGCGCGAACAGGTCGTGCCGTTCCCCGCCCAGTCCGTGATCACCGAGGACAACCTGGTCGTGGGCATCGACACCGTGGTCTACTTCCAGGTCACTGATCCCCGCGCCGCCACGTACGAGATCACCAATTACATCCAGGCCGTGGACGAGCTCACGAGCGCCACGCTGCGTAACGTGGTGGGTGGGTTGAACCTCGAGGAGACCCTGACCTCCCGCGACAAGATCAACGCGGAGCTGCGCGGCGTACTGGATTCCACGACCGGGCGCTGGGGCATCCGGATCTCCCGCGTGGACATCAAGGAGATCACTCCCCCGCCATCCATCCAGGACTCCATGGAGAAGCAGATGCGCGCCGAGCGTGACCGCCGCGCCGCGATCCTCACCGCCGAGGGCGAGAAGCAGTCCCAGATCCTCACCGCCGAGGGTGAACGTCAGGCCGCCGTGCTCTCTGCGGAGGGTGACGCGAAGGCCGCGATCCTGCGCGCGGACGGTGAAGCGCAGGCCATCGCCAAGGTATTCGACTCGATCCACCGCGCCCGCCCCACCCAAAAGCTGTTGGCGTACCAGTACATCCAGACCCTGCCCAAGGTCGCCGAGGGCACGGCCAACAAGGTGTGGATGATCCCCGCCGAGCTGAGCACCGCGCTGCGCGGTGTGGGTTCCTACCTCAACCCCGGTGCGTCGGACGGCCCCGAGGACGACGAGTACGAGGACGAGGCCCCCGTGGCACCGGACCTGCCGGAGAGCGCCCCCATCGTGGAGCACGAGACCGTCAAGGTCACCGAGAAGGACCTGGAACCGGACCTCACCTTGACGGACCCGAGCGAGTTCGAGATGCCGGATTCGCCCTACACGTCCCCGATCGCCCAGGAGGCCGCCGATCCCCACGTGGACGAGGTCAACCTGCCGGTCACGGACTCGGAACCCACGACCGCCGGCACCACCGGGACGGATGCCGAGTCCGGCTCGTTGCCCCGGCACGCCCGCCCGGAGGCCCCCGAGACCGATCCGGGGAATGAATCCCGCTGACTCCCCGTTACGCTGGGAAATGAAGGGTGGGCCCGCGAGGACGGGACGCCGGGTGTGAACGCACCGCAGCGTCGTCGTCCCGCGGCCCACGAAAAAGTACGTCGGGAAGGATCGTCGCGTGAGTGATCGCAGCCTACGAGGGATGCGCCTGGGCTCCCAGTCCATGGAAACCGAGGCCGGGGTGGAGCCCGCGCCGCGTCAGCGCGTGGAATACCGCACCGCGGACGGCGAGTCCGTGTCCGTGATGTTCGCGGCGGAGGCGGAGATCCCCCCGGTGTGGACCACCAAGACCGGCCAGGAAGCCATCCTGGTCAACGGTGAGAAACCCGAGAACCCCAACGAGAAGCACCAGCGCTCCCACTGGGACATGCTCCTGGAGCGGCGCAGCATGGAAGAACTCGAGCAGACCCTCGAGCAGCGGCTGGCGTTCTACAAGGAGCAGCACGCCCTCTGATTCCCCCGGGCGGTCGGTGATCGACCGCCGACACACCGACGGAACGACCCCCGCCCGATGGGCGGGGGTCGTTCCGTCGGACGAACAGCAGGTGCGTGCGAGCCGATGCCGACGCGGTGGCTCGAACCGACCCGCGAGCCGGCCGGGCACGGAGCAGCGGCCCGGTCAGCGGCCCAGGCCCAGCTTCCCGGCGAGCGTGCGCGCACGGGCCGTGAGGCCCCACTTGGCCACGCTCGTGGCGGCCTCCACGGTGACGTCGTTGCTCATCTTGGACGCACCCTCCTCGCGTTCGACGAACGTGATGGGCACCTCCACGATCTTCAGCCCCAGGCGCTCGGCGCGCCACGCGAGGTCGATCTGGAAGCAGTAGCCGCGCGAGCGGACCGAGTCCAGGTCCAGGGCCCGTAGCGTGGTGTCCCGGTAGGCGCGGAAGCCACCCGTGATGTCGTGGATGGACGTGCCCAGCAGGACACGCGAGTAGATGTTGCCACCGCGCGAGATCAGCTGTCGCTGCAGCGGCCAGTTCTCGGTGCGCCCACCCGGGACGTAGCGCGAACCGATGGCCATGTCCGCGCCCTGCTCCACGGCGTCGAGCAGCAACGGCAACTGCTCGGGCTGGTGGGAGCAGTCCGCGTCCATCTCCACGAGGACGTCGTAGTCGCGCTCGAGACCCCACGCGAAACCGGCCAGGTACGCGGGCCCCAGGCCCTCCTTGGCGGGTCGTTGCAGGACGTGGATGTTGCCGTCATGCTCGGCCATGGCATCAGCCATGTCACCGGTACCGTCCGGGCTGTTGTCGTCGGCGACCAGCACGTGAGCGTCCGGCACGGCGGCGCGCAGCCGCTTGATGACCGTGGGCAACGATTCACGTTCGTTGTACGTGGGGATGATGGTGAGAACTCGCACCGGGCGTCCTTTCATGCCGCTGGCAGCCGGGCACCCGAGCCCGGACAGACCACTGGGCGGGCCCATCCGCCTTCGGACCAGAGCGGCCCGAAGGGCGCGCGCTGTTTTCTAAGGACGGATGAACCCACCCGGCAGTAAGAACTCAGTCTAACGTCAGGGGCGATCAGGACCAAGATGGAAACGCGACGTCATGGGCGCGGTTCCGCGCCGCTCACGAGCGTCCCGGCCACCACGGTGGCCTCGCACCGCGGCAAGCGGGAATCGTCGAGCGCGGGCAGGACGGGCGTGCGCGCCCGCGGGTCCGTGCTCCACGACGCACCCGTGCCCTGGGCCTGTTGCACCATGACGGATTCGGCGTCCCACACCGCGAGCGTGGCCTCCGCGCCCGGTGCGAGCTGCCCCGCGAGGGGTGTGCCCCCGCGGTGAGCGCGCCACACCCCGCGGGTCAGAGCCAGGAACGCAGCGCGCGCGGAGGTGCGCAGGTGCTCGTCGGGTGCCTCGAGGGCCGCCTTGACGGCGGTCCACGGATTGGGGTCGTCGGTCATGAGCGTCACGGGCACACCGGCACGGGACAGGTCCCGCAGCGGCGCCCGTCCGGGCACGCACGAGACGGTGATCGCCAGATCGGCCAGGCGTTCGCACTGGGCCTCGGACAACTGTTCGACGCCCACGATCCGGTGCCCCCGCGCATGGAACGCCCGGCCGCCGAGTTCCTCCACGGCGGCGTCCGCGGCGTCCAGCAACGCGTCAACGCGGGGATCCCCTGACGACGACGACGCATCTTCCGTCGACGCCTCGTCCTCCCCCGCGGTCTCGTCCGGATCGTCCTCGGGGCGGTCGTTGCCGGAGGCGTCGCTCCCGGACAACTCGTTCCCGGACAGTCGGCTTCCGGACGGGTCGTTCCCGAACGAGCCACTCTCCGACGCGCCGTCCCCGGACGGGGGCAGAACAAGCACCGCTTGCAGCCCCACTCGCGTGCATGCCACGAGGTGCTCCCGCGCGGCATCGGCCAGAGCAGCGGGATCACCGAACGGAGCGGCGTCGAACCCCAGGGCGGGCCACGGCAGTGCCGAGGGGTCGAGCTCGTCGGTGTCCCGCGCGCGGCGCACCAGGATCGGCAGGGCGTGCAGCCCGTCCGCGCGGACCTCCCGCGTCGCGGCGTCGAGCGCGTCGGGGTCCGAGCTCACCAGTTCCACGGCTCCGTAGCCGTGCTCGACGCGCGGAAGCTGCCCGGACCCGACCACTCGGTGGTGGGCGACGAACGCGGGGGTGACCACCGCGGCCCGCAGGTCTCCCGGGGTGACGTCCGCGCCGGCCATGGCCCGGGCGGCGTCGTCGGAACCGACCCACGCCACGGTCGCGCCGTCCAGGAGGATGGCGGTGGCGAACGGGTCAGCGGGCGAGTACACCGATCCGTTGATCCACACCCGCACGGCTTGTTGTTCTGACTTCACGTGATTCCCTCCGACCGGGCGTGCGGAACCCCCGCGCCCGGCATTGTCCTACTGGTCGAAGACGCTGTACTCGACGACGCCGCGGCGCACGGCTTCGATGGCCCGGTGCGCGGTCTCGCGCAGCTCGGGATCGAGCCCTTCCACGCCGCGCAACTGGTCCAGGACGTCCACGGTCTGTTTGGCCCAGCGCACGAAATCCCCCGCGGCCAGGTCCGTGCCGGTGAGCGTCCGGGTCAGGGTGGCGCCCCGGGCCCAGCGGTACATGGCGTCCGCGAGCCCCAGCTCGGGGGCGGCGGTGAGCGGCAATCGGTGCTCGGCCTCGCGCGCGGAGAGCACCGACCAGTTGTGGAGCAGGATCTGGACGGATTCCTCCATGTGGGCCGTGGGCATCTTGGGACGCGCGCCCTGGTCCTCGCGCCGGGGCTGGTAGACGAGTGCGGTCATGACACCGGCAAGTCCGGGGGCGTCCAGTCCGTCCAGGAAGCCGTCCCGCAGGCACAGTGCGAGGAGCAGGTCCCGCTCACCGTAGAGCCGGCGCAACTGTTCGCCCGCCGCGGTGGGCTGCAGGTGGCCGGATTCGTCCGGGCTGAGATACTCGAAGTGCGTGAGCACCGCGCACACGCGGTCGAAGGTCGCGGCGATGCTCCCGGTGCGCCCGGCGATCTGCTTACGCAGTGCCTGGGTGTCCTTCTCGAGCTTCCACGCGCGCTCCGCCCAGCGGGCGTGTTGTTCGCGGTCCGAACAACCATGACACGGGTGCGAACGCAACCGTCGGCGCAGGTCCTCGATCCGGTGATCGCGCGCGGAGGTCCCCCGGTCGAAGCGGATCGCGTGACCGCCCGAGCGGGCGCGCGCGGGACGGTGCTCGCGCAACGCGGCCCGCACGGTCGCGGCGAGGTCCTTGCGTTCCTGGGGGGACTTCCCCGAGAAGTGCTTGGGGATCCGGATCCGGGATTCGGGTTCCAGGGAACCGTCCAGGTCGTTGACACCCACCCGGCGCAGTTTGCCGTCCACCGTGAGAATGTGGGGGCGCGGGTCGAAGGGGTGCGCGTCCTCGCGCAGCACCACGGCCCACCCGGCGTTGCGGCCCTGAGGGATCTCGATCACGTCCCCGGGCAGCAGGTCCTGCAGGGCCACCGCGGCGTCGTTACGTTGACGCGCCGAGCGGGACTTGCTCGCGGACTTCTCCTCCGCCGTGAGCTCACGGCGGAGCGCAGCGTACTCGGTGAAGTCGCCCAGGTGGCACGTCATGGCGTCCCGGTAGCCCTCGAGGGTCTTCTCCTGGGAGCGCACCCGTTTGGCCAGGCCCACGACCGAGCGGTCCGCCTGGAACTGCGCGAACGAGGTCTCCAGGATGGACCGGGAGCGTTTGGCCCCGTAGCGCGCGATGAGGTTGGTGGACATGTTGTATGTGGGCCGGAAGCTCGAGTTCAGCGGGTACGTGCGCGTGGACGCGAGTCCCGCGACGGCCTGGGGGTTCATCCCGTCCCGCCACAGCACCACGGCGTGGCCCTCGACGTCGATCCCGCGCCGGCCCGCGCGCCCCGTGAGCTGGGTGTACTCCCCCGGGGTGATGTCCACGCGAGCCTCACCGTTGAACTTGTCGAGGCGTTCGAGCACCACGGAACGGGCCGGCATGTTGATCCCGAGCGCCAGGGTCTCCGTGGCGAACACGGCCTTGATGAGCCCCTCCGAGAACAGCTGCTCGACCACTTCCTTGAACACGGGCAGCATGCCCGCGTGGTGGGCGGAGATCCCCCGGATGAGGCCCTGGTACCAGTCCTCGTAGTTCAGCGCCGCGAGGTCCGCGGTGGACATGTGCGCGGTAGCCTCCGCCGCGAACGCGCGCAGGGTGCGCTGCTCCTGCGGCGTGGTGAGCCACAGGTCCGCGGCCACGCACTGTGCCACGGCGGCGTCGCACCCGGCGCGGGAGAAGATGAAGGTGATGGCGGGCAGCAGGGCCTCGGCGTCGAGCCGGCGCAACAGCTGGGGGCGGGAGATCCGCTCCTGACGCCCGGTGCGGGGCTCCTGGTGGCGGCCGCCGTGACGACGGCGATTGCGGTGACCGGGTCCGCGCCCACCCGACCGACCCCCGCGGGGATGCTGGGCGCGGAACAACCGCAGCAGCTCGGGGTTGACCTCGGGTTCGTCCCGGTGTTTGTCCGAGTGGCGCTGCGCGGCCTCCTCGACCGTGGTGTCGTCCACGAACAGGTCCAGCAGCTGCGGCCCCACCTGGACGTGCTGCCACAGCGGGACCGGACGGTGTTCGGAGACCACCACGTCCGTGCTGCCGCGGACGTCATCGAGCCACGCACCGAATTCCTCGGCGTTGGAGACGGTCGCGGACAGGGACGCGAGCTGGACGTGCTCGGGCAGGTGGATGATGACCTCTTCCCACACCGCACCGCGGAAGCGGTCCGCGAGGTAGTGCACCTCGTCCATGATCACGAACCCCAGGTTCGCCAGGGTGGACGAGCCCGCGTAGAGCATGTTGCGCAGCACCTCGGTGGTCATCACGACCACGTCCGCTTCCGAGTTCACGGATGTATCACCCGTGAGCAGACCCACACGGTCCGAGCCCCAGCGGCGCGAGAATTCGTGGAACTTCTGATTGCTCAGCGCCTTGATGGGCGTGGTGTAGAAGGCCTTCTTACCCCGGGTCAGTGCGAGGTGGATCGCGAACTCCCCCACCACGGTCTTTCCCGCGCCCGTGGGGGCGGCCACGAGCACTCCCCGGCCCTCCTCGAGAGCGCGGCACCCCTGCGTCTGGAACGGGTCCAGTTCGAAGTCCACGGTGTTCTCGAAGGCCGACAGCTCCGTGCTCACGTGGGCCGCGCGAGCCTTCGCGGCAATGTACCGTTCGGCGGGGGAAGACATGCTCCCACCCTACGCGGTGCCTCTGACACCCCGGGAATCGGGGCGGATCAGTCTCCGTGGGCGGTGCTGCCCATCGAGCGCAGCGCTTCCGCCGAGGTTCCCCGGTCCGCATTGGCACCGGTCGCGGCGGCCTGCCGGGCCTGCTTCTTGGCGCGACGCCGGTCCAGGTACAGACACAGCCCCACGGCCACGAAGAACAGCACCAGCAGCGGGATGGCCAGGTAGAGCATGGTCACGGGATCCGGACCCGGCGCGGCCATCGCGGCGATCACGAGAACGACCACCACCACAATCCGCCACGCCTTGAGCACGGTGCGCCCGGACAGCAGGCCCAGCACGTTGAGACCCACGAGCAGCACGGGGACCACGCACGAGATCCCGAACGTCAGGATGAGCTGAAGGAAGAAGCGCAGGTAGATCCCGGCCTCCACGAAGTTCGCCCCGCCCTCGGGCGTGAACGCGGTGAGCGCGTAGACGGCCGCGGGCAGCGCGGTCACGGCCAGGGCGCACCCACCCAGGAACAAGGGGATCGCCGCGGCGAGGAAGCCCATGGCGTAGCGGCGTTCGTTCTTGTGCAGCGCGGGCGTGATGAACGCCCACAACTGGTACAGCCACACCGGCGACGCGAAGATCAGCCCGAGCACCACGGCGACCTCCACCATGATGTTGAAGGACCCGCCCACCGAGGAGTAGTTGATGGTCGCGGTGCGCCCGGACTCGGCCAGGCGCTGCAGCGGCTCGGTGATGTACTGCATGAACGGCTCGTACGCCATGAAGCCGAGCACCGCGCCCAGCACGGTGGCCACGGCGGACTTGATGAGGCGGTTACGCAGTTCCCGCAGGTGCTCCTTGAGCGCCATCTGGGCCTGCGGGTTGTGCCGCCGCGACGTGCTCTTGCGGCGTTCCCGGCGCTGTTGCCGGGTGGAACCGGGGGCCTTCCCGGAATCCGTGGTGGACATGGGTCCCTGTCCTCTCTGACGGGCCGTTCACCCGCATGCGACGGGGCCGAGCCGTGCGGCTCGGCCCCGCGCGGGTCCCGACGGACGATGCCGGGATCAGGCGGTGGGGCGCTGGTTCTGGTCCACGGTGGGCGCGGGCTGGCCCGGCTGCGGGGTGATCACGGTGGGCTGCTCGGCGGCCGGCTGTTGCACCGAGGGCTGGGTGCTCGACTGCGCGGCGGTGGTGCCCGCGACGGGCTGGCCATCGGCGACCGGCTGGCCGTTGACGGTCACGTTCGGATCGTCGTCGCGCTTCATCTCCTTGACCTCGGACTTGAAGATGCGCAGGGACTGGCCCAGGCTACGAGCCATCCCGGGCAGCTTGGGGGCACCGAAGAGGAGCAGGATGACCACGAGGATCAAAACGAGGGTCAGGGGGCTGTCAAACAAGCGGCCCATGGCGGAGTCCTTTCTGTTCAACCCGGCGCACGTCCGAATACCTCTGGGGCTGCCCCAGGGTGTCCCTGCGCTGCATCCTGCGGATGAGCCGAGCTGTTTGTCGTTGGTCCCGGCCGCTACGGTAGGCGGCGCGGGTCTCGTCCACCGGGGTGAACATGGCTGGCGGGGCGGGTGTGCGCAACGGCGTGGAGTGTCCCTGGGCCGCGGCGTTCCAGCGGGTGGCGAAATCGGTACCGCTTCGCTCGATCTCGTCCAGCGCGGGCAGCACCTGCGTGCGCACGACCCGGTAGAGCACCCACCCGATGAACGCGGCAGCGCCCAGGACCAGAACGGTCCACAGCACGACCCACATCCACCACAGCATGGCCCCAGTATAGGCAATCGACGGCTACGGACGCCCGGGGGTGGGCTCGGGACAGCTGCTGTTCAACCACTGTTCAACGGCGGCCACGGCCTCGGGCGGTGAGACCACGCCCACGTGTCCCGCATGCCGTGTGACCAGGGACGACAGTGCATCCAGTGTGGGGAAGTCCACCTCCGCGGCCACGTACTCGGGCAGTGGACGCGGCCCCCGCGCCGCGCGTGCGCGGGACCCGGGAATCGGCTGGGAGTTCGCCTCCCGGGGCGCGGCGTCGGATTCCTCCGTCTCCCCCGGTGCCGAGGGCACGGAGACCTCCACGAAGCGCTTGGCGTGGTAGTGCTCCACGATCCACCGCCCGCGCCGATCGGTGACGACCACGGCCTGGACCGGACGACGCTTGGCCGGTTGGATACTCGAACGCACCTCCGATTCCATGCGCGGGTGCACCTCGGCCTCACCCACGTCCTCGCAGCCCACGATCCGGTCGGTGCGGAACGTGCGCGGCGCGTTGGCCTGCAGGCACCAGCCCCGCACGTACTGCTGCCCGTCCGAGAAGATCATCCGCACGGGGTCCACATGCCGCTCCGTGACCTCGTCCCGGGAGGCCACGAGGTACTGCAACCGCACGCGCCGGCCGTTCTTGATCGCGTCCCGCAGGCGGGTGACGAGCGCGCTGTCACGGGGCTCCGCGGCGGCGTCGGCGTCCGGTGCCGCAAGCGCGTCCGCGAGCGGCAGCGCGTCCGCGGCGGTCGCGACCTTCTGCATGGCCGAGCGCACGACCCTGCTGTCACCGCCCGGAACGGCCTGCAGGGTCTGCAACCCCATGAGCAGCGCGCTGGCCTCGGGGACGGTCAACCGCACGGGTTCGGACAGTTCCTGCGCGTTGCCCAGGTAGATGTGGCCGTCGTCCCAGGACGCGTCGATGAGCTGGTCCGGCATGTGCCCCGGGCGCCCGCACACGAACAGGGTCTGCAGGTCGTTGACGAGTTCCGCGTCCGTGATCCCGAAGTGCCGGGCCGTCTCCTCGAGCTCCGCGCCCTGGTGGGCGTAGACGTGGCGCACGATGTGTAGCAGCCGCGCGAGGTGCTGTTCGGTGCTGGCCTTGGCCGCGCCGTGACGGCGCTGCTTGCCCCAACGCACGTCCACGCCGGGCATCCGCGCTTGGAAGGCCCGCGCGTCACGGAGTCTGCGGGCCACGGCGTCGGCGACCGCGTTCTGGGTCGCGATGTCCTCGGCGGCCGGGGCGTCGTCGCTCGTCGAATCGGGTTCGGCCGACGGCCCGCCCTCGGCCGTCGGGGCGCTCCCGCCCTGTGCGGCGTCGCCCCGAATGCCGGGCACGGGTTCGCGGGGCACCCGGGCGTCCGGGCCCGCCGCGCACACGTGTTCCGCCGCGGACTCGGTGTCGTGCACCGCGAGCTGCACGGCGTCGTAGCCCTCGGGAGCCCGCCACGCGGGTGAGTCGGACGGCGCAGCAATGCGGCGCAGCAGCTGGCCCGCGCCCTGGCGGACATGGACCACCACGCACAGCTGCGGCGGCTGGCTGACCATGCGCGCGAGCTGACCGCCCATGGAAAAGTCCCGGGGCGGCTCGAACGTCTCGCGCGTGGTTTCTACCTCGGAGATGATGCGGGAGAGCCGGAACGTGCGCTGTGCACGCCGGTCCGTGTCCCAGCCCGCGAGGTACCAGGCTCCGTAGCGGGAGCCCACACCCCACGGCTGCACCGTGCGCTGGGAGAATGCCCCGGTGCGGTCCACGTAGTCGAAGCGCACTGTGCGGTGCGCAAGCACTGCCGAGAGCAGCGGCTCGAAGGCGGGGTCCGCCACGGCCACGGTGGGCTGCAGGTCCCGGCCCGGCGCGGCCTCGCCGCTGAGCGCCGGTTCGAGCTTGTCGAGGGCGCGGCGTGCGAGCCGGTCCTGGGCAGCGTCGTTCCATGCGTCCGCCGCGACGGCGAGCACCGCGGACTCCTCTGCACTGAACCGTACCCGGGGCAGCCGGTACGAGCCCCGGGGCACGCGGTAGCGCGGGGTGAGCTGCGCGTCCGAGGCCCAGGGGTCGTCGTCCGGGATCTCCTCCACCGGGTACCCGAGTGAGCGCAGGTGCGCCTTGTCGCGCTCGAACATGCGCTCGAACGCGTCCTGGTTCCCGGCGCGGTCGTAACCGGGCACGATCCCGCGCAGCTGCTCACGGGTGTACCCGGACTCGCGGTCGAGCAGGGCGATCAGCAGGTTGAGGAGCCGCTCGGCGGACGCCGTGGTGGAACGGCGCGCCGAGGGCCCCGCGGAGGGCGCCATTCAGCGAACGTCGAGCAGGTCCACCACGAAGATCAGGGACTCGTCCGGGCCGATCACGGCGCCGGCGCCGCGCGAGCCGTACGCCAGCTCGGAGGGGATCTCCAACCGACGCCGACCACCCACCTTCATGCCCAGCAGACCCTGGTCCCAGCCCTGGATGACCTGTCCCACGCCCACCGTGAAGCCCAGCGGCTCACCGCGGTTCCAGGAGGCGTCGAACTCCTCGCCCCCCGAGTACGTGACACCCACGTAGTGGCACGAGACCGTGTCCCCGACCTTCGCCTCCCGGCCGGTGCCCTGGATCTCGTCCACGATCCGCAGCTCGGTGGGAACCGGATCCTGGGGGAAGTCGATCTCCGGCTTGGAACGATCAAGCTTGCGCTCTCCGAATGACACGGGCTCTACCTTTCGTCGTGGGCCCCCGGGCGGGGCCGTGCCGAGCACACAGTGTAGCCGTGTCTCACTTGCCGGACGCAGAGGACTCCGGGCTCGCGCTCGGTGCCGTGGACGCACCGGGAGTGGCGCTCGCCGAGGCCTGCGGGCTCGCGGTCTCCGTCTTCGGGGTAGGTGTGGTGCCGAGGATGTCCACCACGAACACGAGCGCGCCCGCGGGGTACTGGGAGTCCTTGCCGAGCTCCTTCTCCGTGCCGTAGGCCTTGTCGGTGGGGATCACCAGCTCCACGCGCGAGCCCACCTTCTGGCCCTCCAGACCCTCCTTCCAGCCGGCGATCACACCGTTGAGGGGGAAGGAGGCCGGGTTGCCCTTCTCGTAGGAGGAGTCGAAGGACTTTCCGTCCGCCCAGCGCACGCCCACATAGTTCGCGATCACGGTGTCCGACTCCTTGACGGTGTCACCGTCCCCCTTGATCAGCACGTCCGTCTTCAGCTCCTTGGGCTCGCTACCGGCGGGCTTGGCGATCGTGGGGGTGCCCTTGTCGTCCTGTGTAACGTTGGGCATGCCCTTGGAGGGGGTCTTCATCTTCTCGTTGAGCGACGGCATGATCTTCTTGGTCACCTGGTAGACCTCCACCGAGGTGGAGTCGTCCCCCTCGGAGGCCGCGCCGCTGGTCTTGGGAGAGCTGTACGCGATGATCTCCCCCTCCTTGGCCTTCGTCAGGGCGTCGTACATCTGCGGCAGGGAGTCCTTGAGCTCGTCGTTGACGGTCAGCACCTGTCCGGCACCCTGACTGTAGGTGTCCCCCAGCGAGGAACCATCCGAGCCCTTGTACAGGGCCGCCTGCAGCATGATGCTGTCGCCGGCGTGGATCTCCTCACCGTCCCCTTCCTTCAGGACCTTGGTCTGCGCGTCGTCCACCTTCATTGGGGTCTTGAAGGACACCGACGGCGCGGTGCCCTGCGAGGGGTCTGCGGACAGTTCCACGGAGTCCCAGCCCGAGCCCCCGCCGCAGCCGGTCAGCAGCAGGGACAGGGCGAGCGCGGCGGTGCCGGCAGGGATGATCTTTCGCACGAGGGGGTGACCTTTCGTCATCGGGGTGCTGGCTCGGGGCCAATGTAGAGGACCCGCGTGGGCCGCGGCTGGGAGAGTCCCCGGAACACTGCGGGCGGGTGGGGTCAGGCGCGTCCGGAGGTGATCTCTGCGATCAGCTCCTCGACGTCCGGCTGGGTGGTGGCGAAGGGGTCCTTGCACATGACCGTGCTCTGCTGGTGCTCCCCGTTGAGCTTCAGGTGCACCCAGTCCACGGTGGTGCTGACCCCGGCGTCGTGGGCCGCGGCCACGAACCGCCCGCGCATCCGCGCCCGGGTGGGAGGGCCTTCGACGACGGCGCGCTCGACGTCCTGCGGGGCCACGAACGTCTCCACGGCACCGCGGCGCTCCAGCATATGGAAGAGTCCGTGGCGCACGGAGGTGTCGTGGTAAGCGAGGTCCAACTGCGCCATGCGGGGGTGGGACCAGTCCATCCCGTGGGCGCTCGCGTAGGAGTCCAGCAGCTTCTTCTTGATGGCCCAGTCCAGCTCGCGGTCCACCAGCGAGCTGTCCTGCTCCTCGACGGCGCGCAGCCCACGGTCCCACAGCCCGACGACCCAGTCGAGGCGGTCGTGGTGCGCGCCGTGGCGCTGCACGAACCGGGTGACTTCCTCAAGGTACTCGCGCTGCAGTTCGATCGCCGAGCGGTAGCCCCCCGCGGCCAGCTCCAGCGGTGCCAAACCGGTGAGGTCGTGGGAGACCTGCCGCAGGGCGGCAGCCGGGTCCGCGAGCGTGCGGTCCGGCAGGATCTGGCCCGCCTCGATCATTCGCAGCACCGCGTCCGTGATGCCGATCTTCAGCGCCGTGGTGGTCTGGGACATGGACGAGTCGCCCGTGATGACGTGCAGCCGGCGGTAACGCTCGGCGTCCGCGTGCGGTTCGTCCCGGGTGTTGATCATGGGGCGGGAACGGGTGGTGGCCGAGGACGACCCCTCCCATACGTGGTCCGCCCGCTGGGAGAACGAGTAGCCGGGGCGCCCGTCCCCCAGGGCCAGGGAGCCGAAGGGCGGCGGCCCGTCCGGGTGCACCCGACCCGCGCCCACGAGGATCTGCCGCGTCACCAGTAGCGGCAGCAGGTGCTGGACCAACCGGGAGAACTCCGTGCGGCGGGCAATCATGTAGTTCTCGTGCGAGCCGAACGAGTTGCCGGCGGAGTCCGCGTTGTTCTTGAACAGGTGCACCGTGCCGCCCACGCCCTCGGCGTCCAGGCTTTCCTGCAGCTGAGCGCGCAGGTCGTCCACGATCCGTTCGCCGGCGGCGTCCTGGGCGACGACGTCGTGCAGGGTTGCGGCCTCGGCCGTCGCGTACTCGGGGTGGGAGCCCACGTCCAGGTACAGGCGCCCGCCGTTAGGCAGGAACACGTTGGAGGCCCGCCCCCACGCGAGCACCGGTGCGAACAGCCGCCGCGCCGTCTCGTCCGCACCCAGGGGACGGCCCTGTGGTGCGCTGTGGATCAGGCCGAACTCGGTCTCGATCCCGTAGATCCGCCGTTCCACGGTATTACTGGCCGCCCTTCTGCACGAAGCCCTTCACGAAGGCCTCCGCGTTGGTCTCGAGTACGCCGTCGATCTCCGCGAGCAGGTCGTCGGTGCCCTGGGTGTCCCGCTGGGCCTGTGCGGCGCCCGAGGCGGGCGGGGTCGCGGGGGCCGGGGCGTCCGGTTCCTCCTCGCGGCGGGATCCGGTGCGGAAGATGCGTTCCTGTGCCATGGTGTCCTCCTGTGGCTTCTCGAATGGGGTGTGCTGCGCCCGACCGGGCGGTTCAGCCGATGTCGCTGCCCGTGACGAGGGCGGGCCGGTTCGCGGCCACGCGCTCGATCCAGGTCTCGACGTCCGGGGCGTCGAACCAGTCCTCGCACGTGTCCCGGGTGAGGTCGTGAGGTTCGGGCATCCTGACCCGAGCTCCCCGGCGGATCCCGGGGAACGTCACGGTCAGTGTGTCCCAGCCCACCGCGGCCATGTCCCGCGGGTACCGGGACACCGCGGTGCCCCGGAAGTACGCGCGGGTGTCGGTCGGCGGATGGTCCGCGGCCGCGGTGATCCGGTCGTGGTCCACGAGGGTGCGGATCCGTCCGGCGGCGGCGAGCTTGTGGTAGAGCCCCTTGTCGGGGCGCACGTCCGCGTACTGCAGGTCGATCGCCACGAGCCGGGGATCGTCCCACGCGAGACCGTCGCGTGTGCGGTACGCGGTGAGCAGCGCGTACTTGGCCGCCCAGTCCAACCGGTCGGACAAGCGTGCGGGGTCTTCGGCGAGGTCCGTGAGCACCTCGTCCCAGGTCTGCAGCACGTGGGCGGTGTCCTCGTCCAACCCGTTCGGGGCCAGCTCGGTCTCCAGCGCCAACGCTGCGCGGTAGTACTCGCGCTGCAGCTCCACCGCGGTCAACTCCCGACCGTTCGCGAGCGCCACCGTGGTGCGCAGGGACGGGTCGTGGCTGATGGCCTGCAGCGCGGCCACGGGATCCTCGAGCTCGAGGCGCGGCGCCCGGTCGTGTTCCACGAGGTTCAGCACCAGGGACGTGGTCCCGAACTTGAGCAGCGTGGCCACGTGGGAGAGGTTGGCGTCCCCGATGATCACGTGCAGGCGCCGGTAGCGGGTGTCGTCCGCGTGGGGTTCGTCCCGCGTGTTCACGATCGGGCGGTGGATCGTGGTCTCGAGCCCCACGGTGCGTTCGAAGAAGTCGGCGCGCTGACTCAGTTGGAACCCAGGATGTGAACCGTCCACCCCGAGGCCCACACGGCCTGCACCACACATAATTTGCCGGGACGCGAAGAACGGCAGCAGGGCCGCGGTGATCCGCTCGAAGGGTACGGCGCGTTCCACGGTGTAGTTCTCGTGCGCGCCGTAGGACACCGACTTGTTGTCCGTGTTGTTCTTGTAGAGGTTCACCGGCGCGGCATCCGTCCCCGCGGAAATCTCCGCGAGGTACTCCACGGCGCGGGCGGCCACCACGTCCCCCGCGGCGTCCCACGTGAGCGCGTCCAGGGGCGTGGTGACCTCCGGGGACGAGTACTCCGGGTGGGAGTGGTCCACGTAGACCCGCGCGCCGTTGGGGATCACGGTGTTCATGATCACGCGGCGCCAGTCGAGGTCCTCCGTGTACATCGCGGATTCGCTGATCGCCTCCGCGGCGATCTCCTCCGCGGTGAGCACCGGCGCCTCATCGGTGAGCTGGCTCGGGTGGGCGTCCTCGCGGGCCACGGTGAACCCCCGGGCATCCGCGAGCGGGGTCTCGGAACCGTAGTCCCACCCTGTGCCGAGCGGGGTGTCCGGGGAACCGGGCTGCGCGGCGTCGTCGTCCGATGGCGTGGGCCCGACCGAGCCAACGGACCGTTCCCTGCGTACCGCCTCCTGTTCCCGAAGCCGTCGGGCGACCCACGCGGCGTACCCCGTGACCACGCGGGTCGAGAGCACCGTGGGGTTCGCACCCGGCTCACCCTGGGCCAGCACACCGAACTCGGTCTCGCTGCCCATGATCCGCCGTACCGTCATGCCGCGCCCCCGTCCGGACGCTGCGTGCCGGAGACCCCGGGGCGGTCCACCGCGATCCGGACGTCCTGGATGGTGTCCGCGCGCCGACCGGTCAATCGGGCCCAGTCCTCCGGGTCCGCGGTGTTGGGCAGGTCCTGTTGTTCGTGGAACTCCTGGTTCACCGCGTCCACGAGGTGCTGCGAGGTGATCCCCCGCCGGCCTGTGGTCAGCAGCGTCTTGATGGCCTGCTTCTTGGCGCGGTCCACCACGTTGCGGATCACCGCGCCGGACGCGTAGTCCGCGAAGTACAGGGTCTCCTGGCCGCCGTCGCGGTACGTGATCGTGAGGAACTCGGTGTCCGGGGTGCGCGCGTACATGCGCCCGATCGCGGCGTCCACGAGCTCCCGGGCGGCCTGCGCGCGGGAGCCGGCGCGAGCGACATCGTCCTCACGCAGGGGCAGGTCCTCGGTGACGTACAGCGAGAAGATCTCCCGCGCGCCCTGCTCGTCCGGGCGGTCGATGCGGATCTTCACGTCCAGGCGACCGGGGCGCAGCACCGCGGGATCGATCATGTCCTCGCGGTTGGTCGCGCCCACCACGATCACGTTGTCGAGCTGCTCCACGCCGTCGATCTCCGTGAGCAACTGTGGCACGATTGTGGTCTCCACGTCCGAGGACAGCCCCGAACCGCGCACGCGGAACAGCGAGTCCATCTCGTCGAAGAACACCACAACGGGGATCCCGCGCGCCGCCTGCTCGCGCGCGTTCGCGAAGATCGAGCGAATCTGGCGCTCGGTCTCCCCCACGTACTTGTCGAGCAGCTCGGGGCCCTTGATATTGAGGAAGTAGCCCTCGGGCCGCGCGCGCCCGGCCTTGGCCGCGCTGCGCTCGGCGAGCGAGCGCGCAACAGCCTTGGCGATCAGCGTCTTGCCGTTGCCCGGGGGACCGTAGAGCAGGATGCCCTTGGGCGGGCGCAGACCGTGTTCGCGGTAGATGTCCGGGTGGACGTAGGGCAGTTCCACGGCGTCGCGGATCGCCTCGATCTGAGGCCCCAGCCCTCCGATGTCTGTATAGCGGACCTCCGGGACTTCCTCGAGCACGAGCTGTTCCACGTCCGTGCGTTCCACGGGTTCCAGGGCGAAGCCCGTGCGGTGGTCCACGGTCAGGGCGTCCCCGGGCTTGGGGCGCTCACGCCGCAACCGACCCGAGAGTAACAGCACGCGTTCCTCGTCCGAGCGGCCCACGGTGAGCACGCGGTCGTGGTCGATGACCTCCTTGACGGTGGCCACCTCCCCGGTGCGCTCGTAATCGAGCACCGCGATCACCACGTAGTGCTCGTTGAGCAGCACCCCCAGTCCGGGCTCGCACGCACTCAGCGACACGAGAGGGCTCAGGGCCACGCGCATCTTCCGTCCCGCGGAGAGCACGTCCACCGACGGGCCCGTGACCACGGGACCGTCCCCGGTGGCCTCCCCCAAGGGCTGGCGACCGTGGTTGACCTGCAGCACCACGGCGAACGTCGCGGGCGCCTCGGCCTCCGCCGCGAGGGTCTTCTTGAGCGTCACGATCTCCTGGCGGGACGCGTTGAGCAACCGCACCAGCTTCTCGTTCTGCGATCCCACCGCCGCGAGCTGCTTGTCCAGGTTGCGCTTCTGGTCCCGCAGCATGTTGATCTGGCGCTGGGTGATGTCCGCGGCCGAACGGCCCGCGGTGCCGCCCGATTCAGTCATCGCGCACCTGACCCTCGTCCGCGCGGGCCTGCTCGTCGATCTCCCGCTGGGCGCGCGCGGCGTGCTCGGCCAACGACGCCGCATCGCGGCCCGCGCGGCGCAGCTTGCGGTCCGAGACCACGCGCTCGCCCAGGGCCACGGGAGTCCACGCCTGCAAATCCTCTTCCGTGTACTCGCTCTTGGAAGCGCGCCGCTTCGGAGCCAACCTGGGTGCGCCGTCCACGAGTCGGCGGGACTGGATCAGGAACCCGGTGTGCGCGACCATGCGGTGGTCCGGGCGCACCGCGAGTCCCTCCACATGCCACCCGCGCACCATGGTCTCCGAGGCCTCGGGCTCGGTGAAGCGGCCGTCCGCGCGCATGGCCTCCGCCACGCGGGACAACTGCGGCACGGTGGCCACGTAGCAGATCACCACGCCGCCGGGCGCGAGGGTTGTGGCCACGGCGTCGAGGCACTCCCACGGGGCGAGCATGTCCAGGATCACGCGGTCCACGGACCCGGGCTCCTCCCGCGCGCCCAGTTCCTCCGCGAGGTCCCCGAGGCTCAGTTCCCACGCGGGGTGCGGGCCGCCGAACATGGTCTCGATGTTGCCCCGGGCGATCTCCGCGAACTCCTCCCGTCGCTCGAACGAGTGGACGTGGCCTTCGTCCCCCACCGCGCGCAGCAGGGAGATGGTCAGCGCGCCGGAACCGACCCCGGCCTCCACGACCCGGGCGCCCGGGAAGACGTCCGCCATGGTCACGATCTGCCCGGAGTCCTTGGGGTAGACCACCGCGGCTCCGCGGGGCATGGACAGCACGAAGTCCTTGAGCAGTGGCCGCAGCGCCTGGTACTGGATCCCCGAGGTGTTGGACACGACCGTGCCCTCGGGTTGGCCGATCAACAGCTCATGTGCCAGCACCCCGCGATGGGTGTGGTGTTCCCCTCCGTCCACCAGGGTGATGGTGGTCATCTTCCCGGTCTCGTCCATGAGTTGGACGCGCTCGCCGGAGCGGAACGGGCCGCGCCGGTTGGCTGCTCCCCGCACGGTGGCGCCGGTGGGGTTCGGGTGGGATTCCTGCTGCTCGCTCATCTGCTCGCTCTCACGCGTGGTCGTCGTCGGGGCCGTCCGGCTCCGTAGGTACGCCCGCACCGCGGGCCGCCCCGGGCCATTCTCCCACCGTAGCCCCGATCGGATCACCACGCCCCGCGGTGATGGCCCCCACCGCGCTCATGGAGCGATCAGGCGCGCAGGGCCAAGCGTGCGAGGTCCTCGTGGTGCACCACGCCCGTGACGTGACCGGCACCGTCCACGACGCACACCCAGGCGCGGCGCCCGGACTCCAGCACGCGGGCCAGTTCGCCGCCGGGGGTGCCCGGGTCCACGGTGGCGTCCGCGGGGTGCCATTCGGCTACGTCCCCCACGGCGACGACGCCGCGGTGCGCCGGTGCCACCCGTTCGGCGAGCTCGGGGTCCAGCAGGCCCACGGCACCGCGGTCACGGACGACGACGTCCGGGGTCCATCCCCGGTAGTCGTCCCCCGTGGCGGCCATGACGGTGGCGTCCACGAGGGCCAGGGGCGTGGTCGGGGAGAACTCCATCGCGGGACGCGCGACACCCCCGGCCCGCACGGCGTCGAGCACGCCCAGAGCGCGTGCCTGGCGCAGCGCCTGCCCCGCGCCCATGAAGATGAACCCGGCCACGAGCAGCGTGATCACGAGCACCACCGGTTGGCGCCATACCTGCGCCCACAGCAACCACGCGACCGTGAGGATCGCGATCCCGCGCCCGCACCACGCGGCCACGGTCGTGCCCTTGGCCTCCGAGCGGGTCAGTGCCCACACGATCGCCTCCACCACGCGCCCGCCGTCGAGCGGCAGTCCGGGCAGCAGGTTGAACAACCCCAGGATCCAGTTGGCCAGGATCAGCAACTGGACGAGCGCCCACCCCGGGCCCGCGGGGCTGTCCGCGGTCACGAAGAGCACACCGGTGCCCAGCGCGGCGAGCACCACGTTGCTCAGCGGTCCGGCCAGGGACACGAGCGCGGTGGGCAGCGGCGTGGTGCGCACGCTGCCGAACGCCGTGTGCCCGCCCATGAGGGTCAGCACGATCCGGGTCACTGGCCACCCGGCCGCGCGACCCGCGAGCGCATGGGCGAGTTCGTGCACCAGCACGCTCAGGGCCAGGCCCACCGCGAAGCCCAGGGCCAGGAGAAGGTTGAGCCAGCCGAGCTCGGGGTACAGCCGCCACAGCACGGGCCCGTACATCACCAGGGTCAACCCCGCGATGAGGAACCACGAACGGTCCAGCAACAGCTCCACGCCCAGCAGCAGACCCAGCCGCACCCCGCGGGGTCGGGGGCCGGCGGGGGCCGGTGCGGCGCGATCGTCGGAGGGCTGGCGGAACCGGGGAAGGGGCATGCTGAACATGGTAGGTGCGCCCGCCGGTACCGCGCTGGGGATCGGCTCGTGGAACACCCGCACGGGCCGTACAGTGGGACGGTGACCACGTTGGACAATAATTCGGAGCAGCCCGGTATCGGACCTTTCGGGGTCGTGCGTGACGGTGCGGACCAGGAGACCGTCACGGTGCTCATCGCCGCGTTCGAGGGCTGGAACGACGCCGGCGACGCCGCCACGGACACCCTAAAGCTCATCCGCGAGCAGCTCAACGCGAAGGACGTGTTCGAGGTCGCCTCGGACGACTACTACGACTACCAGTACTCCCGTCCCGTGATCCGCCGGCCCCTGACCGGGGAGCAGAAACTGCACTGGCCCACCACGCGGTTGTCCAAGGCGTCGGTGCCCGGGACCAACCTGGACGTCGTGCTGTTGCACGGCTGGGAACCGTCCTACCGGTGGCGCGCGTTCACCGCCGAACTGCTCGAGCAGGCCGCGGCCCTGGACGTGGACTTCGTGATCATGCTCGGCTCGCTGCTCGCGGACGTCCCCCACACCCGCCCGATCCCCGTGACCCTGACCTCGGACACCGAGGAGCTGCGCGAGGAACTGGACATCGACGCCCCCCAGTACGAGGGACCCACCGGGATCGTGGGGGTGCTCTCCCACATGGCCGCGCTCGCGGGCTTCCCCACGCTGAGCATGTGGGCCGCCGTCCCGCACTACGTGGCGCAGTCGCCCTCCCCCAAGGCGCAGCTCGCGCTCGCGCGCCGCCTCGAGGACCTGCTGGGCATGGCCCTGCCGCTCGAACCCGTGGTCGAGGACGCCGAGGCGTGGGAACGCGGCGTGGACGAGCTCGCCTCCGAGGATCCGGAGGTCGCGGACTACGTGCGCCAGCTCGAGGAGGCCAAGGACACCGTGGACCTCCCGGAGGCCACCGGGGACGCGATCGCCCGCGAGTTCGAGCGTTACCTGCGCCGCCGCGACGACCGCGGCTGACCGCGCGGGTCCGTCGGAGGCGGGGCGCTCAGAGTTCGATGCCGAGCAACGCCTCGACCGTGGCGCGCGCCAGCGCGGCGTCCTCGGCCGACGCCCCCGCCCCACGCGCGGCGGCGCCGCCCAGGTTGCGTGCGGCCCACGCGTCCACCGCGATCAGTGCCGCGGGAGCGTTGAGGTCCTGACCGAGGGCCGCGCGAACGGCCTCGAGCAGGGAGTCCGCCCCGGCCGTTTCAGGTTTGACGGCGGCCTCACGCCACGTGGCGAGGCGACGCTTCGCCTGCTCGAGCAGGTCGTCAGTCCAGAACCAGTCCGTACGGTAGTGGTTGGCGAGGATCGCCAGGCGGATCGCGGCGGGATCCACTCCCTCCCGGCGCAGGGTCGAGACGAGCACCAGGTTGCCCTTGGACTTGGACATCTTCTCGCCGTCCAGCCCCACCATCGCGGTGTGGACGAAGTGCTCGGCCATGGGCTCACCGGACAGCGCGTACGAGTGGCCCGCGCCCATGTCGTGATGCGGGAACGCGAGGTCCGAGCCCCCGCCCTGCACGGTGAACGGCGCGGGCAGGTACTGCAGCGCGATGACGCTGCACTCGATGTGCCATCCGGGGCGGCCCTCACCCAGTGACGCACCGTCCCAGAACGGTTCGCCCTCGCGCTTGACGCGCCACAACAGCGGGTCCAGCGGATCACGCTTGCCCGTGCGTTCGGGGTCGCCGCCGTGATCCGCGAAGAGGGGCAGCATGCGCTCCCGGTCCAGGCGACACGTGGAGCCGATCACCCATGCGTCGGGGTCGTCGGCGCGCAACCGCCCGGCGGCGTCGACGTCGAAGTAGACGTCCCCCGCGGGCTCCGAGCGCCCGTCCTGGCCGGTGCCCTCCGGGACGCGGTACGCGAGCCCGCGTTCCACGAGGCGTTCGACGGCGGGCACGATCCACTCGACGGCCTCGGTGGCCCCCACGTAGTGATCGGGGGCCAGCACGTTCAGGGCCGCCATGTCGGTGCGGAACAACTCCGTCTGTTCCTCGGCGAGCTCGCGCCAGTCCACGCCGGTGTCGTTCGCCCGCTCGAGCAGGGGGTCGTCCACGTCGGTGACGTTCTGAACGTAGTCCACGGGGAAGCCGGCGTCCCGCCACACCCGGTTGAGCAGGTCGAAGTTCACGTACGTCGCGGCGTGGCCCATGTGCGTGGCGTCGTACGGGGTGATCCCGCACACGTACAGTCCCGCCCGGCCCTCACGCGGTTCCAGCCGTTCGAGCTCCCCCGTGCTTGTATCGTGCACGAGGGGTGCGGGCGAGGTCCCGGGCAGTTGCGGAACCGGACGGCTGGACCAACGCTTCATGTTCACCTTCGCTTGGACGATTCTTGGACTCCCTCGAACGCAACGGGCGCACCGGGGCCGCTATTCCCTGGCGACCGCGAACGCGCACGTCCGGGCCGAGGGCGGTGCTGATCACGCGCTGATGAGCCCCGTTCCGAGCATCACGAACAGCGCGGCACCCAGCAGGATGCGGTACCACACGAACAGGTTGTAACTGCGTTCCGAGATGTAGTGCATGAACCACCCGATGATCAGGTAACCCACGCCGAACGCGATCAAGGTTGCCACCGCGGTCTGGCCCAGGGAGTAGACCCCGCCGGGTTCGGCGCCGCTGACCGCCTTGTACAGCTGGTACAAGCCGGAGGCGAACACCGCGGGAATGGCCAGCAGGAACGCGTAGCGTGCCGCGGCCGCGCGGGTGTAGCCCATGAGCAGACCCGCGGTGATCGTGCCACCCGAGCGGGAGACACCGGGCACCAGTGCCAGCGCCTGGGCGAAACCGAAGCCCACGGCGTGCTTGACGGTCAGGTCCTCCAGGTGACGTTCCTGCTTACCCATGTAGTCCGCGATCGCCAGGAACAGACCGAAGACGATCAGCATGGTCGCGGTGATCCACAGTGAGCGGAACTGGGTCTCGATGTAGTCCTGCAGCAACAGACCGAGCACGGCGATGGGCAGTGAACCCAGGATGATGAACCACCCCATGCGGGCGTCCGGGTCCTTGCGGTCCACGCGGCCGCTCAACGACAGCGCCCACTTCTTGATGATGCGCACGATGTCCCGCCAGAAGAAGATGATCACAGCGGTCTCGGTGCCCAGCTGGGTGATCGCGGTGAAGGTGGCCCCGGGGTCCGCCCCGTTGGGCAGGAACTCGCCCACGATCCGCAAATGGGCGGAGGAGGACACCGGCAGGAATTCGGTCAGCCCCTGTACGAGGCCCAGGATTATCGCTTCGATCCAGTTCACGCGACAACTGTACGGCACCCCCTCCGAGGTGCTTCCCGGCCCGTCCTGGGAAGCCGCTGGACACGCACGAAGGCCCCCGCCCGCGGCGGAGGCCTTCGCAGCTCACGTGATCCGATCCCCCGGGTCAGCGCCCGGAACGGCGTCCGTTCGAGGAATCACGGTCCTCGTTCTCGTCATCGTCATCGTCGTAGTCGTCCTCGTCGATGAGATCCTCGTCCATCATCTCGTTGTCCTCGAGAAGATCGTCGTCGTCATCGTCGTCATCATCGTCGTAGTCGAGGTCGTCGTCGGAGTCGTCCTCCTCGGCGAAGACGGTGAGCGGGGTGACCTCGTCGTAGGCGTCGTAGAGGGCTTCCTCGTAGGCTTCGAAGGTGTTGGCGATGGCCAGGTAGGCTCCGTCCACCGTGGGATCGTCGTCCGAACGGCGGTTCGCCGCGGCGGCGAGGTGTTCTTCGAGGGCGTTGACGAGCGCTTGCAGCGCGGCGCGGGGATCGGTGCTCATGGTGTAGACGTTAGCCGTTATCGGAGCAGAATGGGAGCAATGAAAGAACAACGTCTGAAGCACAGTTCGGTATCCGGTCACCCCGCCATGACCGGGCGCGACGACCGGTACGAGTACCTCTCGCTCACGGTGGCGCCGCGGGAGAAACCCGCCGAGGCACGCAGCCGGGTGCGGGAACACACCGAGTACGGCAAGTGGGAACTCATGCGCTCGGCGGTGCTCTACGGGGGCCAACGCCGCTATGTACTGCGCCGGCGGATCATGCGGGTGGACCGCACGTTCTGAGCCCGGGATCCGCTCAGGACGAGACGGGTCCCAGCAGGGATTTCGCCGTGGCCGCGTGGATGGACTCCTCGTCCGAGGGGTGGTACATCCCCGCCAGCACGTCCCGGTAGAGCCGCTCAAGCTCGGAACCGCGCCGGTACTGCGCTCCCCCGGACGCCCGCAGCGCCAGGTCCACCACGGCGCGCGCGGCTTCCGTGGCCCGGTGCTTGACCCCGGAGAACAGGATGAACCACCGCGGCCCGTGCGCCGGCTCCCGGTCCGAGCCCAGGGCGTCCACGTCCGCGCACAACTGCCGCAGTTGCAGTTCCACCCCGTCCCGTAGCACACCGGCCCCGGCCACGTGCCGGCGGATGTCCGGGTCGTCCGAGTACGGGGCGTCCTTGGCCAGGGATCGCCTCGTGGTCGTGATCTCCACGGCCACGTCGATCGCGCGGTCGGCGATCCCCGTGTACACCGCCGCGAGCAACAGTTCGAAGCACCCGAAGATCCCCCACACCACGGGGTCCGGGTTGGGTGCGGCAGGGGTCCTGGTGAGCACGTCCTCGGTGCGCAGCAGCGCACCGTCCAGCACCGTGGTGCACGACTGCGAGGCCCGCATCCCGAGCGCGTCCCAGTCCTCGCGCACCGTGACCCCCTCCGCCGGGGACTCGTGGTCCTCCCGGGTGAGGAACCCGAAGACGAGGGGTGCGGCGTCGTCGTCCCCGGAGACCCGGGCGTGGACGAGCAGGCGCGTCCAGCGCGGGGACAGGGACGTGAAGATCTTGGTGCCGTGCAGGCGCCAGCCCTCGGCCACGGGCTCGGCGCTCGTGGTCGCGTCGAAGAGGACGGAATCGTTGCCCGCCTCGGAGATCCCGAACGCGAAGACCTCCCCGGCCACGGCGTCGAGGAAGATCCGCTGCGCGCGATCGTCCCCGCGCAGGTGGAGGGTGTGGCCGATCCCCACGATCACGTGGTGCATGTTGATCCCCAGCGCGGTGGCCGGTGCGGCCGTGGCGAGGCGGCGCTGCGCCTGCGCGGCCTGCTCGAGCGTGAAGCCCAGCCCGCCGAACTCGCGCGGGACGAGCATCCGCAGGTAGCCGATCTCGCGCAGCGCATCGAAGTCCTCGGCGAAGAACGCATTGTCGCGGTCGGTCGCGGCGGCGCGGTCCCTGATCTCGGCGAGCAGCTCGTCGGATAGCAGTTCGGTCACGGCGGTCATGGGGGCTCCTTCGGTGGTCGGGCCGGTGGAATGGGGCGGAACGCAGGACGGGTCGGCGTCGCGCGGGTCCGGTCGCGTGGGGCATGCACGACGTCGCGAGGACTTGGCAGTACGACGCGGGGCCGACGTCGTTCGGGCCGGCGAGCGCGGGGGGGCTCAGTACGTGCGCAGCAAGCGGTCCAGCACACGCGAACCGAACTCGAGCGAGGTCACGGGCACGCGCTCGTCCACGCCGTGGAACATGCCCGTGAAGTCCAGTTCCGGGGGCAGCTGCAACGGGACGAATCCGTAGCCGGTGATCCCGAGCGTGGCCAGGGACTTGTTGTCGGTGCCCGCGCCGAGCATGTAGGGCAGCACCACGGCGTCGGGGTCCTCGGCCTGCAGCGCGTCCACCATGGCGTCCACCACGTTGCCCGAGAACGGGACCTCCAGCCCGATGTCCTCGAACTCGGCCTCGAAGCGCACCTTGTCACCCGCGAGCTCCTGGAGCTTCTCCATCACCAGATCACGCTGATCCGGCAGGAACCGCACGTCCACGGTGCCCTGCGCGGTCCCGGGGATCACGTTCGTCTTGTACCCGCCGTCGAGCATCGTGGGGTTCGAGGTGTTCTGCAGGGTCGCCCCCACGAACCGGGCCACATCCCCCAGTTCGCGCAACAGCCGCTGCGGGTTCTCCGGATCGAACTCCACGCCGGTCAGCTCGGTGACCTCGTCCAGGAACGCGCGGGTGGTCTTGGTCAGTTCCACGGGCCACGTGTACTGCCCGATGTTCGCCATGGCGCGGGACAGGTGCGTCACGGCGTTGTCCTCGTGCAGCCCGGAGCCGTGCCCGGCCTGGCCCTGCGCGATGAGCTTCAACCACAGCAGGCCCTTCTCCGCGGTCTGCAGCAGGTAGGCCCGCTTGCCGCCGATGTTCGCGGAGAACCCGCCCACCTCGCTCAGTGCGTCCGTGACACCGTCGAAGACCTCGGGATGTTCGCTCACCATCCACTTGGAGCCGTAGCGCATCCCGGCTTCCTCGTCCGCGAAGAACCCGAAGACGATGTCCCGCTCGGGCACGGTTCCCGTGCGGCGCATGTGGCGCAGCACCGAGAGCATCATGGCGTCCATGTCCTTCATGTCCACCGCGCCGCGGCCCCAGATCATCCCGTCCCGCACCTCCCCTGCGAACGGGTCCAAGGACCAGTCCTGCGCCGCGGCGGGGACCACGTCCAGGTGGCCGTGCACGAGCAGCGCGTCCGCGCTCGGGTCCTTGCCCTCGATACGGGTGAACACGTTCGCGCGGCCCGGGGCGGACTCGAAGTACTGGGCCTCGAGGCCCACCTCGTGGATCAGCTCGGCCACGTACTCAGCCGCCGCACGCTCACCCTTGGCCTCGCCACTCGCGTAATTGCTCGTGTCGAAGCGGATCAACTCGCGGCAGATCCGGGCGGTCTCGCCCTCCGGTGTGGAATCGGTCTGGGGGTTCTCGGTCATGGTGCTCGCTCTCCTCACTAACGCCGGACGGTGGCCTCCGGGCTGCGGTCCCCGCGTGGGACGACGACGCCGCTCGCGCCCACCGCGGTGCCGTGGGCCGGGGCTCGGACGGGCCTGCCCCTCCACCGTAGTACGCCCGTGGAAACCGGGGTCTTCTCGGTTACCCTGAGGGGCAAGAACTACCGTGTGCACCGATGACCCATGGGAGGCCATGATGACTGGAACCATCACGCTGATCGCGCGGACGGAGCTGACCCCCCGGGAGCTCACGGCCACGAGCCGTTCCGTGACGGACGAGGACACCGCCGCGCTCGCCCGGTTACTCCGGGAGGCCTACGGGTCCGGGACCGTGGGCACGCAGGAGGACGCGGAGACCACGGTCCGAGACGCCTTCCGGGGTGAGTTCGGCCCGTTCCTGCAGGAACAGTCGCAGGTGATCGAGGACGAGGACGGCAACCCCGTGGCCGCGGCCATCGTGCTCGAGCGCCGCGATGACCCGCACCTGCCGGACGTGCCGTACCTGTTCGAACTTTTCACGGCGTCCTCGCACCGCCGCCGCGGCTTGGCGGAGCAGCTCGTGCGCCAGGTCATGACGTCCCTGCACGAGAACGGCTACCACGAGGTGTGCGTGCGGATCCCGGAGGACAACTCCGCGGCACTCGCGCTCTACCTCACGCTCGACTTCAACCGCTGGATCCCGGAGCAGGACGAACTCTGACGGTGCTGCGGCTGTTCGGGACGCAGCTGCCCGGAACCGAGCCGTCCACGACCGACCCGCCCAGAACCGAACCGTTCTGAACCGGATGCAAGAGACCCGGATCGCCTGATGCGACCCGGGTCTCTTGCTGCGGATGGATGCACTGCATGTCGTGGAACGAATCGGCGTCCGCCGAGCGCACCGGCGCCCCTGCGTGACGCGCCCGCGCCGTCGTTCGACAGCGAGGGGCGAACCCGTCAGCGTGGCAGCAACCCGTCAGCGGAGCGTGAGCTCGTCGCTGCGCGGCGGGACCTGGGATGCGTCCGTGCGCGTGGCCCAACGCACCGTGATGTCCAGGACCCGCAGGTTCTCGGGATCGTTCGTGTCGGTCGCACCCGGGTGCTGTGCCGCGAGCGTCTGACCGGCCGGAGCGGCGTCGGCCCCTTCGAGGACCTTGGCCTCTCCCTCGAGCTGCACCTCGTGCGTGCCGTCTCGCATCACGACCATGGACACGCGCGGGTCGGACGTGATGTTGGAGAACTTCCGGGACTTGGTGTTGGTCCCAAAGACGATGTGTCCGTCGTCCGTGGCAGCCACGTGGACGTACGCGGATTCGGGATATCCCGTGCCGCTGTTGCTCGCGAGCACGCCGGCTCCGGCGGAGCGGACGAAGTCGATCAGCCAGCGCGTGTCATCGGTCAGGGTGTTGCCCAGTTCAACCATGTCTACCCCCGGTTATCGTCGGTGTGGGTGCGTCGGTGCACCGTCTCCACCATAGGCAGAGGGCCGAGGTCTTGCGGTGCGGCGGGCCGCACCGAGGACATTCACCGGGGTTGTGACACGCCTCCGGCTGCGGCTACAGCAGGGTCTGCAGGGGTTCCACGAGGTACTCCCCCTGGGACTTCACCGACCCCACGTCCGTGCTCACGGCATGCATGCGCCACTGCGCGGCGACCTCCAACGCGCCGGCCACCGCGCGGTCCACGAGTTCCGGGGCGTGGTCCTTGTCCGGGGTGATCCATTCGCGCGCGAACGCTTCGGTCATGCCCATGAGCAAACGGTTGTGCAGGGCTCCCAGCGCGGCGAGGTGCGAGTTCTCGTCGTGCGCGTCCGGGGCCTCGCGCGTGAGGATCGAACACGAGAGCAACCACCGGCCCGCGTCGTCCTGCGCGTTCTTGCCCGGCCGGGTCTGCTCGGCACGCGCGAGGTCCGCGGCGTTGTCGGGAACGTGCCACCACTCGTAGATCCCGGCGAACCAGATCGGAGAACCGTCCTCGGGGTGCACGAAGTACGGTTGCTTCTTCCCGCGCCGGGACTCCGGGGCCTTCCACTCGTAATAGCCGTCCGCGGGGATCGCGCAGCGCCGGGCTTTGACCGCGGCCCGGAAGGACGGTTTCTCGGTCACAGTCTCCGAGCGGGCGTTGAACATCTTGGACCCGATCGACAGCTCCTTGGCCCACGAGGGCACGAGGCCCCAGCGCGCGGCGTGGATCTCCGGGAGCAGCTGACCGTCCGGTGAGAGCCGCTCGAGCAGGATCGGGACCGTGTGCGTGGGAGCCACGTTCCAGTTGGGTTCCACGCCCCCGGCAATCGAGTCGTCGACCTGCGCGTCGAAGGGCAGTGCGAGCTGGCCCGGGGTCCGGGCGATCACATAACGACCGCACATGGTGTTCTCCTCCCGTGACGGGTTGTCGGCCCTACCGCGATCCGCTCACGGGGCCGTACCCCATGTAGGACGAGTACCGGTCGTACACGCTCATGAGCGCGGCCTCGACCTCGGCGACCGTGGTGCCCGGTCGGACGTCCGCGACGCACCCGGCGGTGGCCGGTTCCCACGACACACCCAGGCACGAATACACGTCCTCCAGGACGCTGCGCAACGGCTCGGCTACCTCGATCACGAGCACCGTGGAGAAGTACCACGCCCCGGCCACGACACGCTGCGCGGTACCGGCGAGTTTGACCGGTTGGTTCGGATCCGCCGCTGTCCCCGGTGCGTGCACGCTGTACTCCCCCGCGCAGTACTCCCCCGGGATTTCTCCCACCTGGGCCGGGATCTCGAGTTCCTCGAGCGCTGCGACCACCATGTCCCCGAACAGGCGGTACCGGTCCTGGATACCCGTCTTAGGATCCGGATCCGGTTCCACGTGATCGATGACCAAGCAACCCCCGTGGTACGCGGCCGCACGGCCACCCACGCGGCGCACGAGCGGGGTGAACGCGGCGTCGAGCGCGGCCTGACGGGCCCGGGGGAACCCGGGGTTGAGTTCGTCGCGGCGACCGAAGGCCACCGTGGGCCGCGGTTGGTACACGCGCAACACGGGTTCGGTGGCGCCACCGCGCGCGGCGTCGAGGATGGACAGGGCGCGGCGGTAGTCCTGTTCGGCGCCCAGGGACTCGCGCTGGCGTATGAGTTTCATGCTGGCGCCAACTCTAGTGCAGCGGGGCCCGCTCGGAACCCGGACGCGGCGGCACGGGCGGGTCCGTTCCCCGCAACTCCTCGCTCACCCGGCCGGACGTGGCGCGCGCTAAGTCGACGACGTGTGGAGCATCACGCCGCGGAGGTGGTCAACCGCGCGGCCGGACGTGGCGGGGCGGTGAGCGCAGTGGCCATGCGGCTCTCCTCGGCCGCGGTGACCGGACCGTGAGCGGCGGCAGCTACCATCGCGGTCTTGAGCACGTGGTGGTTCGCGAGCAGATCCGTGGAGTTGCCCAAGGAACGCAGCACTCGCCACGACATGGTCACACCGCCGCGTGAGACGTAGCGATTGACGTAGCGCACCGCGGCGTTCCACCGTTTGCGCTGGTCACGGGTGAGTTCCGCGCCCTCTTCCTGTTCCTGCAGCCACGCACGAGCACCCACGAACACGCGGGACACCAGTTCACGTTCGAACGGTTCCACCGTGCCGGCACCGCGCATGAGCTGGTTGAGCGTGCCCAGCTCGGCGACCGAGAGCACTGATTTGACGGACGATTTTGCGCGCATCACGTTCAAGCCCCCTACGAAGATCTCCCGTGGCGAGTGCATGACTGTGCAGTTCTTCACGGTTGTCGATCGTGCCCCCACCAACCCGGCGTTCCCCCCCCGGAACGCCTGAGGGTTGGCGGGAAACCTCTCCCCTTGCGGCTCCAGCCTAGGAACAGCGGCCACGTGATGACAGCCGCACATTGGGGGACGCACCCGCGCGCCACCCGCTCTTCATTCCATGGCCTTGTTTCCCGCACACTCCCACCCAACCCGCCCCCGGGCCCGCATACACCGTGCGGATCCGGGCCTCGGAACGCTCTCCGGGAGGGCGGGCGCTCAGTGACTCAGAAGTCCCAGTCCTCGTCCTCCGTGTTCACGGCCTTGCCGATCACGTAGGAGGAGCCGGAACCGGAGAAGAAGTCGTGGTTCTCATCCGCGTTCGGGGACAGCGAGGAGAGGATGGCAGGGGACACGTCCGTCATTTCCCGCGGGAACAGGGCCTCGTAGCCCAGATTGTTCAGTGCCTTGTTGGCGTTGTAGTGCAGGAACTTCTTGACGTCCTCGGTCCAGCCGACCGAGTCGTAGAGCGCCTCGGCGTAGGCCACCTCGTTGTCGTAGAGCTCGTCCAGCAGCTCGTACGTGTACGCCTTGAGCTCCTCCTGACGCTCCGGGGTCTCCTGCAGCAGACCGCGCTGATACTTGTAGCCGATGTAATACCCGTGCACGGCCTCGTCGCGAATGATCAACCGGATCAGGTCCGCGGTGTTGGTCAGCTTGGCGTGCGAGGAGAAGTACATGGGCAAGTAGAACCCGGAGTAGAACAGGAAGGACTCCAGCAAGGTGGAGGCCACCTTCTTTTTTAGCGGGTCGTCACCCTTGTAGTACGTCAGCACGATGTCGGCCTTGCGCTGCAGGTGCTCGTTCTCGCGCGACCAGCGGAACGCCTCGTCGATCTGCTTCATGGACGACAGCGTGGAGAAGATGGACGAGTAGGACTTCGCATGCACGGATTCCATGAACGCGATGTTCGTGTACACGGCTTCCTCGTGCAGGGTCTTGGCGTCCGGGATCAAGGAGACCGCGCCCACGGTGCCCTGGATGGTGTCCAGCAGGGTCAGGCCCGTGAACACCTTCATGGTGAGGTCCTGCTCCTCCGCCGTGAGCGTCTTCCACGACTGGACGTCATTGGACAGCGGGACCTTCTCGGGGAGCCAGAAATTGGACGTCAGACGGTCCCAGACTTCGGTGTCCTTCTCGTCCTGGACGCGATTCCAGTTGATGGCCTCCGCCGGGTGGCGGAGCAGTTCGACCTTCTCGGTGGTCATGGCGCGCACTGGCTCCTTCGTGGATGGGGGTTCCCGCCCCGCTGGATGACGCCGACGGCGCTCGGCGGGCGAGCGCTGCACACCGGTTCTCGCGGGGTCGGCTGGCGCGCGGGACGACTTCCCAGGGTACTCCACTTCAGGCGGGAACGGACCGGGCTCGGCACTTCGATCGGGAACGGACCGGACGCGATGCCGCCCGCCCGATTTCGGACGGGAACGAACGGGGCCCGATTCCTTCCACCCCGGACCCATCGCGTCATGTTCCCTCAGGGTGAACCCCGTGTCGGGGTCCTTCCGTATGTGACGGAAGCCGTGCAGGATGAACGTACCGACCCGACACCGGGCTGGTTCACCTACCGGAAGGACACAGATCATGCCGGATCTCGGAGGACTCGCGGACAAGGCCAAGGACGCCGCCGGAAACCACCAGGACAAGGTCGACCAGGGCATCGACAAGGCGGGCGACGCCGTGGACGAGAAGACCGGTCACAAGTTCGAGGGCCAGGTCGATCAAGGCCAGGACGCCGCGCGCGATCGGCTCAGCGGCAACGAGTGATCTGCACCGCCGCGTGAGAACGGGGTCCCTTCCGATCGGAAGGGACCCCGTTCTCACGTCGGCTCGAGGGTGCGCCCCACGGGCTCGAGGGCTCCTCTCACGGACCGGTCACCCGCGCGGGGAGGACGCCGCGGCGTCGCCACCGCTCTCGCGGGTCTCAGGCCTCGTCCGCCTCCCGGGCGAGTGCCGTGAGGCGGGAGACCGCTCGGTAGTACTTCTTCTGGTAGCCGCCGGCCATCATCTCCTCCGTGAAGACGCGGTCGAACGGCACGCCCGTGGAGAGGATGGGCAGGTCCCGGTCGTACAACCGGTCCGCGAGCACCACGAACCGCAGCGCTACCGCTTGCTGGTCGATCGTGCGCACCCCGCGCCACGCGATCGCGTCCAGGCCCTCGATCAGTGCACGGTAGCGCGAGGGGTGCACGCGGGAAAGGTGTTCCACGAGCGCGTCGAAGTCGTCGATCGCCACACGCCGACCCGCGAAGTGCTGTTCGACGGCGGCGTCGAGCGCGGCGTCGTCGGGCAGGGGCGACGGCGCGTTCGGCAGTCCGCGGTGACGGTAGTCCTCGCCGTCGATGCGCACGACCTCGAACTGGGAGGACAGCACCTGGATCTCACGCTGGAAGTCCTGCGCCGCGAACCGGCCTTCGCCCAGGGAACCGGGCAAGGTATTGGACGTGGCCGCGAGCTTGACGCCCGCGTCCGCGAGTTCGCGCATGAGCCGGGACATCAGCACGGTGTCCCCGGGGTCGTCGAGCTCGAACTCGTCGATACACACGAGGGTGTATTCCTTCAGGGCGTCCACGGTGCGGCGGAACGTGAGCGCACCCACCAGGTTGGTGTACTCCACGAACGTGCCGAACGCCTTGGGCCCGGGCACGGCGTGCCACAGGGACGCGAGCAGGTGGGTCTTGCCCACGCCGAACCCGCCGTCCAGGTAGATCCCCTGCGCCGCGCCGGAACTCTTCTGCCCGCCGAAGAGTTTGGAGAAGAACCCGCCACCGGAGGCGCCGCCCCCGGACGCGCCCGCCGCGAAGGTCTTGAGCTTCTCGACCGCCTGTGCCTGCGAGGGCTGGGACGGATCAGGGCGGTACGTGTCGAACGACACCTCCCCGAAGCGTTCGGACGGGGTGAAACCGGCCAGCAGTTCATCGGCCGAGACGCGTGGATCGCGCTCCACGAGGTGTTCGATCTGAGTGCTCACGTGACAGGGCCTCCCGACCGGTTCCGGATCGCGCGCCGCGGCGGGCGCGCACCGGGACCGGTCCTGCGGTAAACGGACAGTACGTGGGACGCGCCGGGCGTCCCGTTCTCCCCCGATGCTACCGGTCAGCCCGTGGTGAACACGGCGACCGCGTATGACGGCACACGCGGGCCGGCATGCGCCAGGTGCGCGCGCACCACTACGCTGGAGAACGAGACGCGCACGGCACGTGCGTGCGCAGCGCCCACGACAGCACAAGGACAAGGAGAAGTCTCATGGCTGTAGAAGCAGAGCAGAACGACGCGTTCGCGCAGTACGCGCACCCGGAACGTCTGGTGTCCACGCAGTGGGTGGCCGATCACGTCGGCACGCCCGGCGTCGTCGTCGTCGAATCGGACGAGGACGTCCTGCTGTACGAGACCGGGCACATCCCCGGGGCCGTCAAGGTGGACTGGCACACGGACCTCAACGAACCGGACACCCGCGACTACGTGAACGGGGAGCAGTTCGCCGAGGTGATGTCCCGCAAGGGGATCTCCCGCGACGACACCGTGGTGATCTACGGCGACAAGTCCAACTGGTGGGCCGCCTACGCCCTGTGGGTCTTCACGCTGTTCGGTCACCGGGACGTGCGCCTGATGAACGGCGGGCGCGACAAGTGGATCGCCGAGGGCCGCGAACTGACCACGGACGCGACCCCCGTGACCCCCACCGAGTACCCCGCGGTGGAGCGGGACGACTCCGTGATCCGCGCGTACCGCGAGGACGTGCTGGCCGCGCTGGGCACCACTCCCCTGATCGACGTGCGCTCCCCCCAGGAGTACACGGGCGAGCGCACCCACATGCCCGACTACCCGCAGGAGGGCACGCTGCGCGGCGGACACATCCCCACCGCGGCGTCCGTGCCGTGGGCCCGGGCCGCCGCCGAGGACGGGACGTTCAAGTCCCGCGAGGACCTCGACGCGATCTACCGCGACGAGGTCGGGCTCGGGCAGGACGACGACGTGATCGCGTACTGCCGCATCGGCGAGCGTTCCTCGCACACGTGGTTCGTGCTGACCCACCTGCTCGGCTTCGACAACGTGCGCAACTACGACGGGTCCTGGACCGAGTGGGGCAACGCCGTGCGCGTGCCCGTGGCGCAGGGTGAGGAACGCGGCGAGGCCCCCGGGGCCGCGCGGTGAGCACCCAGGACCTGCCCAAACAGTTGCGGGAGCTGGTGACCGAGTTCCACGAGGTCCCCGAACCCGACAAGCTGCAGTTGCTGCTCGAGTTCTCCCGTTCGCTGCCCGCGCTGCCCGCGCGGCTCGGCGAGCACCCGGAGGAACTCGAGCAGGTCACCGAGTGTCAGTCGCCGTTGTTCCTGACCGTGGAACTGGACGGGTCCGGTGCGGACGCACCGGTCGCCCTGTTCTTCTCCGCGCCGGCCGAAGCGCCCACCACGCGCGGTTTCGCATCCATCCTGCACGAGGGGCTCAACGGCCTGCCGGCGTCCCAGGTGCTGGACGTGCCCGACGACCTGCCGGAACGCTTCGGGCTGACCAAGCTGGTGTCCCCGCTGCGCATGCGCGGGATGTCCGCGATGCTCGGTCGGATCAAACGCCAGATCCGCGCCCGGCTCGGCGAGTGAGCGCCGCGGGCAACCAGTCACGGATGGCCCGCTCGTAGCGTTTGCGGTCGATGTTCCATTCCTTGGTGTGCCGGGCCCCGGAGAACCCCACGAAGTCCACGTAGGGACTGCGATTGGCGAGTTCCACGGACCCGGCCACCGGGACCACCTCGTCGTCCGTGGAGTGAAGGATCAGGGTGGGCGTAGTGATGTCCTCCCAGCGGGAGAGCCAGTCCAGGGCATGCAGGTCCAGGGGCGCGGCCAGCCCGGTGATCCGCGGGCCCATGCGGTGGGAGATCAGGTCCGCCGCCATGCGACCCACGCGCCGCGGGATGCGGTGGATCCGGGTCTGGTGAGCCAGTAGCTCGTACCAGTCCACGACCGGCCCCGTGAGCACCAGCGCTCGGATCCGGTCGCGGTACTCGGTCAGTTCGGTCGTGCGCAACACGATGGCCCCGCCCATGGACCACCCGAACAGCACGATGTCCGACGCCCCGTGGTCCAGCGCATAGCCGATCCCCGCCTGGATGTCCTCCCATTCGGTGAACCCCAGCCCGTAGCGCTGATCCGGGGTGGAGGGTGCCTCCTGGTCGTTGCGGTAGGACAGGATGAGGGAGTGCAACCCCAGTTCGTGGGCCACCCTGGCCCCGCGGATGCATTCCGGGCGCTGGGCGCCGCGGCCGTGCACCATGACCGCCCACGTGCCGGTGTGGTGTGCGGTGGCCGTGTCCCCGTCCGCGGGGATGACCCACGCGGGCGCGGGCCCCAGCGGCGTCTCCACGTGGATCTTGCCGTAGGCCAACCCGGCGTCCGACGGTCGCGCGTACACGGTCCCGGTCCACCACCCGCGCTTGCCCACCGCGAGTTCCCCGCGGTACACGCGCTCCACGAGCCGCGTGACGGTGCCCCCGGTCTGGCGCACGATGAAGCCGATCCGCGCGAGGCCGCGACCGTCGTCGAACCGTAGGGCGTACGTCCCGGCGACCCGGGTGTCCGGGTTCGCGGGCAGCGTGATCAGTTCCTGTCCCGAGTTGGGGTCCTTCTCGAGCTTGAGCACCTGGACGTTGCCGGGCCGGGTGGACGGGGTGACCACGTGGCGCGCGACGAGCGCCGCCAGACCTCCCGACAACGCGAACGTCGCCGACGCCGCTCCGATACTCGCGGCGGCGCCCACCACCGCGCCGCGGCGCCACGAGCGCGCGTTCGAATCCTGCCCGGGGGTGATCAGGGTAGTCATGTCGTCATTCTGGCACGCGCCGATCACGGGGACCTGGATGGCGGGCCGGTTACCGCAGGCACCCCGAATACACGGTGCGCGCGAGCGTCGAACGGCGGCTACGCGACGTCGTACGGGCATAACCGGCGCGAACGCATGGTTGAACAGGGAGGAAGTCACATGACGACGAGAAGGAGGCGCCCCGTGACCACGGAGCCGAACCACGAGACGAGCGCCCGCACCGGCGGAGCCCTGAGCCCGGAGGCCGCCGCGGCGCGCACGGACGCGCAGTGGCGTGAACAACTGAACCCGCTCGAGTATCAGGTGCTGCGCCAGGCGGGGACCGAACGCCCCTTCACGGGCGAGTACGTGGACACCACCACGCAGGGAGTGTACGAGTGTCGCGCGTGCGGGGCCGAGCTGTTCCGCTCGGACACGAAGTTTTCGTCCCACTGCGGGTGGCCGTCCTTCTTCGCGCCGCTCGCGGAGGACCGGGTGCGCTACATCGAGGACACAACCATGGGGATGAAGCGCGTGGAGGTGCGCTGCGCGAACTGCGACTCGCACATGGGCCACGTATTCGAGGGCGAGGGGTACGACACTCCCACGGATCTGCGCTACTGCATGAACTCGGTGTCCCTGCGTCTGGTTCCCGCGACGCAGGACTGAAGCGTCGATCCGACCCACCCCAGAACGA
>NZ_DDIY01000005.1:95432-161423 GCF_002338785.1 Kocuria sp. UBA1838 | reverse complement strand
ACGCACGAGCGACACGATGTCAAACGCGCGGTGAAGGATAACGGTGTGGTTACTGTGACCTTGTGGGAGCGGTAACCGAGCTGAAGAGCACTCCGGACGTGTTTCGCGCAGTCGTGCAAGCCCTGGAGACTGCCCGCTTCCGCCCGGAGATCGCACTGCGCCGTATCGTCCCCCCGCACGGACTTGCTCCGCACGCGATCTCCTTCGCCGCGGAAGTCGTCCGGGGTCCCCATCGGCGCGACACCGCACCCGACCGGCCCCGCACCGCGGACGACGCACCGGCGGCCGGGCGTTTCGTGGTGTTGTACGACGAGTCCTGCCCGCAGCCCTGGGAAGGTCCCTTCCGGATCGTGAGCTGGTTCCGGTCCCGCACGGACACCGCCATGGGCCGGGACGACCTGCTGACCGACGTCGGTTGGTCCTGGCTCACGGACACGCTCACCGAGCACGGTGCGCAGTTCACCGCCGAGGGCGGTACGGCCTCCCGCACGGTGGAGCGCCACTTCGGCAGCCTGACCGAACATGCAGACTCCGCCCAGGTGGAGGTGCGTGCGTCCTGGACCCCGGTGCCCCACATCGGCCCGCCGCACTGGGCCCTGACCCACCTGGGTGCCTGGGCCCAGGTGTTGTGCACCGCCGCCGGTCTGCCACCCCATCACGAGGGCGTGACCTACCTGTAACCGGCCCCGTCATCCGTCCCGTCCGGCGGTGCGGATCACCTGCACCGCCGCCGATCCACCCTCCGAGGAACATCCCATCAACAGCAACGCCAAGGACCCCAGGCCCCCTCGAGCTCCGGAGCCACCCGAGATCGTGGTCCCCGGATTCGAGCATCTGCACATTCCCGCGACCGTGCATCTCAACGGCCCCGCAGAGGGGCTCCCCCGCGTGGTGGACACCGCCCGCGGCCTCACGCGCGCCGCGGAGCAACTGGCCGCGGCCACGGGTCCCGTGGCGATCGACACCGAACGCGCCTCGGGGTTCCGCTACGGGCAGCGCGCGTTCCTCGTGCAGTTGCGCCGCGAGGGCGCGGGCACGATCCTGATCGATCCCGAGGCCGTGGGGTCCCTGGCGGTCGTGAACGAGGCCCTGCGCGACGTCGAGTGGGTGCTGCATGCGGCCACGCAGGACATGCCTTGCCTCGCCGAACTGGACATGCACCCGGACCGGCTCTTCGACACCGAACTGGGCGGTCGGTTGCTCGGGCTGCGCAAGGTGGGCCTCGCCTCCATGACGGAGGAGCTGCTGGGATTCACGCTGTCCAAGGAGCACTCGGCGGTGGACTGGTCCCAGCGCCCGCTGCCCGTGGACTGGCTCAACTACGCCGCACTGGACGTCGAAGTGCTCGTACAGCTGCGCTGGGCCACGGAGGATCGCCTGGTCCAGGCGGGCAAGCTCGACTGGGCGCTCGAAGAATTCGACCACATCCGCACCCTGCCCCCGCCCGCACCGCGCCAGGATCCGTGGCGGCGCACCCACGGCGTGGGCAACGTCCGTGGCCGGCGCAAGCTGACCGCGGTGCGCAATCTGTGGCAGGCGCGGGAGTCGCTCGCGCGGCACAAGGACCTCGCGCCCACACGGTTGCTCCCGGACTCGGCGATCGTGGCGGCCGCCAACGCGATGCCCCGCACCGTGCCGCAGCTCATGGCCACCCCGGGCTTCCACGGTCGCCTGGCCTCGCGCGAGGCCACCCGGTGGCTCACCGCGGTCCAGGACGCCCGCAACACCGAGGAGCCCGTCCCCGCCACGATCCCCTCCAACGCCCTCCCGCCGGTCAAGGGCTGGGATGCCAAGCGCCCGGAGGCAGCGGCGCGGCTCAAGGTCCTCAAACCCGCCGTGGCGGAACTCGCCGAGCACCTGGAGTTACCCACCGAGAACCTCCTGACGCCCGAACTGTTGCGCCGGTTCTGCTGGCAGCCCCCGCGTTCCACTGCCGACGACGCCGTGGCCGCCCGGCTGCGCGAGCTCGGCGCCCGCTCGTGGCAGGTCGAGCACGTGACGCCCGTGATCGGGGCCGCGTGGCGTGAACTGCGCTCGCGGCGTCGGGCGGAGAAGACCACTGAGGGGCACGAGTAGATCGAGGGCGCGGAGCCGGCCGTGCACCGGACCGCTCCGGCCACAACACGACAGTGGCCGTGCACCCACGAAGGTGCACGGCCGTTGTCACGCGGCGGCGCGGTCACATGACCCGTGCCGCCCGTCGCATCAGTTCTTCATGTCCTTGGCGTCCGGACCCGGGTGCGCGGGCTTCATGTCCACCTCGTCCTCGGTCACGGCGGGCTCAGGCAGCTCGGCGCCCGAATGGTTCGCGGGCGTACCGGAATCCTGACCGCCCTGGGAGGCCTTCTGCTTCACGGCCTCCGCACCGCCCTGCGCCTTGTCCTTGACGGACGCGGCACCCTGGGCGGCCTTGTCCTTGACGGCGGCCGCGCCCTCGGAGGCCTTGGCGCCCACGGTGCCGGCGGCCTTCTGCGCGCCCTCGGCGAGCTTCTCGCCCACCACGGGGACCTCGGACTTGACCCAGTCCGTACCCTCGGAGACCTTGGCCTGGACCTTGGGGTCGTTCCAGGTGTTCAGCGCGCTCTCGCGCAGGGACTCGTAGCTCTTGCGACCGGACGCGGAGCCGACCACGAAGCCAATTCCGAAACCGGCGACGAATGCAAGACGTTTGATCATGGTGCCTTCCTTCCTGTACGGCGGACCGGGATCCACCCGTCCGCTCCTGGTCCCATCGTACTGAGGAAACCCCCCGCTCCCGCGCCCCACGCCGCGCCGTGACCGGTCCTAGGATTGGAGTCACCGCGTCGAAAGGATCGCACCGCCATGACCGTCCCACCCCTGCCCGAGGACCCCGCCGCCCGGACCAAGACCCCCTCCCCCGCGTTGTTCACGCGCCGACGCGCCGTGGGTGCCGCCGGGATCGCCACTGTGGGCGCGGTCGGGTTGAGCGCATGCAGTTCGGGCGGCGGATCGGACGACGACGCCGCGGCCATCCCCACCGCGCCGGCCACCCCCGTGGACGTGGCCGCCGCCGCGGACATCCCCGTGGGGTCGGGGCTCAAGGTGGACTCCGGGGGTGTGCAGGCCGTGGTGGGACAGCCCACCAAGGGCACGTTCACCGCGTTCTCTCCCGTGTGCCCGCACGAGGGGTGCATCGTCAATCCCGCCAACCGGCAGTACGTGTGCCCGTGCCACAGCTCGGCGTTCGACATGGCCACGGGCGAGGTCAAGGGCGGGCCCGCACCCAGGGGACTCACTGAGTACCCGGTCACGGTGCGCAACGGGCGCGTCATCGTGGGCTGAACCGCGCGGATCCGTTCGCCACGCACCGCATCGGTCCGGCGGCAAACGGTCCGTGGATCAGCGCTGGTGGTTCAGCGTCCGTCGCGCGGTTGCTCCCCGGAGCGCGGCACGGTGAACTGCGCGGCGTCTTCGGCCACGGGGCGCGCGTACGGGACCTTGGTGCCCAGGACGGACGCGAGCGTGTCCTGGGCGATGCGCTGGGCGGTCAACCCCGTGTGCTGCAGGATCTGCTCGCGGCTCGCGTGCTCGAGGAACTCGGTGGGCAACCCCACCTCGTTCAGCGCGGTGTCCACGCCCTGGGCGCGCATCTCCTGGCGGATGAGCGAACCGATGCCCCCGGCGCGCACACCGTCCTCGATCACCACCACGATCCGGTGCGTCGCTGCCTGCTCCACGACCGCCTGCGGCACGGGCAGCACCCAGCGGGGGTCCACCACGGTGGAGGAGACACCGTGGGCGGCGAGGCGTTCGGAGACGTCCAGCGCGGTGACGCACATGGCGCCCACGCCCACGATCAGCACGTCGCGGTGATCCACGCCCTTGCCGGAGGCCTCGCCGTTGCGGGCGAGGACGTCCACCCCGCCGCTCAGTCGCTCGAGGGAGGGCAGCGGCGCACCCACCGCGCCCTTGGGGTAGCGCACCACGGTGGGTGCGTCGGAGACGGCAACCGCCTCGCGCAGCTCCTCGACCATGGTGTCCTCGTCCCGCGGGGCCGCGAGGTGCAGTCCCGGCACGATCTGCAACAGTGCGAGGTCCCACATCCCGTGGTGGCTCGGCCCGTCCGGGCCGGTGACGCCTGCGCGGTCCAGCACGACCGTGACGCCCGCGTGATGCAGGGCCACGTCCATGAGCAGCTGGTCGAAGCCGCGGTTGAGGAACGTCGCGTACAGGCCCACGACCGGGTGCAGCCCGCTGAACGCCATGCCCGCGGCCATGGTCAGCGCGTGTTGTTCGGCGATCCCCACGTCCACGACGCGCTGCGGGTGTGCCGTCTGCATCTTCTGCAGTCCCATGGGGATCAACATGGCGCCGGTGATGCCCACGATGTCCTCGCGCTCATCCGCGATCGCGGCGATCTCGTCGCGGAAGACGTGCGTCCACGAGCGGGCCGAGGCGGTGCTCGTGGGTTTGCCCGTAGTGGGGTCGATCACGGGCACGGAGTGGAACTGGTCGTTCGCGTCCAGGCGGGCGGGCAAGTAGCCGTGGCCCTTCTCGGTGATGGCGTGGACGATGACCGGGCCGCCGAAGTTGCGGGCATTCGTGAGCGCTTGTTCCATCGCGGCGAGGTCATGGCCGTCCACCGGACCCACGTACTTCATGCCGAGGTCCTCGAAGATCCCCTGCTGGACCACCACGTCCTTGATGCCCTGCTTCATCCCGTGCAGACCGCGGTACACGGCCTGGCCCAGGTGGCCCGAGGACGTCAGCAGGCGCTTAGCCTTCGCGAGGGTCTGCTCGTAGCGGCGGTCCGTGCGCACGGCGTCCACGCCCTGCTGCACGCTGGCCTGCAGCTCGCGCAGGTGGTTCGCGAACCCGCCCACGGTGGGCGCGTAGGAGCGGCCGTTGTCGTTGACCACGATCACGACTTTGCGGTCCCGGTCCGAGGCGATGTTGTTCACGGCCTCCCACGCCATGCCACCGGTCAGGGCCCCGTCCCCGATCACCGCGACGGTGTGCCGGTCGTCCTGACCCGTGAGCGCGTAACCGCGCGAGATCCCGTCCGCCCAGGACAGGGACGACGACGCGTGGGAGGACTCCACGATGTCGTGTTCGGACTCCGCGCGGGACGGGTAGCCCGCGAGGCCACCCTCCTGGCGCAGGGTGTCGAAGTCCTGGCGACCCGTGACGAGCTTGTGCACGTAGGACTGGTGCCCGGTGTCGAAGACGATCGAGTCCTGGGGCGAGTCGAACACGCGGTGCACCGCGAGGGTGAGCTCCACGACACCCAGGTTCGGCCCCAGGTGACCCCCGGTCGCGGAGACGTGGGTGATCAGGAAGGAACGGATCTCAGCGGCCAACTGCTCCATGGCCGCGGCGTCCAGCCCCCGTAGGTCTTCGGGTCCCTCGATGGTCTCCAGAAGCGTCATAGCCTGCTCTCCGTGGATGTCTCGTCCTCTTCGGGCCCGCACCGGACGGGTGCTCGTCCGGCGGGGGGATCATGATGCGCCCGAATGCTCCGTCCGATCTTACTCGCCCTGGCCGGGGCCCCGTCCCGTCGCATGGCCTGGGCCACGGCGAACGGCGCCCGCAACGCCGTCGGCCGGTGACCCCCCCGAGTGGGGATCACCGGCCGACGGTACGATCCGAGGATCTATTACTTGGCGATCTGACGCAGCACGTACTGCAGGATGCCGCCGTTACGGTAGTAGTCGGCCTCACCCGGGGTGTCGATGCGTAGCATGGCGTCGAACTCCACGGTGGAACCGTCTTCCTTGGTGGCCGTGACCTTCAGGGTCTTGGGGGTCTGGCCGTCGTTGAGCGCGGTGACCCCTTCGATCGAGAACGTCTCGGTGCCGTCCAACCCCAGGGAGTCCGCGGACTCGCCCTCGGGGAACTGCAGGGGCAGCACGCCCATGCCGATCAGGTTGGAACGGTGGATGCGCTCGTAGGACTGCGCGATGACCGCGCGCACACCCAGCAGGGACGTGCCCTTGGCCGCCCAGTCACGCGAGGAACCGGAGCCGTACTCCTTGCCGCCCAGCACCACCAGGGGAACACCGGCCTCCTGGTAGTTCATCGCGGCGTCGTACACGGCGGCCTGCGGGCCACCCTCCTGAGTGAAGTCGCGGGTGAAACCGCCCTCCACGCCGTCGAGCAGCTGGTTCTTGATGCGGATGTTCGCGAACGTACCGCGGATCATGACCTCGTGGTTACCACGGCGGGAACCGTAGGAGTTGAAGTCCTTGCGCTGCACGCCGTGCTCCGTGAGGTACTTGCCCGCGGGCGTGTCGCTCTTGAACGAACCGGCCGGGGAGATGTGGTCCGTGGTCACGGAATCGCCCAGCTTGAGCAGCACGCGCGCACCCTCGATGTCCTCCACCGGAGTGGTCTCCATGGTCATGCCCTCGAAGTACGGTGGCTTGCGCACGTAGGTGGACTCGGGGTCCCACTCGAACACGTCACCCGTGGGGGTGTCCAGGTTCTGCCAGCGCTCGTCACCGTCGAAGATGGTGCCGTACTCGCGGTCGAACATATCGGTGTCGATCGAAGCATCGATGATCTTCTGGACCTCGGTGGGGTCCGGCCAGATGTCCTTGAGGAACACGTCCTGACCGTTCGAGTCCTGGCCCAAAGGCTCGTTCTCGAAGTCAAAGTCCATGGTCCCGGCCAGCGCGTACGCGATGACCAGCGGCGGGGACGCGAGGTAGTTCATCTTCACGTCCGGGTTGATTCGGCCCTCGAAGTTGCGGTTACCGGAGAGCACCGAGGTCACGGCGAGGTCGTTTTCCTGCACGGCCTGGGAGATCTCGGGCTCCAGAGGACCGGAGTTGCCGATGCACGTGGTGCAGCCGTAACCCACGATGTAGAAGCCGAGCTCCTCGAGTGCCGGGACCAGACCGGACTTCTCGTAGTACTCGGTGACCACGCGCGAACCCGGCGCGATCGAGGTCTTGACCCACGGCTTGGCCTTGAGGCCCTTCTCCGTGGCGTTGCGCGCGAGCACGGCCGCGGCCATCATCACCGAGGGGTTGGACGTGTTGGTGCAGGACGTGATCGAGGCGATCGACACGGCACCGTGGTCCAGCTCGAAGTGACGGCCGTCCTCCATGGAGACCTCCACTCGGTGCTCGGGGCGCTCCTTCATGTCGTCCGCGGAGCTCTCGCGCGGCGCGTCCTGGGGGTCCTGCTCATCGGTCGCGTCGTGGGAGGGGGCGTCGGAGGCCGGGAAGGACTCGACGACGTCCGGGTCCACGTCCACGGACTTGTCCTCGGCCACGTAGTTCACGAGGTCGTCGCGGAACTGTTCCTTGGAGCGGGTCAGCTCGATGCGGTCCTGGGGACGCTTGGGCCCGGAGATCGAGGGGACCACGGTGGACAGGTCCAACTCGAGGTACTCGGAGTAGGCGACCTCGTGCTCGGGGTCGTGCCACATGCCCTGTTCCTTGGTGTACGCCTCGATCAGGGCGATCTGCTCCTCGGAGCGGCCCGTGAGCGCCAGGTAGTCCAGGGTCACCTGGTCGATCGGGAAGATCGCCGCGGTGGAACCGAACTCCGGGGACATGTTGCCGATCGTGGCGCGGTTGGCCAGCGGCACCGCTGCCACGCCCTCACCGTAGAACTCCACGAACTTACCCACGACACCGTGCTCACGCAGCATCTCCGTGATGGTCAGCACCACGTCCGTGGCGGTCGCACCGGAGGGGATCTCGCCGGTGAGCTTGAAACCCACCACGCGCGGGATCAGCATGGAGATGGGCTGACCGAGCATCGCGGCCTCGGCCTCGATGCCGCCCACACCCCAACCGAGCACGCCGATGCCGTTCTCCATGGTGGTGTGGGAGTCGGTGCCCACACAGGTGTCCGGGTAGGCGCGCAGCGTGCCGTCAACCTCGCGGGTCATGACCACGCGGGCCAGGTTCTCGATGTTGACCTGGTGGACGATGCCCATCCCGGGCGGGACCACCTTGAAGTCATCGAACGCGGTCTGGCCCCAGCGCAGGAACTGGTAGCGCTCGCCGTTGCGCTGGTACTCGATGTCCATGTTGCGCTCGATCGCGTCCGCGGAACCGAACGCGTCGATCTGCACGGAGTGGTCGATGACCAGCTCGGCCGGGGCGAGCGGGTTCACGCGGGAGGGGTCGCCGCCGAGATCTGCCACGGCCTCACGCATGGTAGCCAGGTCCACGATGCAGGGAACGCCGGTGAAGTCCTGCATGATCACGCGGCCAGGGGTGAACTGGATCTCCGTGTCGGGCTGGGCCTCGGGGTCCCAGTTGCCCAGGGCTTCAATGTGCTTGCTCGTCACGTTGGCACCGTCCTCGGTGCGCAGCAGGTTCTCGAGCAGGACCTTCAAGCTGTAGGGGAGCTTCTGGGCTCCCTCCACGGCGTCCAGTCGGAAAATTTCGTAGTCGGTGCCCTTGACGTTGAGAACGTCCTTGGCTCCAAAGCTGTCCACAGTCATGGTGTGGAACTCCTCTCGCCACCGTCGGTTGCGTTCGGCGCGCGCGGCACACTACAGGTGTCCCCCGCGCGTGGAACAGTCCCTGTCAGTGTAGCCCGTGCGCTCCGTCACTCCGGGGATTCCCGGGCGTCCGCGTCACGATGACGTGGGCCGTCGTGCGGCCGCCCGGTTCAGCCCTCGCAGTTGAGCACCGCGACGGCTTCCACGTGGTGCGTGTTCGGGTACAGATCGAATGCCTCGACGCCCTCGATCCGCCAGCCCCGGCGCCGCAACCGCCCCAGGTCCCGGCCGAGCGCGGCGGGATCGCACGCGACGTACACGATCGTGCGCGGTGCGGCACGGTCCACCGCGGCCAGCACCTCCTTGGCCGCACCGGCGCGCGGCGGGTCCAGGACGACGACGTCCGGGCGCGGTGGCCGCGGTGTGGAACCACGACCCCGCCGGGACGACGCCGCTGCGGCGCCCCGGCCCCGGTGCCCACCCCGCCCGCCCGGTCCAGTGAGCACGCGCGCCACGTCCCCGCGCACGCTCGTGACGTGCGGGGCGCGGGCGAGGTTGTGGGCGGCGTCGGCGGAGGTCACGGGCGAGCCCTCGACCGCGAAGACGCACCCCGTGGGGCCCACGGCGCGCGCGGCCACCGCGGTGAACAGACCGGCGCCGCTGTACAGGTCCCACACGCTGTCCCCGGGGCGCAGACCGGCGCCGTCCAGTACCGCGCGCGCGAGGGTCCCGGGAGCGCCGCGATGGATCTGCCAGAAGCCCGTGGGACTTATGCGCCAGCGCAGCGGCTCGGGATCGGTAGCGCCGGGCAACTCGAGGGTCTCCTGGACGTGGTCGGTGCCCGCCCACAACTGGGTGTCCCGCTCGTGCGGCGAGCGCGCGGTGACGCTCACCCCGCGGTCCCCCGCCCATGCGCTCAACCGATCCCGCAGGGCGGTGACCTGCTCCGGCGCGGTATCCGGGCGCAGCCCCACGTGCAGCAGCGGTGCCGCTCCCCCTGCCGGCGCGGCAACGTCCACGCGGGCCGCACCGGGGTACTCCAGCGACCACGGGGCCAGGGCACGGATCGCGTCCGTGGCCAGGGGCATGTCCGTGACGGGACCGAGCTCGGTGCTGCGGTGGGGGTACATCCCGGGTGTGCCGTCGGGGGCCACGTCCAGGTGCAACCGGGTGCGCCACCCGGTGCCGTCGGGGCTCTCCCCCGCGACGGGCTGCACCTCGCCGTCCCAGTCGTGGCCGGCCAGGTGGCCCAGTTGCTCGGCGATCACGTGGCGTTTGAGTTCGCGCTGGGTCGTCAGATCCGCGTGCCCGTACTCGGCCCCGCCCAGCGGTGACCGGTCCGCGCCCGCTGCGACGAGCGCGTCCGCCTGCTCCCACGGGTGTACCTCCCGGCGCCCGGGGACGGGTTCGAGCACGTCCGTGACGTCAGCGCGCCAGAACGACGCCGCGGGGTCCCGGTCGGTGAGCCGCACCCGAACCAGCTCCCCCGGCAGCCCGTGGCGCACGAAGACCACGCGCCCCTCGTCCGTGCGGGCCACCACGTGGCCGCCGTGGGCCACGGCGCCCAGGCGCAGCTCGAGGTGATCGGGGGACTCGGTCATTCGTTGTTCTCCGTGAGTCGTAGTTCGCGCACCGATTCGAGGTGCCAGGGTACGGAGGCGATCATGACTCCGCGTTCGTAGTGCAGCCGCGTCCGCAACGGGCGGATGGCCTGGTTGTGCAGGAAGCGTTCCCATCCGCGGCCCACCACGTACTCGGGCAGGTACACGATCACGAGGTCCCGCGGGGACTTGCGGCGGATGCCGCGGATGTGGGCGACGACGGGTCCCACGGTATCGCGGTAGGGCGAGGCGAGGACCGTGACGGGCACGGGGATCTCCAGGGCCTCCCACTGCTTCACGATCTGTTCGGTGCGCGCGCGGTCCGTGTCCACCACCACGGCCTCGAGGCTGGACGGACGGGAGGCCCGCGCATAGGTCAGGGCGTGCACCACGGGCTTGCGCACCGAGGTGACCACGATGATCGAGTGCACGCGGGACGGCAGGGCCCGCACCCCCGAGTTTTGGTGCACCTCGAGTTCGGTGTCCACCGAGCGGTAGTGGTGCCCGATGGCGCGCATCATCACGGTGATCAGGGCGATCGCGACGATCGTGAGCCACGCGCCCTGGGCGAACTTGGTCACGAGTACCACCACAAACACCGCCGCGCACGCGATCAGGGCGATCACCGCCACGGCCCAGCGCCCGGCGATCCGGCGGTGCGGACTCTGCGACGTGCTCGTGCGGCGCACCCTGGCCCAGTGCCGCACCATGCCCGCCTGGGTCAGCGTGAACGCGAAGAACGCCCCCACCACGTAGAGCTGGATGAGCCCGTTGACGTTCGCGCCGAACACGATCGTGAAGACCGCCGCGACCACGGACAACAGGATGATGCCGTTGGTGAACGCGAAGCGGTCCCCCCGGCTCTGCAACTGCCGGGGCAGCAATGCGGCGGACGCGAGGCGTGAGGCCAGCACGGGGAAGCCCGAGTACGCCGTGTTCGCGGCCATGAACAGCACGCCCACGGTCACGAGAACGAGGATCACGAACCACACGGAATCCGCCCCCGCCACGGCCTGCGCGATCTGGCCCAGGATGGGCACCTGGTAGAAGTCGGGCTCCGGTGCGCGGCCGTCGATCAACAGTTGCCGCGCGGGGTCCATCACGACCACCGCGCCCGTGCGCCGGGTCAGGTAGAGCACCCCGAGCAGCAACACAGCGGACAGCGCTCCGAGCACCACGAGCGTGCGCGCCGCGTTGAGGGCCTTGGGCTTGCGGAAGAACGGCACGGAGTGCGTGATGGTCTCCACGCCCGTCAGGGCCACGGCACCCGAGGAGAACGCGCGCAGCACGAGCATGGCCCCGGCCAGGCCCATGAGCCCCCCGTCCATGCCCGCGGCCGGGACGACGTCGTAGTCCGCCGACGGCGCGCGCTGCAGTGTTCCCGTGACGTCCTGGACGAAGCCCACGAGCACGAGGATCAGCACGACCCCCACGAACGCGTACGTGGGCACCGAGGACGCGCGACCCATGAATTTGAGTCCGCGCAGGTTGAGCAAGCCCACGAGCGCGATCCCCGCGACGGCCACGACCGTCTGGTGACCCACGAGCCACGGGACGGCCGCGGCGAGGTACTGCGCGGCGGCGGCCATGGACACGGCCACGACGAGCGTGTAGTCCACCATCAGAGCGGCACCCACCGCGGCACCGGCGGGCCGGCCGAGGTTCTTGGACGCGATCTCGAAGTCCGCCCCGCCCGAGGGGTACGCGCGCACGTTCTGCCGGTACGCGGTGATGATCACCGCGAGCACGGCGAGAACCGCGAGGCCCACCCACGGGGACAGCAGGATCGCCGCGGAACCCGCGAGGGCAAGCGTCAGGACGATCTCATCCGGGGCGTACGCGACCGAGGACAGGGCGTCGGACGCGAACACCGGCAGGGCGGTGCCCTTGGAGAGCACCGTGCCCGCGGCGCGCTCGTTGTGGATCGGTTTGCCCACGAGCGCGCGGCGCAGCATTTGGGACACATACACGTGGGAACACGCTAGTCCCTCGGCCGGGCCTTGTCCCGTGCCGCGGGCCCTATGCTGTGGCTCATGGCGCATTTCGTGATCATGGGCGTGGGCCGGGTGGGTATCACCCTCGCGCACGCCCTCGAGGACTCAGGGCACACGGTTGCCGTGATCGACCAGGACGACCGGGCGTTCCGCAAACTGCGGCCCTCGTTCAGCGGCAAAAAGGTCACGGGCCACGGTTTCGACCGCGAGGTGCTGCAACGCGCGGGGATCGCGGACGCCTACGCGTTCGCCGCGGTCTCCTCGGGGGACAATTCCAACATCATCGCCGCGCGCGTGGCGCGGGAGACCTTCAAGGTCAAGCACGTGGTCGCCCGGATCTACGACCCCACCCGCGCGGAGTTCTACCAGCGCATGGGCATTCCCACGGTCGCGTCCGTGCGCTGGAGCGCGGACCAGGTGCTGCGCCGCATCCTGCCCGAACACGCCATCACGGGTGACTTCCGGGAGGCCTCCGGCCGCCTGCAGCTCGGGGAACTGCCCCTGGACGACGCGTGGTCCGGACTGCACCTGGACCGGATCGAGGAGGCCGCCGGTGTGCGGGTCGCGTTCGTGACCCGGTTCGGGGAGGGCATCCTGCCCGCGAGCGACACGAGCTACCAGCAGGGGGACATCGTGCACGCCATGATGCGCGTGGAGGACGTGGAACGCGTGGCCCGGGTGCTGTCCCGGCCGCCGTCGGACGAGGTCATGGAGGCCGTGGCGCTCGCCGCGACCCCTGGGACGCGGGGGCGTGACTGATGCACGTGGTGATCGTAGGCGGAGGGTCCGTGGGATCCTCGATCGCTCGGGAACTGTTGTCGCACGGCCACGACGTGGTCGTGGTGGACGCCACCGCGGAGGTGATCGGGCGCTCCAACCTGCGCGGTGCGCAGTGGGTCGTGGGGGACGCGTGCGATCTCCAAGTCCTGCAACGGGCGCGCGCGGAGGAGGCGGACGTGGTCGTGGCCGCGACCGGTGACGACAAGGCCAACCTGGTCGTCTCGTTGCTCGCGCGCAGCGAGTTCGGGGTGCCCCGCACCGTGGGGCGTGTCAACCACCCCAAGAACGAGTGGCTCTTCGACGACGCGTGGGGCGTGGACGTGGCCGTATCCACCCCGCGGTTGATGACGGCGCTCGTGGAGGAAGCCGTGGAGGTGGGCGACGTCGTGCGCCTGCTGAGCTTCCAGACCGGCTCGGCCACGCTGTCCGCCTACACGGTGCCCCGGGAACACCCCGTGGTCGCGAGCACCGTGACCCAGGTGCCGTGGCCCCAGGACGTGGCGCTCGTGGCGATCCTGCGCGACGGCGTGCCGATCGCACCGTCCGGCGACGACGTCCTGGAGAGCGGGGACGAGCTGTTCTTCATCACCACGGCGGAGGGTGAGGACCAGTTGCGGGCCATGTTCACCACGGCCCGGGACGTCAACCTGCAGGCTGCTCACGGCGAGGGCGGCTCCACAGCCATGCCACCCACAGCACAGCGGCGTACAGCGGGGCCCCCATGACCAAGCGCGCGATCCCGAGCGCCGTGACGTTCTCCGCGACGTACAGCGGAACCTGCACGAGCAACCGGGTCGCGAACATCGCGATGAGCAGACCGTTGACCCGCTGATAGGCCACGCGCCGCAGCGGGTCGCGGCGCCATTCCACGGATTCACCGCGCACGTAGCCGAAGACGACGCCCAGCAGCGGCCACCCAACAACCGCCGAGATGCTCAACAGGACCAGCGCCACGACGTTCGTGATGAACCCGGGCACGTAGTAGTCCAGCGCCTGCCCGCCCGCGCGGGCGAACAGCGTGCACACCCCCACGCCCATGAGCCCGGCGATCGCCTGGGTCACGGCCTGGCGCTGCGCCAGCCGGAGCACGGTGAACACGGCGGCCGTGCCCAGTGACGCCAACAACGCCGGGACCAACTCCCCCGTGAGCACCACGCACGCGAGGTACACGAGTCCCGGGAGGATGGATTCGATCACACCGCGCCAGCCGCCCACGGCGCTGAGCACGTCCAGTTGGCCGTTGGCGTCCCGGCGCAGGCCCGAGCGCCGGGCGAGATCCTCGGCGGCGCGGCCCATGCGGTCGCCCGCGCTCTGCGGTGCGGGTTCCGTCGGGTCCGGCGGGGACGTCATCGCACGGCCTTCTTGGGGGTGATGATCTCGTAGCGCGGATTGTACATGGTGGCCACCCCGTCCGGAAAGCACACCACGGCGAGGCAGCGCAGCTTGGTGCCGGCGGTGACGCCCGGGACCACGTGCTGACCGTGCCACAGCAGTTCGAGCGTGCACGGCTGCGCCGCTGGGTTCGTCACGCGCAGCAGCGCCCGGTAGTACGGCGGCGCGGTCACGGGCGCGATCGTGACCTCCACGACCACGCCCTCCACGACCGCACGGCGCCGCTGCCGCGCCCTATGCTCCGGGGTCAGGTCCTCCGCGTGGGCCTCGGGTTCGGCGACGACGTCGATCGCGCCCGTGAGCGGGTTGTTGACCACCCGGGTCAGCCGATCTCGGTAATCTCGGGGCCGCGCCGCGGCTCCTGCACCGCGGCGCCTGGCTCCGCCGGGGTCCGACCCGCGTCCTCGTCCGCACCGGTCGGCGCGCCCGCGGGGTGCACCTCGGCGTCCTCGGGGACCGTGAGCGCGAGCAGGTCGCGCGGCGGGTGCGGGTCCTGGCCGCGGACGACGACGAGCCCGCGCACGGCGTCATCGAGCACCTCCGCGGTGGGCCCGGGCAGCGCGGCGTCGCCTGTGTAGACGCAGCGCAGGAACCAGCGCGGACCGTCGATGCCCACGAAGCGTGCAAGCCGGAATCCGTTCTCGCCGGAGGGCGTGACGCCCGCGAACTGCGCGTTGACCTGCATGCCCAGGGGACCGTCGGAGACCGTGGGGTCGCCCCCGTCCCGCCGCAACCCGGCCACGAGCTCGGCGCGCACCTCGTCCCACAGCCCGGAGGACTTGGGGGCCGTGAAGACCTGCACCTGGACGGAACCGCCCCCGAAGTCCATGTTCACGGCCCGCGGCACCCGGTCCCGCGGATCCAGCTCGACGCGCACGTCCACGCGCGCGACCGGCTTCAGCAGCAGAGCCCCGAGATCCAGGTACTCGGCGCGCTCACCCGGCATCTCGCTCTCGTCCCACGGGCCGTTGGCGCGAGGATCCGGCGCGTCCTGGTCCGGGGCGGCCTCGGTGGCAGCCGACGCGGTCGTGGACTCGGTCGGTGTCTGCTCCGAGGCCTCGCGGTTGCGCTTCTTACGTCCGAACATCAGTTGCTCCAAGAGTGGGTGGGGAATCTGCGGGGGCGAGGGCCGGCGATCAGCGGGCCCCCGTGGACCCGAATCCGCTTGCACCGCGCTCGCTGTCGGGGAGTTCGGTGGTGAGCTCGAAGCGGGCGGTGACCACTTCCTGGATCACGAGCTGGGCGATCCGCTCACCGCGGCGCACCGTGTAGCTCTCATGCGGATCCGTGTTGAGCAGGCACACCTTGAGTTCGCCACGGTAGCCGCTGTCCACGGTGCCCGGTGCATTGACCACGGTCAGCCCATGCTTGGCCGCGAGCCCGGAGCGCGGGTGCACGAGACCCACGTACCCCGCGGGGATCGCGAGCGCCACCCCTGTGTCCACGAGCGCGCGCCGACCCGGGCCGAGTTCGACGTCGTGGCGGGCGCGCAGGTCCGCCCCGGCGTCACCGGGACGTGCATAGGCGGGGGCGGGCAGGTCCGGGTCCAACAGGTGCAGGGCCACGGTCACCGCGGCCGACTCGCTCATTTCGGTCACAATGCCCCACTGTAACGCGCGGGCCTGACGGCGCGGACGCGGGCGGCGTCCAGGGGGAATGTGTCAAGGTGGGGGCATGAGTTTCCACCCAGATTCCGGGGCGGCCGCGGCGTCCTCACCCGCAGAGCACCCGTCCCACGCCCAGGAGAACGTCCGAGCGGACGTGCAGTACGAGGAGAAGCTGATCGTCGCGTGGTGGGTATGGCTCATCGTGGTCTTCGTGGGTGCGACCGGATTCGTGGCCGTGGCACCCATCAGCATCGCCGTGGGCGTGATCGTCGCGGTGGTGCTGATGGTCGTGATCGGGCTCGTGCTGCACCTGGGGGCGCCGAGCATCGTGGTCACCGACAAGGACCTGCGCGTGGGCCGGGCGTACATCGAACGGCAGTACGTGGGCAATGCTCGTCCGCTGGTCGGCGCCGAGGCGCGTGCTGCGCGCGGACCCGACCTGGACGGGCGCGCCTTCATGAACTTCCGTGTGTCGATGCCGGACCTGTGCCGGATCGAGATCGTGGACCCGGTGGACCCCACCCCGTACTGGCTCACCGCGACCCGCCACCCCGAGCGGTTGGCCGAGGCGATCAATGCGGGCTCCCGCTCGGCGAGCGACCGCGGCGACCGGGTCTGACGAGCACGATCACGGACGAGCAGAAAGACGACGGGCGCTCACCCGAGGGTGAGCGCCCGTCGTCATGCGGTCGTGGACCCGGGGCTCAGCCCAGGCACTCGTGGCAGTACTTCACGCCATCGCGCTCCTCGGCGAGCTGCGAACGGTGGCGCACCAGGAAGCACGAGCCACACGTGAACTCGTCGTCCTGGGCTGGGAGCACCACGACGGACAGTTCCTCGTTGGAGAGGTCCGCGCCGGGGAGCTCGAAGCTCTCCGCCGCGGTGGCCTCGTCCTCGTCAACGCTTCCGGACTGTTGGTCCGACCGCCGGGACTGGAGCTCCTCGATGGAGTCTTCCTTGAGGTCTTCGTCCTGCTTACGCGGTGCGTCGTAGTCTGTGGCCATGTGTCTATCCGCTCCAACCGGTCTTCACGAAAATCCCTGCGAAAAACAACTCCCGAGCGCTCTACCCCCGGGCCGTGTCGCGTAGATTGTTCACCATGGGCGCGGAAAAAGCCAGTGGCGACGCCGAGGTTTTCTCGCAGAGCAAGATTTCCACCTCGGGCGGTGGATCCGCTCGTCCGGATGACACACGTGGTGCCCGTGCGGGTGGCCGTCCCGCCGGTCCCGGACGGCGCCCGGGCGTGCCACTACACTGACGCTACGAGCGCGCCGAGCGCACCCCGGATCGCGTGGTGCCCCCAACGGCGAGGGAAGGACAGCATGGAGCAGTTGCGCCTGGTAGGAGTGCACGACGACGGTGAGCACCTCATCGTGGAGACCCCCGATTCGACCCGCTACCGGCTGAAGATCGACCAGCAATTGCGTCAGACGATCCAGCACGCGCGCCGCAAGCCACCCTCTCATGGGCGCGGCGGAGGGTCCTTCGGTCCGCGTGACATCCAGGCCCGCTTCCGCGCCGGCGCGAGCGTCGAGGACGTCGTGGCCGAGTCCGGGTGGGAGGCCGAACGCGTCAAGCGGTACGAGTGGCCCATCCTGGCCGAACGCTCCCACGTGGTCGCCGAGGCGTGCCGGGTCACGGTCTCCGGGACCAACCCCTCCCACGAGGGCTACCGCTCCGTGTTCGAGGGCGAGCCCCGCACCCTGCGTGAGACCGTGGACGAGCGTGCCGCCGAGCTCGGGGTGGACCGCTCGTCCTTCGACTGGGACGCGTGGTTGCGCGAGGACCAGTTGTGGACCGTGCAGCTGAGCTTCTCCGCGGAGGACGCCTCGCAGGACGCCCCGGACATCCCGGGTCCCGCCCAGTGGAGTTACAACCCCGCGAACCGGACCGTGCGTCCGGAGAACGACTGGGCGCACGCGCTGGGTCAGGAGCACCAGGAGACCGGCCCGCTCGGCGCGGCCGCCCACGCGCTGCCCCCCGCACCCACCGCGACATTGCGGCAGTTGCAGCACGAGGCGAGCCAGGCGGACGACCTGCTCGACGTCCTGCAGTCGCGCCGCGGACGGCGGATCGGCTCGGACGAGGCGGGCGACGACCGGCTCGCGGAGATACTCGGCCGCGGCATGGGTCAGGTGGACCAGCGCCCGCGCCCCATCGACGCCCCGGAGGATTCCACGGTGTTCGACCGGCCCATCCAGCCGGCCGCCTCGCAGGTCGCCGAGGCCCAGGCACTCGCCCAGGACGACGGGATCGAGATCGTCGACGATTCGACCCCCCTTGAACACGACGACGCCACCCCCTCCCGGAACGCAGCTGCCCCCGCCGTGCCGTTCGGGAAGGGCTCGTACGACGACTCCCCCGCAGCCTCCCGGAACGAGAACGTCCCCTCCGCCGTCACGGACCACCAGCCTGCGGATTGCATTTCCGAGGATTCCGCGCCTGAGGACTCCGGGTCGGAGAACTCCGGTGAGGACGAACACGCGGCCACGGAGACCGAAGCGCGCGGCACGACGTCGGATAGCGCGTTCGCCGTCGACGCCTCCGGCACGGCCACGGACGTGGCGGACGAGGACGAGCCCGCCGCGCAGGACACCGACGAACCGGCCCGTTCCGGCGATGCGAGCACCACGGACGAATCGGGATCGAGCGACCGTCCCGCCCCGGGCCCGCGGGGTCGCACCCCCAAGGCCAAGCGGTCCTCCGTGCCGAGCTGGGACGACATCGTCTTCGGGGCCAACCGGTCCTGACGTCGGCGCTGCGCTCTCACGAGCGGTTGTGCGCGGGGAAGCCGGCACGCGGTAAAGTCACGTGAACGCACCGGGCCCGGGGAGAACACGGTCCGGTCGTGGACACGCACGGGCGATCTCGAGGGAATTTTTGCATGGGCAACTCCATCCAGGACGATTTATTCGGTGAGGACACTCAATCCCCCGAAGGCACCGCGACTCCGGCCCGCTCGGGTGTCCGGCGATACATGGCCCCCGTCACGCTCGGTGGTGCGGCCCTGCTCGTCCTGGTGGGTGTGGGGGCCGTGGCTTTCACCGGTTTGTCGGGTTCGTCCGGCGACGACCCCGCGAACTTCGCGACCGAGCCCCCCACCGTGACCCCCTCCCCCACCGTGACCCCCTCCCCCACGCCGAGCGCCACCCCGAGCGTATCTCCGACGCCGTCGCCGCAGATCACGCCGTTGGTCCCGCCCTCGAGGCCCGCGGAGCAGTACTACGTGCCCGCTCCGCCCCCCGTGGTTCCCGCACCCCCGGTCGCTCCCGCACCGCCCGCCGCGCCGGTACCCCCGGCGCCCACGAGCACCCCTCGGCCCGTTCCGTCCACGGCTATGCCCGAGCCCACGAAGAGCCAGGCACCGGAACCGACCCGCGCACCTCGGCCGCCCCAATCACCGGCGCCCACGCGGCCGGCGGCGCCGACCGCCGATCCGGACCCCACGCAGAAGGGGACTAAGCCCGCGCCGATCACCACACCAGGGAAGGGACAAACCTCTCCTGGTCGGTGAGCGACCCGTGCTGGCCCACCATGGCCAGGGGCCGGGTTCCCTGTCGGGAGACGTCGTACAAGGCGATGTCCTCGCGGGCCAGCACCCACACGTCGCCTGCTCGTTCGAGCAATCCTTGATCCGGCTCGGGGCCGAAGTACCCGTGCGCCGCAAGGTGCTGCTTGGTGGCCACCCACACGACGTTCCCGTAGTGCGCGCTCCAACGGCTTGCCAGTTCTTCCGGATCGGTGTCCGCGTCCGTGTGCAGTTGTACCGCCCGGGGCTCACCCGCGGTGAGCCGCACCCCGGCCATGAGCTCGGGGACCGCGCTGTAGTCCACGCGGTGCTCGGGGGCCACGTCCACCATGCCATGGTCCGCGGTGAGGATCACCCGGGTGTTGGCGGGCAATTTGGTCACGAGCCGCTTGAGCGCGGAATCAAGTTCCTCGAGGGAGCGTAACCAGTCGTCCGAGCGCCACCCCGCTTTGTGACCGGTCTTGTCCAGCTCGTCCCAGTAGAAGTACACGAGCCCGCGCCTGCCCTCCCGCAGTTGCTCGAGGGTGCGCGCGGTGCGGGCGTACACACCGTGGGCGCCCACGAAACGGCCACCACGCAGCACGGCCTTCGTAAGGGCGGAGGACTCGAAGCGTGGTGAGCTCACCGTCACGGCGTCCGCGTGCTGCGCGGCGCGCTCCAGGACCGTGGGCTCGGGTTGCCAGGCAAGCGGGTCCACGTCCGAGGGCCAGTTGCCGAGCATGTTGACCACGCGGTCGGAGGCAGGGTCCACGACGTCGTAGCCGAGCATGCCGTGACGCCCCGGTGTGACTCCGGTGCCCAGGCACGAGAGCGAGACGGACGTGGTCGTGGGGAACGCGGCATCGAGCTCACCGAGTGACTGGGCCGCGCGCAGGGTGGGCGCGTAGCTCGCCGTCCCCCTCAGCAAGCGCGAGCCGAGACCGTCCACGAGCACCACCACATAGCGTTGCGCGGACGGCAAGCTGAGTGCGTTGCGGAAACCGGGGATGCCCAGGGCCGCGGCCGCGGAACCCATGACCTCCGCGACGCTGTGCGAACCGTAGCGCGGCGCACGCGGCAGCTCCGGGGCGGCGGGATCCTCCACATTCACGCGTTGCGCCCCGAATCGCGGCCGTTGAACCGGTGACCGAACCGCGGTCGCGGTGCCGGCGGTTCGGGACGGGCCGCGGTGGGGTGCTGCGGCGGGGACTGCGCGATCTGCGCGCCGGAATCCGTCAGCGGTGCCACATTGGCCCGGCGCAGCGTGCGCGCGAACTCGCGAGCGCCCTCCACGGCCTCCTGCCCGTCCGCCTCGGAGCTGATGCGCATGACCACGTCCTCGCTCGCGGCAGTGCCCGTGTAACCGTGGTCCGCCTGGCACTCGGGGTCCTCGCACATCGCGGGATACAGCTCGAGCTGTTGGGTCCCGGTCCAGCTCACGGCCAGGTTCAGCTCCATGATCGCGGTGCCCGGGACGTAGTTCTGCGGCTGGTGGTACGCGTAACTCAGCGTGACCGAGCGGATCTGGGAGATCGGCACGGTCTCGGACGAGACCCGAGCCACGGTGTCCGAACCGTTCTCGTCATACTGTTGGTCGTCCACGTGCGTGATGTGCAGGACGTCCTCCGCGAGCACGAGGGCCGTGATGTGCCGGTGCAACTCCGTGTTGGTGAAATGGGTTTCCAACTGCACCAGGTGGGACACCGGGCGCCGCCCGTCCAGGGAGTCCATGACCACGTCCGTGACCAGTTGCGGATAGAAACCCGCCTTCTCGATGTCCTGGACCAGGCGCGATCCATCGGGTGCTGAGTATGTCATGGCGCCATTGTCCTCCACCGCGCCGCCCGGGGCACATTGCGACCCTTCGCGGTCCGGCACACGGCGCAACCCTCCGCCGCCCGGCGCCTCACGGGGCCACCACGCACGAAACTGTGCCGTCCTCGAGCTTCGAACAGATCGGGGTCACGTCCGTGGTGGGCGCCGGTTCCGGGTCCCTCGTGGGAGAGATGGTGGGGGCCGGTGTCTGCACCGGTGACGAATCACCGCCCCACTGCACCAGCACGGGGCCGAGCCACAGGTACCCCGCGGCGAGGGCCAGGAGCGCGAGCGTGAGCGCTAGGACCCACCACGGCCAGCGGACCGCTCGCCGAGCGTGCGGCTCCCGTTCGTCCGCCGTGCCACCCGGGTCCACGCCGCCACCGGCTCCCGTGTCCGCGTCCCGCCCTCTGGCAGCCAGGCCGGTTGCGGTACCCACGGCAGTGATACCGGTGGGGTTCACGCCCGTGAAGCCCGCAGGATCCACGATCGTGATCTCCTCGGACCGGTCCGGGGCGCTCGCCCCTCCCGAGGTGCCCACGGGGTGCCTTTCGAGCATCGCGGGCGTGCCCTCCACGGGGTTCAGCCGCTCGGTCGTGTCCTGCCCGGCACCGGTTCCGATCGCGTGCGCAGCGGTCACCTCGTTCACGGGGGCGAAGGGGCGCAACCGGTCACCGCCGCGCTCGGCCATGGGCCGGTGCTCACCCCCGGCGATCACCTTCCGGTGCACCGCGTGCCACGCGATGGGCGCCTCCGTGGTCCCGCCCGCCCCGGGAGGTAACCGCGCGGCGTCGAGCACCGGGGACAGCTCACGCTCCGTGGTGGGTTCGAGGACGTCGAAGACCTCGAACGGCTCGCCATCCACCGTCTCGCTGGGCCGGTCCCGGCGGGCGGCCGCCGTGGCCGTGAGACTCGCGAGCAGCTGGTCGGCGGCGCGCGTGCGCTCCGCGGGCACGATGCTGAGCAGTCCGGCCACGCCCGCGTGTAACAGCGGGGAACCCCCGAACAAGCCGAGGCGGGCCACGTCCTCCGGGCGCAAGGGGTCGCCACTGAGATCCACCTCGGGCAGGACCATGCGCACCGCCGTGACCCCGGCGGCATAAAGGTCCATGGTGCGAGACGGATTCCCCGGGGCGTACGCCTCGGTCGGCAGGTACCCGGGGGTACCCACCACGGTGCCGGCGTGCGTGAGGCGCGCATCGGTCACGCGCACGGCGATCCCGAAGTCCGCGAGCCGGGCCACGGGGGTCCCCGAACCCGTGGGTTCGAGCAGCACGTTGGCGGGCTTGACGTCCCGGTGCACCCAGCCGTGCTCGTGGACGAAGCGCAGTGCCTCGAGCAGCTGACACATCAGCTCCTCCGCGAGCCAGTCCGCCACGGGACCGTTGTCCTGCAGCGCGGCCTCGAGGGTGCCCCCGGACACGAGCTCCATGGCGATGGCCACGTGTTCGTCCTCCGCGGCCCAGCCGTACGGAGCCACGACGTGCGGGTGCTCGAGGTCCACGGACTGTTCCCGCACGAAGCGCAACAGCTCCGCCGAATCACGCTGCCGCAACACCTTGGCCGCGCATTCCCTGCCCCGGCGCAGGTCGTGGGCTCGCCACACGGCCCCGCTGCCACCCTCGGCGATGGGTGTCAGCAGTTCGAAGCGTCCGGCTATCGTGTCCCGCACTCGGTTCGCGGTCCCGTGCTAGCCCAGCATGGCGCGCCGGGCGCTGTCCGTGCGTTGTCCCGGGTCCCCGATCTTGACCGCGGCAGAGAGCACCGTGACGACGGATCCGGAGAGCACGACCGGGTTCAGTTCCAGGAACGCGATCTCGGGGAAGCGGTCCTTGAGAAAGGCCACATGGTTGATCAGCTGCTCCAATCCGGTGGTGTCCACGGGCGGGACGCCCTGGTAGCCGAACAGTTTCCGCGCGGCCTTGGGCGCGCGCACCATGCGAGTGATGTCCCGGTCGGTCAGCGGGGGCACGCGGTGGGCCCAGTCGTCCAGCAGGTGCACGGCGTCCCCGGCCATCCCGAAGGACAGGACGGGACCGATGAGTGGGTCCTCCGCGGCGCGCACCACCACGGTCTGACCCGTGGGCGCCATGGACTGCACCTCGAAATCGCTCGCGTTCCAGCCCGCGAGCGTGCGCTTCATGGTCTCGATCGCGGCACCCAGTTGGTCCGCGTTCGCGATGTTGAGCACCACGCCACCCAGGTCCAGGCGGTGGCGCAGGAACGGGTCCGTGGTCTTCAAGGCCACGGGGTAGCCGAGCCGTTCGGCGGCGGCGTACGCGGCCTCCGGGTCCGTGAACCGCACGGACTCGAGCACGCGGATCCCCGCGAGACCCAGCAGCTCGTTGCGCTCGGCGATCTCCAGTTCGTAGAGCGCGTCCCCGCTGATCTTCTCGCGCAGCCGTTCCAGGAACTTCTCGACGCCGTCGGAATCGAACTCCTCGGGCGACACCATCACGCCCTGGTCCTGCGAGCGCCATGTCATGTAGTCCACGACGCTCGCAAGCGCGCGCAGGGCGGCGCCGGGCGAATCGAAGCACGGCAGGGCGGCGTCGTCCGCGGTGTGCACGGACGTGGTCATGGCCTCGGGGCCGTGCTGACCCGTGAACACGACCACGGTCGTTCGGTCGGCGTCGCGCGCGGCCCGGGCGACGTCGCTCGCGAGCGCCGCGGTGTCCAGGCCGCGCACGGGCATGAGCACGAGCACGACGCTGTCGACCGCATCCGACGAGAGCTGAGCGCGCACGGCGTCCAGGACGGCCTCGTGCGCCCGCTCGGGCCCGTTGGAGGTGTCCACGGTGCCGTCCACGACGGCGGGGTCGAGCCGTAGGCGCAGAGCCGTGTCCTCGGCGAGCTGCGCGAGCGCGAGCGCGTTGGAGACCACGGCCACGCGCGGGGAGGCGGGCAGCGGCTGGCTCTCCGCGATCGCGGCGATGTCGAGCAACTGCTCGGCCGTGGTCGCACGGATCACCCCGGCCTGGCGAAACATCGCGTCGAGCGCGCCGGTCGGGGCCTGGGTGACCCGGCCCGTGTGGCCCGGCGGGAGCCGCAGGCCGGTGACCTCGGACTTCGCGACGATCACGGGCTTGCTCAGCGAGAGCCTGCGCGCAATGCGCGAGAACTTGCGCGGGTTGCCCACCGACTGCAGGTAGAGACCGCACACCGTGGTGGCGGGGTCGTCCTCCCAGTACTGCATGAGGTCGTTGCCGGAGACGTCCGCGCGGTTCCCCGCCGAGAGGTAGCTGGACATCCCCACGCCGTGGCGCTGCGCGGCACCGTAGAGCATGGTGCCGATCGCCCCGGACTGGGAGAACAGTCCCAGTCCTCCGCGGCGCGGCAACTCGGGCAGAACGGACGCGTTGAGCGAGACCTCCGGATCGGTCGTGAACAGACCCAGGCTCGCTGGGCCCACCACGCGCATCCCCGCGGCGCGGGCGATCCGCACCAGGCGGCGCTGGGCGGCCGCGCCCTCCGCACCGTCCTCGGCGTAACCGCCCGTCATCACGACGACGGCGCGCACTCCCGCCCTGCCGCACTGCGTCACGGTCTCCTCCACCGATTCGCGCGGCACCGCGATCACCGCGAGGTCCACGGTGCCCTCGATCTCGTCGAGGGACGAGACGAAGTGCAGCCCTTCGCGCTCGTACGGGGAATGACCTACGCCGTAGAGCGTGCCCGTGTACCCGCCCGTGAGGATGCCCTCGACCGCGTGGAACCCCGCGTGGTCCCGGTTCGCGGATGCCCCCACGACCGCCACGGTGGCCGGTGTCAGCAGGTCCGTGATGGACCGGGCCTCCGCGCGGTGCTCGCGCGCCGCCATCACCGCGAGCGACTTCTCGGTGGGGTCGATGTCGAAGTCCACGACCACCACGCCGTCCTCGAACTGACGGGAGACGTCGTAGCCGGCCTCCACGAAGACGTGGAGCATCTTGCGGTTCTCCGGCAGCACCTCCGCGGTGAAGCGGTCGATCCCGTTCTCGCGGGCGGCGGCGGCCAGGTGCTCCAACAGGATGGACCCGATTCCCCGCCCCTGGTGGTGATCGGAGATCATGAACGCGACCTCCGCCGAGCGCTGCGTGGTGCGGTCGTAGCGGCCCACACCGATCATCCGCTCCCCCAGGATTAGCACGAAGCACACGCGGTCCCGGTGGTCCACCGTGGAGAAGCGGTCCAGTTCCCGCTGGGACAGGGTCGGTTTGTAGGAGAAGAACCGCAGGTAGATGCTGTCCTCGGACTGCCCGGAGTGGAACTCCTGGAGCAGGTCCTGGTCCTCGGGGCTGATGGGGCGCAGGTGCGCGGTGGCGCCGTCGCGCAGGATGACGTCCGCCTCCCAGTACTCGGGGTAGGCCTGCTGCGGCGCGGCGTCGTCGGTGGTACCCATAGACTTCAGAGTAGCCAACCGCCTGCTCCGGTCACAGGAGCACGCCCTGATTTCAAGGAGTTACCCCTCGATGGCTCGTCGCCGCTCAGCCACGCGTTCTCCCCAGGACGAACTGCCCAAGGACTTCACCGAGCACATCGTGGACGTGGACGTCACGCAGGAGATGGAGACGAGCTTTCTGGAGTACTCCTACTCCGTGATCTACTCCCGCGCGCTGCCAGACGCCCGGGACGGTCTCAAGCCCGTGCAGCGGCGGATCCTGTTCATGATGGACCAGATGGGCCTGCGCCCGGACCGCGGCCACGTCAAGAGTGCGCGCGTGGTGGGCGAGGTCATGGGCAAGCTGCACCCCCACGGTGACGCCGCGATCTACGACGCCATGGTCCGCATGGCGCAGTCCTTCGCGATGCGCGTGCCACTCGTGGACGGGCACGGCAACTTCGGGTCGCTCGACGACGGTCCGGCGGCCCCGCGCTACACGGAGGCCCGGATGGCCCCGGCCGCGCGCACGCTCACGGGTGACCTCGACGAGGACGTCGTGGACTTCGGGCCCAACTACGACAACCAGTTCCAGCAGCCCGCGGTGCTGCCGGCCGCGTACCCCAACCTGCTCGTCAACGGGGCCACCGGGATTGCGGTGGGTATGGCCACGAACATGGCACCGCACAACATGCGTGAGGTCGCGGCCGGGGCCCGGCACCTCATCCTGAACCCCGAGGCCACGCTCGAGGAACTCATGCGGTTCATCCCCGGTCCGGACCTGCCCTCCGGCGGTCGGATCGTGGGCCTCGAGGGCGTGCGGGATGCCTACCGCACCGGGCGGGGTTCGTTCCGCACGCGCGCCACGGTCTCCGTGGAACAGGTCTCGGCCCGCAAGCAGGGCATCGTGGTGACCGAGCTGCCGTACATGGTGGGCCCCGAGAAGGTCACCGAGAAGATCAAGGACGCGGTCCAGGCCAAGAAGCTCGCCGGGATCTCGGACGTCGTGGACCTCACCGACCGCACCAACGGGCTGCGCCTGGTCATCGAGCTCAAGAACGGGTTCAACCCGCAGGCCGTGCTCGCGCAGCTGTACAAGCACACACCGCTCGAGGAGTCCTTCGGGATCAACAACGTGGCTCTCGTGGAGGGTCAGCCCCGCACCATGGGGCTGCTTGAGCTGTTGCGGGTCTACAGCGACCACCGGATCAGTGTGGTGCGCCGGCGCACCGCGTTCCGCCTGGCCAAGCGGCAGAACCGGTTGCACCTCGTGGAGGGGTTGCTGATCGCGATCCTCGACATCGACGAGGTCATCCAGATCATCCGTTCTTCCGAGGAGACGGCCGAGGCCCGGGACCGGTTGATCGCGGTCTTCGACCTCTCCCGCGCGCAGTCCGAGCACATCCTGGAACTGCGGTTGCGTCAGCTGACCAAGTTCTCCCGGATCGAGCTCGAGGCCGAGCGGGACACCCTGCAGCGGGAGATCGCCGAACTCGAGGCGATCCTGGGCTCGGAGACCGCGCTGCGCGGCGTCGTCGCGGACGAGCTCACCGAGACCGCGGAGAAGTTCGGTGACGAGCGGCGCACCGTGCTGCTCGAGGCCGAGGACCTGCCCGCGGTCACCGCGGAGAACGCGCGCGGGAAGAAGAACGCGGCACCGTCCGTGGCGCTCGAGATCAGCGACGACCCGTGCTGGGTGTTCCTGTCCACGACCGGGCGGATCGCCCGCAGTGCCGTGCGCACCCCGCTCGCGGATGGCTCCCGGCGCTTCAAGCACGACGCCCTGACGAGCGTGGTGCCCTCGACGGCGCGCGGTGAGATCGCCGCGATCACGTCCACGGGCCGGATGCTGCGCGTCTCGTGCGTGGACGTGCCCGTGCTGCAGGAGTTCGACGGCATTCCCCGCCTCGCGGACGGCGTGCCCGCCGCGGACTTCCTGGGTCTGGACAAGAACGAGACGCTCGTGGGACTCGTGCCCAGCAATGCCGTGTTCGCGATTGGGACCGCGGACGGCGTGGTCAAGCGCGTGAACCCCGACTACCCGCTGAACCTGGACCAGTGGCCCGCGATCAAGCTCAAGGACGGGGACTCGGTGGTGGGTGTGGGTGCCGCGCCGGTCGACGCGGAACTCGTGTTGGTCTCCTCGGACGCCAAGCTGCTGCACTTCCCCGCATCCGCGGTGCGCCCCCAGGGCCGAACGGCCGGTGGCGTGGCCGGGATGAAACTCGCGCCGGACGAGCACGTGATCTTCTTCGGGGCGGTGGCACCGAGCGAGTCCACCGTGGTGGTCACCCAGGCCCGCAGTGACGGTCAGCTGCCCGAGATGGGCGAGGCGTCCGTGAAGGTCACCCCGCTCTCGGAATTCCCCGCCAAGGGCCGCGCGACCGCCGGTGTGCGGGCCCAGCGACTACTCGCGGGTGAGACCGGGTTGACCCTGGCGTGGGTCGGCCACGGGCCGGGCAAGGCCGTGTCCGCGGCGGGCGTCGCGCGATCGCTCCCCGTGGAGTATGGGCGCCGGGACGGTTCCGGTGTGGGCATCGACCGTGCGGTCGCAGCCGTGGGACCCGCGCTCAGAGGTCTCCCCGTGCCGGGGACCACGACGAATGGGGAGTCAGCCGCGGAGGACGAATGACCCGCGGACCGGGCGCCGCGGAGGAGGATGGATCGGCGACGGTCGGCGACCGACCCGCGCACGGGGCGACGGCGGCGTCACCCGCGGACGACCGACCGTCCGGGGCGTCGCGCCGCCCGGCGCGTGAGACGGCGCCGCTGCCCGAGCACACCACCTGAGGCGCTCAGGCGTCGATCTGCTCCTGGTTGAGCTGGGCGGCACCGGCCACGATGAAGTCCTTGCGCGGGGCCACCTGCGAGCCCATGAGCAGGGAGAACGCGCGCTCGGCGGCCTCGGCGTCGGACACGCGCACGCGCCGCAGGACACGGTGGCGGATGTCCATCGTGGTCTCCGCGAGCTGATCGGCGTCCATCTCCCCCAGGCCCTTGTAGCGCTGGATGGGCTCCTTGTACCGACGATCCTGCTCTTCGAGGCTGCCCAGCAGCGTGTCGAGTTCGCGCTCCGAATACGTGTAGACCATCTCGTTGGGCTTGGAGCCCGGGTTGACGATCTGCACCCGGTGCAGCGGGGGCACCGCGGCGTAGACCCGTCCGGCCTCCACGAGCGGGCGCATGTAACGGTAGAAGAGCGTGAGCAACAGGGTGCGGATGTGGGCGCCGTCCACGTCCGCGTCCGTCATCATGATGACCTTGCCGTAGCGGGCGGCGTCCAGGTCGAAGCTGCGACCCGACCCGGCCCCGATTACCTGGATCAGGGCCGCGCACTCGGCGTTCGCGAGCATGTCCGTGATCGAGGCCTTCTGCACGTTCAGGATCTTGCCGCGGATCGGCAACAGCGCTTGGTAGTTGGAGTTGCGGGCGAGCCGGGCGGTGCCGAGCGCGGAGTCACCCTCCACGATGAACAGCTCCGAGCGGTCCACGTCCGCGGAACGGCACTCCACGAGTTTCGTGGGCATCGACGACGTCTCGAGCGCGTTCTTGCGCCGCTGGGTCTCCTTGTGCACTCGGGCCGAGATCCGGGACTTCATCTCCGCGACGACCTTCTCGAGCAGCTGACCGGCCTGGGCCCTGTCGTCCCGCTTCTTGGAGGTCAGCTGCTTGGTGAGCTCCGCCTCCACGACCTTGGCGACGATCTGGCGCACCGCAGGGGTGCCCAGCACCTCCTTGGTCTGCCCCTCGAACTGGGGTTCGGCCAACCGGACCGTGAGCACCGCGGTGAGCCCGGCCAGGACGTCGTCCTTCTCGAGCTTGTCGTTACCCGCCTTGAGCTTGCGGGAGTTGGTCTCCACCTGCTTGCGCAGGGTCTTGAGCAGCGCATTCTCGAAACCGCTTAAGTGGGTGCCACCCTTGGGCGTGGCGATGATGTTGACGAACGAGCGCACCGTGCTGTCGTACCCCACGCCCCAGCGCAGGGCCACGTCCACCTCGCACGTGCGATCGACGTCGGTGAGCCGGGCGTGTCCGGACTCGTCGAGCACAGGGACCCGCTCGGTGAAACTGCCCTGCCCCTGCAGCCGCCACACGTCGGTGACGGGCGCATCCGCGGCGAGGAACTCCGCGAACTCCGAGATCCCGCCGTCGTACTGGAAGACCTCCTCCACGGGACCGTCCGCGCCCGGTGTACCCGGCAGGCGGCGTTCGTCCTGCACGGTGATCTTCAGCCCGGGGATCAGGAACGCGGTCTGGCGGGCGCGGCGCACGAGCTCCTCGGTGGAGAAGCGCGCGTCCGGGGTGAAGATCTGATCGTCGGCCCAGTAGCGGATCCGTGTGCCGGTGACGCCGCGCTTGGCTCTGCCCACGACCTGCAGGTGCGAGTCGGTCGTGAACGCCTCGAACGGTGCACTCGGGGACGGCGCCCCCTTGTCCGTGAACGTCCCGGGCTCACCGCGTTTGAACGACATCTGGTAGGTCTTGCCGCCACGGTCCACCTGCACGTCCAGGCGCGCGGACAGCGCATTGACCACCGAGGCACCCACGCCGTGCAGCCCGCCCGACGCCGTGTACGAACCGCCGCCGAACTTGCCGCCGGCGTGCAGTTTGGTGAACACGACCTCCACGCCCGTGAGGCCCGTGCGGGGTTCGGTGTCGATGGGGATGCCGCGACCGTCGTCATGGACCTCCACGCACCCGTCCCGGTGCAGGATCACCGTGATGTCCTGGCCGTACCCCGCGAGCGCCTCGTCGACGGAGTTGTCGATGATCTCCCACAGGCAGTGCATCAGACCGCGCGAGTCCGTGGAGCCGATGTACATGCCCGGGCGTTTGCGTACCGCCTCGAGGCCCTCCAGGACGGAGAGGTGGCGGGCGTTGTATTCGGAACGGGACGGTGTCACGGTGGTGCTACTCCGGGGTTCGGGGGCGGCCCGCGGGCGGTGCGGGACCATCCCACTGTAGTCGGCACCCGGGGTTTGTGCGCGGTGGGCGAAACAGGGCCTTCGTGGGAAGCATTGACTGCACGCGTGGGTTGTACTGGTACGTGCGATCGGGGCGCGACACCCCTGATGGCCGTGCGGCGGCTCAGATGAGCGCCGTCGCATTCCGTACCCCGTGAGGAGGATCCCATGAACGCGACACTCGAAGCGCGTGAACTTAACGCGACCCACCGTTGCGACGCCTGCGGTGCCCAGGCATACGTCCGCGTGGTCCTCGAATCCACCGGTGGCGAGCTGCTGTTTTGCGCCCACCACGCTCGTGCGAACGAGGAGAAGCTGCGCCCGTTGGCCGCCACGTGGCAGGACGAGACGCAGCACATCGGCGCCTGAGCGACAGGCCCACCCGCGGCGTTCCGGTCCCCCGCCGGAACGCCCGGACACGAAGGAAGGCGCGCATCCTCGGATGCGCGCCTTCCTTGTCATGTGTCCTTCACATCATATGTCCCTCACGGGCCGGGCTTGCGGCCCCACAGGATCACGTTGGTGCCCAGGTACTTGGTCTCGAAGTCCACGTCCGTGAAGCCGACCTCGCGCATGAGCTGCGCGACCTGCGTGGGCTGCATGAATCCGAGGGTGGAGCTCTCCAGGTAGGAGTAAGCGTCCTTGTCCTTGGCGACCACCCGTCCTAGCAGGGGCAACACAATCCGCATCCCCGCGGTGACCGCGAGCTTGAGCAGCCCCCGGGGCGGTGCCGTCTCCAGGACGACCACCCGCCCCCCGGGCGCGAGCACACGGAACTGTTCGCTGAGTACGCGCGGGACGTCGCTCACGTTGCGCAGCAGGTAACCGTGGGTCACCGCGTCGAAGGATTCGTCCGCGTACTCCAGCGAGTGGGCGTCCGCGAACTCCCACGCGATGCCGTCCGCGCCGGGCTTCGTGCGGGCGCGCTCGAGCATGTTCTCGGAGAAGTCCACCGCCGTGATCTCGGCGCGGGGTTCACGACGCCGCGCGGCCAGCGCGATCTCCCCCGTGCCCGTGGCGATGTCCAGCAGCCGGCCGCCCGGCGTCACGGCCGCCCGCCGGGCCACCTCGCGGCACCACTGGGCGTGCCGACCCAGGGTCATCAGCGTGTTGATCCGGTCGTAGGAGTCCGTGATCCGGTCGAAGATGCCCTGGACCTTCGTATCCCGTTCGGTCATGGAGTGCTTACCGTTCTTGTTCACCGAGGACATCAGTCCAGGTAGTCCCGCAGCACCTGCGAGCGGGACGGATGACGCAGCTTGGACATGGTCTTGGACTCTATCTGGCGAATCCGCTCACGGGTGACGCCGTAGACCTTCCCGATTTCGTCCAGGGTCTTGGGCTGACCGTCCGTGAGCCCGAAGCGCATGGCCACCACACCGGCCTCGCGTTCGGAGAGCGTGTCCAGCACCGAGTGCAACTGCTCCTGCAGCAGCGTGAAGGACACGGCGTCCGCGGGGACCACGGCCTCGGAGTCCTCGATCAGGTCGCCGAACTCGGAGTCACCGTCCTCACCGAGCGGCGTGTGCAACGAAATGGGTTCGCGACCGTACTTCTGGACCTCCACGACCTTCTCGGGGGTCATGTCGAGCTCATTGGCGAGCTCCTCCGGGGTGGGTTCGCGCCCCAGGTCCTGCAGCATCTGGCGCTGCACGCGGGCCAGCTTGTTGATGACCTCGACCATGTGCACCGGGATGCGGATGGTGCGGGCCTGGTCCGCCATGGCGCGGGTGATGGCCTGGCGGATCCACCACGTTGCGTACGTGGAGAACTTGAAGCCCTTGGTGTAGTCGAATTTCTCGACCGCGCGGATCAGGCCCAGGTTGCCCTCCTGAATCAGGTCCAGGAACAGCATGCCGCGGCCCGTGTAGCGCTTGGCCAGGGACACCACGAGGCGCAGGTTGGCCTCGAGCAGGTGGTTCTTGGCGCGGCGGCCGTCGTGGATCACCCAGCGGTAGGCGCGGCGGGTGTCCGCGTCCATGGAGTCCTGTTCGTCCGCGAACTTGTGCTCGGCGTACAGCCCGGCCTCGATGCGCAGGGCCAGGTCCACCTCCTGTTCCGCGTTGAGCAGCGCGACCTTTCCGATCTGCTTGAGGTAGTCCTTGACGGGGTCCGCGGTGGCACCGGCGACGACCACCTGCTGGGCGGGAGCGTCGTCGTCGTCGTTGTTGGTCAGCACGAAGCCGCGCGCACTCTTGTCCTGGCGGCCCTTCATGAGCGGGGCCGATTCCTCCACTGAGGCCTGCTGGGACTCCTGGGTGTCCTCGTCCTCGAGGTCCTCCGGGGTGTCCTCGGGCACCAATTCGTCCTCGGCGAGCGCCTCCTCGACGGGATCCGCCTTCTTCCGACCGCGTCCGCCCGCGGGGGCCTTGGCGGCGGGCTTCGCGGCGGTTTTGGTGGTCTTGCGGGTACCCGTGGACTTGGCGGTGCCCTCCGCGGAGTCCGCGGTGGTCTTGGTGCGGGTCGTGGACTTGGTCGCCGCGTTCTTGGTCGCGGCCGTCTTCTTGGCGGCGGTCTTCCGGGTGGCGGTCTTCTTCGCCGCGGGCGCGGCGGTGTCTGTCTCGTTCGACGCCGCCGCGTCCGATGTGGCAGCGGTGGTCTGCGACGACGCCGCGGCGGTCCCCCGCGTGGCGGAAGCGCTCTTCTTAGCGGCGGTGCTCTTGCGCGCCACAGTCTTCTTGGCCGCGGCGGCCCGCTTCACGGCGGGCTTCTTAGCAGCGCCACTCGTGCTAGCGCCGCCCGTGCCTGCCTGAGAAGTGGTCTCAGCGGGGTCCGTCTGCGCCGTGGAGGCCTGAGAAGCGGACGCGGTCTTGCTGGCAGCTGGTGACACGGAGAACCTTTCGTTGGACAGATCTACGGGTGCGCACCGCATCAGCGGCCAACACACCTATGACCCTGTCAAGTCCGGCGTGGTGACACGGGGTCCCGCCGAGACTCTGAGGGCCTTATTCGCCCTAACACCGACCCTTCGCAGTTTGTTCCCGCACACCATGAAAAAATTTCGCCCGCCCCCGTTACCTCTAGCGATGTGCCCCCATCACCCCTGGTCCGAGGCACCGCGTTCCCACACGCCCCGGCCTGGCCACGCGGTACGCCGGTCCACGCACCACCACGGCGTGGGCTGGTGCCGCAACCGGTGCGCCACGTCGGCCGCCGCGGAACGGCCGGGCATCGCGGATCGTTCGGACCCCGCGGCACCCTCCCGGTTCGCGCAGCGTGCGAGCAACCGCGACGCCGTGTGGGCGCGACCCCGGTACACCTCGAGCTGCGCCAAGGTGGCCACGACGCTCGCGGCAGCCGCGGTCAAGGGTTGCCGGTCACTCGAGGGGTTTGGGTCACTTGACGGCTCTCGGTCACCCGACGTCTCCCGGGAATCCGACAAATCTCGAGGACCCAACGACTCCCGCGAGCCCGCCACGATCTCGGTGGGGTCGGCGAGCGGGTCGCGCCCCGCACCCAGGATCCCGTCCAGCACCTGCAACACCCGGTACGCACCGTCCAGGGTGTCCCAGTCCGGCGGGCCGTCCCATTCCCCGGCCACCGCGACCACGCAGCGCAGGGCCTCGTCGATCTCGTCCTGCGAGGGCTCGGACCCCGCGATGCCGCCGCCCAGTCGCACCATGGCGGCCCGCAACCCTGCGAGCGCCGCCGCGGCCCGAGCGGTGCTCCCGCTCAACCACGCGTACAGCAGCGCGTCCCTGACGAGGTCGTCGTGCACCCCCTCGATCAGCAGCGCGAGATGTCCGTCCGACAGACCCAGGACGGCATCCACCCAGTGCTGCCTGTCCGCCTGGACGCAACGCACCGCGCGGTGCCACGCCGTCAACGGATGCCGCGGATCGGGGTCGATGGTGGGCGGCGTCGGACCCGGCACCGTGGTCCGCGCAGGTGCGGAATCGCCGTCGTCCGTGCGCAGTCGCTCCCACGCACGCGTGACATGCTGTGCCCTCCGGGCGAGCCGGTGCCGCCACCGCGGATGGTGCTCGGGCGCATCCGGTTCGGCAGCGCTACCCAGTGCGATCATCTGGGCGTTGACCGCGCTGTCCCGGATCAGCTCGACGGGCAACGCCCGGTCCGGTTCCGCGAGGTCCCACCAGTGCTGCGGACCCACCACGAGGGCGCGTAACACGGTGAGTCCCGCCCGTTCCACGGCGCACTCCCACCGGGCCGCGGCCACGGCCTCGCGATCCATCCCGCCCTCGAGGGCCTGGTCCGAGTACACCGTCACGACCACCTCCCCGCAGTGACGCACACGCGCGAGGACCTCGGCGAGCTCCGCACCGAGCTCGTACGGATCGGTCTCCACGGTGGGTGAGTTCATGCTCAGGCACAGGGCGCTGCTGTCGGCCACGGGGAAGAACAGCACCGAGGTGTTACGGGGCTGGCGACCCACCTGATGAGGGATCAGCGCGAGGAGGTCCTCGGTGCTGCGGATGCGAACGGTGTCGGCGGCTTCATGGGAAATGGTCATGACGCCACCCTGGCGACCGGACGCCCCTCGGTGGGGTCGGTCCGCGCGCATGTGCACGAGCTCGCTCCCGACACACCCCGGGGCGGTGCTGTGGAGGGCGCTTGCCGCGGTGGACGAAGTGGGGCGCCGTCGGCGGTGGGCGAAGTGGGGTGCCGTCGGCGGTGGAGCGGTAGGGCGTGGCGAGCCGGAGCCGTAATGGGACGCGCGGCGCGGGTTCCCACTCACCCAGGGGTCAGACGGAATCGGGGCCGTGCACCCGGCGCACCTTGCGTGTGCAGCGAAGGATCGCGACCGTGCCCACGAGGGCCACGAGGGCCTGGGCGGCGATCGCGGGACGGAACGCATCGGCGTCGTACAGCGTGGGTGTGATCCCGGCGCCGAACAGCAGGTCGAGCACGAGCCCCGTGACGTAGATCGCGAGCAGGGACGCCGCGAACCCGCCCACGTTGGCGAGTCCCGTGGCGGTGCCGTTGCGCTGCGGCGGGTTGAAGGAGCGCACGATGTCGAACGCCAGCATGGACGCGGGCAGGGACAGAGCGATCATGCACACGGCCACGTAGACGACCACGGCGGGGGCGTGGCCCGGCCAGACGAGCAGTGCCGTCCACCCGGCCCAGCTCACGAGCACGCATGCCAGGGACAGTGTGGAGCGCCGGCGCGCGAAGCGCGCACTGAGTTTGCCGATCACCGGCGCCACCGCCACGTTGAACACCACGTACACGGTCATCACGGCGGAGGCCTGCGTGGGGTCCAGCCCCTGTGCGTTCTGCAGGTACGGGTACGCCCACATGAGGGCGAACGTGTTGCCCACGAACTGCACGGTGAAGTGGACCCAGAAGCCCAGCTGGGTCCCCGGTTCCTTGATGGCCTGCCCCATGGAGGTGCGCACGGTCGCCAAGGAGATCGCGTCGTTGAGCTCACGCGCGCCCGGCGGGTTGCTGCGCAGGAACAGGCCGGAGAGCACCGCGGCGAGCAGGGCGATCGCCGCCATGACCGCGAAGGACGGCACCCAGCCGACCACGTGGAGCAACGCCGCGAACGGGATCACGGAGAAGAGCTGGCCCAGGTTGCCCGTCATGCCCACGACCTGGGTGAGCATGGGTACCTTCAGCGCGGAGAACCACACGGGGAGCAAGCGCATGACGCACACGAACGTGGCGGCGTCGCCGGCGCCCACGAGGATGCGACCCACCACGCCCTCGGCCACGGACTGCGCCGCGGCCAATTGCAGTTGTCCCGCCGCCATGGCCACGGCCCCCACGGTGATGAGGATGCGCGGGCCGAACCGGTCCACGAGCACCCCCACGGGCACCTGTAGTGCCGCATAGACGAGCACCTGCATCATGGAGAACAGGGACAGCCCCGAGGCCGCGGTCTGGAACCGGTCGGCGGCCTCCACCGTGGCCACGCCGAAACTCGTGCGCTGCGCGACCGCGGAGAAGTACGCGAAAACACCCACCGCGAAAATCAACCATGCGGTGGGTGAGTCCTTGTACCGGGACGGACGAGGTGCAACCGGTTCGGGCATGCGGATGGGCCTCCCACGGGCTCGGCGACGGAGGCCCGTGCATACCGGGTGCGGGGCCCTACTCTCGGTGGTCCTCCGGGTCGCTCTGCGCGGCCAAGAACGCCTCCGCGGCGGCACCGAGGTCGTCGGCGTCGGGCAGGTCGGCGTCGTCGGGCCCGGCGAGAATCGAACGACGGGCGGACGCGTCCACCACGTCATCGTATCGCCGTTCCATGTTCTGGATGACACCCTGGACCTCGGGCGAGGAGTTCGCCTGCGCGTCGATCTGACGGATCACGTCCCGGGAGGCCTCCCGCAGCTCGTCCGTGGGCAGAGTGCGCCCGGTCACGGCACTGAGATACTCGAGGGCCGCGACGGCCGCCTGCGGAAGGTAGGACTCCGCGAGGTACTGCGGCACGTGCACGGACAACCCCACGTGATCGATCCCGCCCTCCTGCAATCGCAGTTCGAGCAGGTGCGAGGCGGATGCGCTGACCTCGAACGTGGGCTTGTTGCCGTCGATCCGGGGCAGCAGATCCGCACGCGGACCATGGGCGGTCACCAGGATGGGCCGCGTGTGCGGCACGGGCATGGGGATCCCTCCCACGAGCGCCACGAGACTCACCCGCAGTCGTTGCGCGAGCCCCACCACGGCGGAGCTGAACCGCTCCCACTGGGTGTCAGGCTCGGGTCCGGTGAGCAACAAGAAGTGCCGGTCCAGCCCGTCGGTGACCACATGCAGGTTCAGCTCGGGCGCCTCGAAGTCCTCGAAGTGGTCCTCCGAGAACTTCACGTGGGGGCGCCGGGAGCGGTAGTCGTAGAGCTGGTCCAGGTCGAAACGGACCACGGTCTCGCTCGGCATGGAGTCGAGGATGACGGCCTCGATCTGACCGGCCAGGTGGCCGGCCTCCACGTATCCGGACAGCGCCACGATCATGGGCAGCCCACGCAATCGCTCGTCTCCCAGCAACGCGGGATTCCCCAGATACAGGGCCGTGGGATCCAGCACACTTCCTCCTCGTCGAATCATGGGCGCGGCACAGGGGCGCCGACGCTCGTGAGAAGGGAACGCCCGGAGCGACCCCGCCTATTCCCCGCTTCCCCGGGGCTGTGCTGGCTAGGATCGGAGTCGTGCGCGCCACACGAACGCCGCGCACGTCGCGGCCATCCGTACCGCGCCGCATCGTCGTCAGCCACCCGTGAAAGGACACGACAGTGACCACACCGCAGGACATCCTGGCCACCCACGAGGTACGCCTCGAGACCAGCACCAAGCCCCTGGGCACCTCCGCAGACGCCCTCGTGCTGGGGGTACGCCACGACGGCGAGCTCGCGGTACCGAGCGACGTCAAGGCGGGCGTGCGGCGTCGTCTGACGGAGCTCGCCGAACGGGCCCGGGTCTCCGGCGGGCTCGACCGCGTGCTCGTGGTGCCCGCCCCGGACGAGGTGGACGCGCGGTCCGTCGTGTTCACGGGACTGGGCCGTGGTGAGGACGACGAGCGTGGCGAGAACCTGCGCCAAGCGGCCGGTGCTGCGGCGCGGACCCTGCGCGGGGCGGCCGAAACCGCCGTGTTCGCGCTGCCCGTGGCCTCCGAGACCGAGGTCCAGGCCGTGGCCGAGGGGATCGGGCTGGGCGCGTTCAACTACGTCACGCAGAAGTCCCGCACGGCCTCCGAGGCCGACGTTCCGCTGAGCGCGGCGACCGTGGTCGTACCCAAGAACCTCGGCAAGACCGCGAAGGACGCCGTCATCCGGGCCGCCCAGGTGGCGCGCGCCGTGCGCCTGACGCGCACCCTCGTGGACCTCTCCCCCGACACCGCGACCCCCGAGTTCGTCGCGGCCGTGGCGACCACCGCCGCGAAGGGCACGAAGGTCTCGGTCGAGGTGCTCGCCGAGAAGGAACTGACCCGCGGCGGTTACGGCGGCCTGCTGGGCGTGGGGCGGGGCTCCGTGAACGGGCCGCGCCTGGTCAAGCTGCAGTGGTCCCCGGCCCGCGCCAAGAAGCACGTGGCGCTCGTGGGCAAGGGCATTACGTTCGACTCCGGCGGCCTGTCGTTGAAGCCGCCGGCCTCGATGATGACCATGAAGTCGGACATGGCCGGTGCCGCCGCGGTGCTCAGCACCGTCCTCGCGGCCGCTGCGCTCCAGTTGCCCGTGACCGTGACGGGCTGGCTGTGCCTCGCCGAAAACCTGCCCTCCGGCTCCGCGACCCGTCCGGGTGACGTGTTGAGCATGTTCAGCGGTCACACCGTGGAGGTGTTGAACACGGACGCCGAGGGCCGCCTGGTGCTCGCGGACGGGCTGTGGGCCGCGGGCCAGGAGAACCCGGACCTGTTGCTGGACATCGCGACCCTGACGGGCGCGCAGATGGCCGCGCTCGGCGTGCGTACCGCGGGCATCATGGGCGACGACGCCGCTCGCGAACGTGTCGTGCGCGCCGCTTCCCGCGCGGGCGAATCCGCGTGGCCCATGCCGCTGCCCGAGCACCTGCGTCCGTCCCTCGACTCGTTCGTGGCGGACCTGAAGAACATGGGCGACAAGTACGGCGGGATGCTCGTGGCCGGGCTGTTCCTGCGGGAGTTCGTCCCCGAGCAGCGTGGCCGGCGGATCCCGTGGGCGCACATCGACATCGCGGGCCCCTCCTTCAACGAGTCGCAGCCCTGGGGGTACACACCCAAGGAGGGGACCGGCTTCGGGGTGCGCACCATGCTCGCGGTGGCCCAGGACCTCGCCGAGTAGGTTTTCCCCGGTCGTGCGCCACGCTGCGGGGGTCCACCGGGATGCAATGTCTGGTGAGCCCCCCGGGGTGGCGTTAGGCTGGACCCCAACCGTGACCGCCCCACACACACCCAGGATCGGGACCCGGGCGGGCATCAGAAACCAAGAACTCGAACCCCGAGGGAGCCAACGTGGCCGACAACCAATACGACATTCTGGTCCTGGGCGGAGGATCCGCCGGGTACTCCGCCGCACTGCGCGCGGTGCAGCTGGGTTACAGCGTGGCGCTGATCGAGAAGGAGAAGCTGGGAGGTACGTGCCTGCACTGGGGTTGCATCCCCACCAAGGCGTACCTGCACTCGGCCGAACTCGCCGAAGGCGCCCGGGAGTCGGAGAAGTACGGCATCAAGGCCTCCCTCGAGTCCATCGACATGGCGGCCGTACGCGAGTACAAGAACAAGGTCGTGCAGGGCAAGTACAAGGGTCTCACCGGGCTCATGAAGGTGCGCAAGGTGGACGTGATCCAGGGCAACGGCAAGCTCACCGGCCCCAACACCATCGACGTGGACGGCACCACCTACACGGGTGAGCACATCATCCTGGCCACTGGTTCCTTCTCCAAGACCCTGGGCATCGAGATCGGCGGTCGCGTGATGACCTCCACCGAGGCCCTCGAGATCGACTTCGTGCCCAAGTCCGCGATCGTGCTGGGCGGCGGCGTGATCGGCTGCGAGTTCGCCTCCATGTGGCGCTCCTTCGGCGTGGACGTGACCGTGATCGAGGGTCTGCCCCACCTCGTGGCCAACGAGGACCCGGCCATCGTGAAGATCGCTGAGCGCGAGTTCAAGAAGCGCGGCATCAAGTACAACCTGGGCACGTTCTTCGAGAAGGTCGAGCAGAACGACGACGGCGCCAAGGTCACCCTCGCGGACGGCAAGGAATTCGAGGCCGAGATCGTGCTGGTGGCCGTGGGCCGCGGCCCCAACACCGAGGGCATGGGCTTCGAGGACCAGGGCATCCCCATGGACCGCGGTTTCGTGACCCCCGACGAGCGCCTGCACACGGGCGTGGCCAACATCTACGCGATCGGTGACATCGTCCCCGGCGTGCAGCTCGCCCATCGCGGCTACCAGCAGGGCCGCTTCGTGGCCGAGGAGATCGCCGGGCTCAACCCAGTGGTGGTCCCGGACATCAACGTCCCCAAGGTCACGTTCACCGAACCCGAGATCGCCTCCGTGGGCTACTCCCAGCCCAAGGCGGAGGAGAAGTTCGGCAAGGACAACGTGGAGACCTTCGAGTACAACCTCGCTGGCAACGGCAAGAGCTCCATCCTGGGCACCGGCGGCATCATCAAGCTGGTGCGCGAGAAGGACGGACCCATCGTGGGGTTCCACGCGATCGGGACCCGCATCAGTGAGCAGATCGGTGAAGGCCAGCTCATGGTGAACTGGGAGGCCTACCCCGAGGACGTGGCGGCATTCGTCCACGCCCACCCGACCCAGAACGAGGCCATCGGTGAGGCAGCGATGGCATTGGCCGGCACTCCGCTGCACGGCTGATCCACTGCACCGGGTGCCCGCCCCACGGGGTGGGCACCCGGCCCCTCACCACCCCGGGACCGCACGGACCCGGGACACGTTGCACATTTTCCGATCTTTAGAGAGGGACGGACGACACAATGTCTGAAACCGTTAACCTGCCCGCGCTGGGCGAGTCTGTCACCGAAGGAACCGTGACCCGCTGGTTGAAGCAGGTGGGCGACGAGGTGGCCGTGGACGAGCCCTTACTCGAGGTCTCCACCGACAAGGTCGACACCGAGGTCCCCTCCCCCGTGGCCGGCGTCGTCGAGAAGATCCTGGTCGAGGAGGACGAGGACGTGGAGGTCGGTGCCCCGCTGGTCGTCATCGGTGACGGCTCCGGTTCGGGTTCCGATGACTCCTCGGACGCTTCCGCCGAGGAGGTCGAGGACGCCGCGACCGAAGCCGATTCCGGTGAGAACACCGAACAGGCCGCGGAGACCGAGACCGAGCAGGCCCCCAAGGCCGACACCAAGCAGTCCTCGGGCAACTCCGTGGAGGTCACCCTGCCCGCGCTGGGTGAGTCCGTGACCGAGGGCACCGTGACCCGCTGGCTCAAGGAGGTCGGCGAGCAGATTGAGGTCGACGAGCCCCTGCTGGAGGTTTCCACCGACAAGGTCGACACCGAGGTCCCCTCCCCCGTGGCCGGGACCCTGCTGGAGATCAAGGTCCAGGAGGACGAGGACGCCGAGGTCGGCCAGGTCCTGGCGATCGTGGGCGACGAGTCCGCCGCCGGCTCCGGTGGCTCCGACTCCGACTCCGACAACGGCTCCTCCGACGAGTCGGGTGAGACCAAGGCCGAGCAGATCGAGGACGCCGCGACCGAAGCCGATTCCGGTGAGAACACCGAACAGGCCGCCGAGGCCAAGGCTCCCCAGAAGAGCTCCGGCTCCGAGGAGAAGCCCACTCCCGCCAAGCAGTCCGAGTCCGGTGCGTCCTCCGATTCCGATGCCAAGTCCTCGGACTCCGGCACCAAGGACGTCCCCGGCTACGTGACCCCGCTAGTGCGCAAGCTGGCCCGTGAGAAGGACGTGGACCTGTCCACGATCACCGGCACGGGTGTGGGTGGGCGCATCCGCAAGCAGGACGTGCTCGCCGCCGCGGAGGAAGCCGCCAAGCAGTCCGAGGCTCCCCAGGTCCAGGACACCGGCGCCAACATGGCACCGGCCGTGTCCCGCCAGGGCTCCGAAGCCCAGCCGGCCTCCGCCCCCGCCCCGGACGCCAAGCGCGGCACCACGGAGAAGGCCCCCCGCATCCGGATGACCATCGCCAAGCGCATGCGCGAGTCCCTGGACGTCTCCGCCCAGCTCACGCAGGTGACCGAGGTGGACATGACCCGCGTGGCCCAGCTGCGTCAGAAGGCCAAGGACCAGTTCCAGAAGCGCGAGGGCGCCAAGCTCACGTTCATGCCGTTCTTCGCCAAGGCCGTGGCCGAAGCATTGCAGGCGCACCCCGTGCTCAACGCCACGTTCAAGGAAGAGTCCAAGGAGATCGTCTACAACGCCTCCGAGGACATCGCGATCGCGGTGGACACCCCCCGCGGGTTGCTTGTGCCGGTCGTCAAGAACGCCGGTGACCTGAACCTGGGTGGTCTGGCCAAGCAGATCGCGGAAGTGGGTGCCGCCGCCAAGGACGGTTCCATCTCCCCGGATCAGCTGACCGGTGGGACCTTCACCATCACGAACATCGGTTCCTTCGGTGCTCTGTTCGACACGCCCATCATCAACCAGCCGCAGGTCGCCATCTTGGGCACGGGCACGATCGTCAAGCGCCCCATGGTGCTCACGGACGCGGACGGCAACGACACCATCGCCATCCGCCACATGTGCTACCTGTCCCTGACCTACGACCACCGTCTCGTGGACGGCGCGGACGCCGGCCGGTTCCTGGGCACGCTCAAGAAGCGCCTGGAAGCGGGTCAGTTCGAGTCGGAGGTCGGCCTGTAAGGGTTTCCCTGTGACCCACCGCGGTCAACCGTTCGGTTGATTTCCCGGCCGCCGGGATGTGTTCTGGATCACTCAGAACGCATCCCGGCGGTTTCGTGTGACGGGGCTCCGATAGGCTCGAATCATGTCTTTCCTCTTCAGCCTGATGTTGTTCCTCCACTTCCTCGGTCTAGCCGTCATCATCGGCACGTGGCTCTTCACCATGAAGCGCCCCACCGTCACGTCCGGTCAGTTCTGGGCCGCGATCGTGATGCTGCTGACCGGTTTGGTCATGGTGGTCTTCCGCGAGATGCAGGACGGTTTCGCGGTCAACCACATGAAGATCGGCGTCAAACTGATCATCCTGCTCGTCGTGGCCGTCGCGGCGTTCATCGGGATGCGCAAGACCAAGCGCGGCGAGCCCGTGTCCACCGGGCTGGCCCACGCGGTCGGCGGTCTAGCCGTGATCAATGCCGCCGTCGCGGTGTTCTGGTGAGCCACCCGCTTCCCTGAACGTCCCCCGTTCCCACCGCAAGCCCCGGTGTCGCGCGTTCCCTTCAGATTGCGACGGCACAGGGGCTTCGCGTTGCTCACGACCCGCGGGTCAGCGCCTCCGCCCATGGGCGGCGGCTGCCTCGCAGCCACCCGTTGCGGACCTGTCGATGCCGTCGGCGCGCGGCAGCCTCCCACGGCGATCCGACCATCATGACGAGACCTTCACGAGCCGACCCTCATGTCGCAGCCGTCGCGCGGGGGCCGTCATGGGCCGCCTCTCACGGGGCGGCCTCGACCGGTGTGACGTCGGCGAGCCGCCACCCCTGCGGGGTGTGGGTCACCGAGATCCGCAGGGTCTGAAGGGCCTCGTCCCCCTGCCGGGTCACGTGGGAGCCCGTGGGTAACTCGCCGTGCCAGCCCCGCGTCCGGACCTCGGCGTCGTAGGTGCGAGTGCGGGCCGCCTCGGCGGGCGTGAGACCCGACCCGGCGCGGGGCCGCTGTTCGGTCAACCGGGCGACGTCCATGCTCACACTGGACAAGGCCGTGAATCCCGATCCCGAGGTGTCCTGGGCCTTCGCGCGCCGGATCAGGTCCCGATCCCGCGCGGCGAGTCCCGAATCCGCGACGTACACTTCCGCGACGGCCGTCTCGTCCCCGGCCGCGAGCGCCGCCGCGCGGGCGGACACGAGGCCTTCGACGGCCCTTCGCGCCTCACCGTCCTTGTCCTGCATGGTCTCTCCTGGCGCGGTGGCCGATCGCTCGGTGGCTTCCCTGGACGCCCCCGCAGCGTCCGGCACGGGGGTCGCCCCGGGGGACTGCGAGCTCGTTCCGGAGGGTGTCCCGGCGGCCGCATCCGGGGGCGACGACGCCGTCCCCGCCTCGGCTGCCGACGTCGCACCGGATTCGGCGGGCCTGGCGACGGGCCCGCCACCGTCCCACGCGAGGAATCCCCATGCCAGGGCCGCTGCACCCAGGACTCCGGCGGCCGCGAGCCACGCCCTGCGCCGCACGGACGTGTCCACCCCGGCCACGGCGACGCCGCCCGGACTCATCCGAATCCGACGCGGGGGAACGAGCCGACGGGGAACGGGGCGCAGGGGCATGAGGCGGCGGGGCCGCACCACGGTGCCGTCCGCGCGGATGACCTCCGGGGTCATGCGTTCGGGTGGCCGGCCGACCGGTTTGCTCCGCGGTGCGGAGGCCGAGAAACCTGCGGCGAGCTCCTGCGCGGAGGGGCGCGCGGCGGGGTCGTCAGCCAGGGCGGCTTCGAGCATCAGCACGAGGTGACGCGGCGCGGCGGGACACATGAGCGTCAACGGCACCCGGTGCGACTCGGGGCCGGGGTGGCGGCCCGTGAGCGCGAGCCACCCCAGCACGCCCAGGGCATGCACGTCCTGCACCGCGGTGTATGCATCCTCCGCGGGGCCGAGCGCCACCCCGGGGTGCGCGGGCCGATCCGCGACACCCCATGGCACGGGCCCCACCGAGCTGCCCGCGGGAACGCCGTAGCCGTCCACGAGCGCGCGCTCGTCCAGCGTGAGGAGGACGTGATGCGCCGCGAGGTCCCCGTGCACCCAGCCACGCTCGTGCAGGTGCGAAAGCGCACGAGCGACCGCCGCGAGAACCGGCGCGGTGTCCTCCGGCCGCAACCGTCCCCGGTCGCGCATGGTGTCCTCAAGGGTCTTGCCGCGGACGTGGTCCGCCACGAGCGCCCGGGATGCGCCGTCCCCGCCGAGGGTCGCGCGCACGCTCACGAGCTCGGGATGCGGTGACTCCGCCCATGCCTCGACGAGGGCGGCGATCTGCTCCTCGCCGGCCCGCCGGTGTTCGCGGTCCTCGGTCACGACGAACGTGACGGTGTACTTCTCATGGGTCGTGCGTTCCCGGGCCAGCCACGTGCGGGACCCACCGCCCTCCCCGAGCTTCTCCACGAGTTCGAGACCGTCGCGCTCGACCGTCTCGGCGGCCGGATCGCTCATCGACTCGGGCGACTCCGCACGGTCGGCGGGCTGCACACGGTGGGCGGGTACCGAATGGCCAGCGGATACCGCACTAGCGGAGGGGGCCGCACCCGGGGCCGCCGCGGCGTCGTCGTACCCCTCGCGGCCGTGACGACGCCGCTCACCCGCGCGCACGGCCCGCACGCGGTCCCGGGCGCTGTGCCCACGCGACGGCGCGGACGCGTCACGGGTCCTGGACGGCGCCTCGAGCTGCTCCGGTTCCTGCTCTGCGTTCATGACCCCACTGTGCCGTGAAACACAGCGGCCCGCTCACGTTATCCACAGACGGGCGGAAGGGATAGGCTGGCGGAATGGCTCTGCACTTCGAACGCATCGGTCTGGCACCGGACTTCGTGAACTACCGCGAGTGCTTGGACCTGCAGCGGGAGGTCCACGGCGAGGTCGTGGCCGGAACCCGCGGCAACACGGTGCTGATGGTGGAACACGAACCCGTCTACACCGCCGGGCGCCGCACCGAGAAGCACGAGTACCCGTGGGACGGCACGGACGTGGTCCCGATCGGCCGGGGCGGGAAACTGACTTACCACGGCCCCGGGATGCTCGTGGGGTATCCCATCGTGCGCTTGCCGATCCCCTTGGACGTGGTGCGCTTCGTGCGTGTCCTGGAAGAGGTCATCATCGCCGTGGTCCGTGACTTCGGCGTGCCCGCGACCACCGTGGAGGGCCGGTCCGGCGCGTGGGTGCTCGCGGACGAGCGGGGCCCCGATCGCAAGATCTCGGCGATCGGCGTGCAGGTCTCCAAGCGTGCGACGATGCATGGTTTCGCCTTGAACTGCTCGAACGACCTGCGCCCGTTCGGCAAGATCATCCCGTGCGGGATCACGGACGCCGGCGTGACCTCGATCAGCCAGGAGACCGGGAATCGGATCGACCCGGCGGACGTTGTGCAGCGTATGGAGCAGGAACTCGCGGCCCGTGAGGCGGACCTGTGCGTCGCCTTCGAACCCGATGTCCCGGCACCGCCCGTGCGACTGCCGCACACGGGTGACTCCCGAGCGAGGGACGCCTCACCCACCGCGGTGTCCTGACCGGGCCACAGCCACCGCACCAATCGCGGATCGTCGAGAACAGACCCCTGAGAACGGCCCGACCCGCTCATCCGCGTGGACCGGGCCCCGCCAGCGCCACCAGCGAGGAGTACTCATGACCATCGCCCCCGAAGGCCGCAAACTGCTGCGCGTCGAGGCACGCAACGCCGAGGTGCCCATCGAGAAGAAGCCCTCGTGGTTGAAGAACACCGCCAAGATGGGACCCCAGTTCACGGAACTGAAGTCCATGGCCCGGGGTCGCGGGCTGCACACGGTGTGCGAGGAAGCCGGGTGTCCCAACATCTACGAGTGCTGGGAGGACCGTGAGGCCACGTTCCTGATCGGCGGGGACACGTGCACGCGCCGCTGCGACTTCTGCGACATCGCCACGGGCAAGCCGGGCATGGTGGACGTCGCCGAGCCTCGCAAGGTCGCCGAGTCCGTGCGTGACCTGGGACTGCGCTACGCGACCGTGACCTCGGTGGCCCGTGACGACCTCGCGGACGGCGGCGCATGGCTCAACGCCGAGACCATTCGCGCGATCCACGCCCTGAACCCGAGCACGGGTGTGGAGATCCTGATCCCCGATTTCAAGGGTCAGCCGGACGCCCTGCAGCAGGTCATCGACGCCCAGCCCGAGGTCTTCGCGCACAACCTGGAGACCGTCCCCCGCATCTTCCGCCAGATCCGTCCCGCGTTCGCGTACGAACGGTCCCTGGACGTCCTGACCCAGGGCAAGGAGAACGGGATGATCGTGAAGTCCAACCTGATCCTCGGCATGGGCGAGACCGACGACGAGGTCTACGAGGCGCTGTGCGACCTGCACGACGCCGGCTGCGACATCATCACCCTCACCCAGTACCTGCGCCCCGGCCCCACGTTCCACCCGATCGACCGCTGGGTGAAGCCGGAAACCTTCGTGGAGCTCTCCAAGGCCGCCGAGGAGATCGGCTTCCTGGGCGTGATGGCAGGGCCCATGGTGCGTTCCAGCTACCGCGCTGGCAAGCTGTGGGCACGCGCCATGAAGAAGATGGGCCGCGAGATCCCCGAGCACCTGTCCCACATCGACGACTCGGGTTCCGCGCGCCAGGAAGCCTCCTCCCTGTTGGCCCGCCTGGGCTGACGCCCGCATCAACACCGCTCCGCGGACGACGCCGCCTGCTTCCGGGCAGCGTCGTCCGTTCCGGGTGCCGCGCGGCACCCGGGAGGGCTTCCCTACGGACGAGACGCCGCGTCGTCGGGCCTCAGCGGATAGAATGGCGGAGATCCCCTGTGTCAGCGAGTGCGAGGAAGAACTGTGTCACCAGCCACGTCCACCAAGGCCAAGGCCGCCGAACGCGACCGTAAGCGCGAGGAGAAGCGCCAGCGCAAGGCCGCCAAGGGCCCGGGCATCTTCGCGCAGATGAAGCAGGTCTTCCAGATGACTCGCGAGCGCGAGCCGAACATCCTGTGGTGGATGATCCTGCTCGGCCTAGGCGTGCTGCTCGTGTTCCTGCTCATCGGTGTGCTACTCGGCAACTGGATCACGTGGTTGCTCATCGGCATCCCGTTCGCGGTGCTCGCCGCCGTGATCCTGCTGTCACGGCGGGCCGAGAAAGCCGCATTCTCGCGCATTGAGGGACAACCCGGTGCCGCGGGGGCCGCGCTGTCCACCCTCAAACGCGGGTGGATCGTGGAGGAGGAACCCGCCGCGATGGATCCCAAGTCCAAGGACCTGCTGTTCCGCGCCGTGGGCCGCCCCGGTGTCGTGTTCATCACCGAGGGCCCGGTCAACCGCGTGGACAAGCTCGTGAAGAAGGAACGCCGCCGCATCGGCCCGGTGATCCAGAACGTCCCCATCCACGTGCTCAAGTCCGGCAACGGCGAGAACCAGATCCCCCTGAGCAAGCTCACCAAGGAGATGAAGCGCCTGGAGAACAAGCTCACTAAGCAAGAAGTTCAGGTGGTCCACCGCCGGATGAACACCCTGCAGAACAAGCTGCCGATCCCCAAGGGCGTGGATCCCATGCGTGCGCGCCCAGATCGTAAGTCCATGCGCGGTCGCTGAACCAGCGCCCACGGGCCGTGGGGCGATCCTGCTGATCAGCGCACGCGCACCAGGACGGTGTCGACCGCGCGATCGTGCAGACCCCGTTGGTCCTCGTCCGCGATCAGCGCGGGGATCACCAGACACAACAGCAGCGTGCGAAGGGCCGCTCTGCCGAAACCGGCGGGGCGGCCCTTCATCGTCTGGACCTGCAACCTCATGATCCAGTGCCCCGGGGTGCGCCCGAAGAACCCGACCATGAGCACGCTGATCACGAAGAACACCGCGAGGTTCATCAGCCCCGACCCGTTCCACTGCGCCAGGAACAGCCCCGCGAGAACCACCGCAAGCACCCAGTCGATCACCAGGGCCACCAGGCGCGCAGGGAAGCGAGCGATCGAGCCCGGCCCCTCAGCGGGGCGACCCAGACGACGACCGGGGTACGGCTGGCTTCCCTGGGGGGCGCCGTCGAGCCACGAGCCCATGTCCTGGCGAGAAATCATGACTTCACCCTAACGGGCCGACGTGGGAGCTCGTGCACCCGCCGGTAGACTGGGGCTCGTACTGACCGGTCGGCGAGCCCTCCGTGCATCACGCTCCGGGCGTTACACGGACGAAACATTCGTGTCATGGACGGGCAACGCCAGGTTCCTACGCTGGACATCAGAACCGAACGACCGCGGTGGTCCCCGCCACCGCGGCGTCGATCGGACGCCCACACAGAAGGAGAACAGGTCCATGTTCCAATCAGCCGAAGAAGTGCTCGCGTTCCTCAAGGACGAAGAGGTCATGTTCGTCGATCTGCGTTTCACGGACATGCCCGGTGTGCAGCAGCACTTCAACCTCCCGGCCAAGGCGGTGGACGAGGACTTCTTCACGGACGGACAGTTGTTCGACGGTTCCTCCATCCGTGGTTTCCAGGGCATCGCCGAGTCCGATATGCAGCTGATCCCGGACCCCCAGTCCGCGTTCGTGGACCCCTTCCGGCTCGAGAAGACGCTCGTGGTCACGTGCTCCATCGTGAACCCGCGCACCGGCGAGCCCTACCACCGCGACCCGCGCGGTGTAGCCGAGCGCGCCGAGGCGTACCTGGCCTCCACCGGTATCGCGGACACCGCGAACTTCGCGTCCGAAGCCGAGTTCTTCGTCTTCGAGGACGCCCGCTTCCAGGTCTCCCCCGAGCACACCTTCTACCGGATCGACTCGGACGAAGCCTCCTGGAACAGCGGCCGTGAGGAAGAGGGCGGCAACCTCGCGAACAAGACCCCCGTGAAGGGCGGCTACTTCCCCGTGTCCCCCGTGGACAAGCAGGCGGACCTGCGCGACGCCATGTGCGTGGCCCTGGACGAGGTGGGCCTTGAGGTCGAGCGCTCCCACCACGAGGTCGGTGCCGCGGGTCAGGCGGAGATCAACTACAAGTTCTCCACGCTGACCGCCGCCGCGGACGACCTGCTCAAGTTCAAGTACGTGATCAAAAACACCGCGGACTCGTTCGGCAAGACCGTCACGTTCATGCCCAAGCCCGTCTTCAACGACAACGGCTCGGGGATGCACTGCCACCAGTCGCTGTGGAAGGGCGGGGAGCCGCTGTTCTACGACGAGAAGGGTTATGCAGGCCTGTCGGACGTGGCGCGCTGGTACATCGGCGGCCTGCTGGAGCACTCCTCCGCGGTGCTCGCGTTCACCAACCCCACCGTGAACTCCTACCGCCGCCTGGTCAAGGGCTTCGAGGCCCCCGTGAACATGGTCTACTCGCAGGGCAACCGCTCCGCGGGCATCCGGATCCCCATCACGGGCACCAACCCCAAGGCCAAGCGCCTGGAGTTCCGCGCGCCGGACCCCTCGTGCAACCCGTACCTCGCGTTCGCCGCGCAGCTGATGGCCGGGCTGGACGGGATCCGCAACCGCATCGAGCCGGCGGACCCCATCGACAAGGACCTCTACGAGCTGCCCCCGGAGGAGGCCAAGGACATCAAGAAGGCCCCGGGCACCCTGTCGGAGGCGCTCGAGGCCCTTGAGGCGGACCATGAGTTCCTGCTCGCCGGTGACGTGTTCACTGAGGACCTGATCGAGACCTGGATCGAGTACAAGCGTGAGGTTGAGCTCAAGCCGCTCTCTGTGGTCCCCCACCCGCTGGAGTTCCAGATGTACTTCGGCGTCTGATTCCCCGCTCCACACGGACGCAGCCCCGCTCCTCGCGAGCGGGGCCGCGTTCGCGTCACAGCACGGGCGACGTCGCCCGCTCGCCTCGTGGGGGCCGCGCCACACGCCGGGTGGCCGGGTCCAGTAGCCACAGGTAGATGCCGTACGTCAGGGCCACGAGCGCGGCGATGACCCGCGCCGCGAAGAGGTTCAGGTCCAGGTAGGGGAACACGTCCAGCTGGTCCGCCACGGCGTAGACCATGAAGAACGCGGTCACGAAGAACAGCACGTCCACCTGCCAGTCGTCGCGGATCCCGGAGATCGCGAACAACGGGATGAGCCACACCACGTACCATGCCTGGATGATGGGGGCCAGCAGCACGAACGCGGCGAGCGCCCACGCGAGCCGGCGGAACAGTTTGGCGTCCCGCCCCACGAACATCAGCACGACCACCACCGCGGCGGAGAGCACCGTCCCGGTCGTGTGCACGGCGTCCATCCACGCGGAGCCGTTGAACCCCCACGAGTTGCCCACGAGCTGCGCGAACAACCCCAGCAGTCCGATCGGCGCGTACCAGATGTACACGGTGCCCGGTGTGGAGACCGCGGAGACCCACCCGAAACCGAAGCCGTTGACGAATCCCATGAGCGCCAACAAGGCCACGGAGTAGGCCAGCGTGAGGGCCCAGATCGCGAACCGGCGCGGCCATGACGCACCGCGCCCGGCCCAGAGCAGGCCCACGAACGGCAGGAAGATCAGTGTGATGGGCTTGATCGCCACAGACAGGGTCACGAGGGTCGTGCCCGCGATCCCACCCTTCCAGTTGCGGTGCATTGCCGCCACGTAGGTCCCGATCAGGGCCAGGGCCAGCATGATCGCGTCGTTGTGGGCGGCTACCACGAAGTTCGTGAGGAACAGCGGATTGGCCACCGTTAGCCACATGGCCCGCCGCGGATTGACGCCGTGCAGCCGGGCCAGGCGCGGGATGACCCACATGCACGCGATCACGGACACCACGCACAAGGCCCGAAACAGCAGCACGGAGGCGTCCGGGTCCGCACCGGTCACGAGGACCACGAGCTGTTCGAGCCACAGGAACACCGGGCCGTACGGGGGCGGGGATTCCGCCCATAACTGGTCCGCGCCCAGTTGGAAGAAGTTGTCGATCGTGGAGACCCCGGACTCGTACGGGTTCAACCCGTTCGCTATCACGCGGCCCTGCCCGATGTACGAGTACACATCCCGACTGAACAACGGGATGCTCACGAGCATGGGCGCCGCCCACGCCGCGATCGAGATCAGCACCCAGCGGGCGCTCTCCGGTCCCCACGGTCTGAGTTTCTGGCCCAGGCGCAGCCACTGCCGCACCAGGAGCATGGCTCCGAGGGCGAGCATCACGACCGAGACCACCACGCCCACGGTCTCGAAGCGCATCCACATGATCAGCGGGATGCGCCGCAGCGAGGACACGCTCGCGAGCCATCCCACGCCCAGGGAGCCGAACAGTAGCATGAGCGAGCCCAGCGAGCCCATCACCACGGTGCGGGTCAATGACACCGAGGACGTCGCGTCCCGTCCCGGGGCTGCGTCCCGTCCGGTTCCGGGGAGCGTCGAGTGACGTTCCGTCCTGGACGTGATGCGCACTACGGGCCTCCCGGTGCTTCCGCGGTGGCCGCAGATGAGGGGTCTGGGAATCGTCCGCCGCGGCGCGCGGTGCGCGGGGGCGGCGTCGGGGTGATCCTACCGTGCGACGTCGTACGCCAACCGGATGCCCGGGGCGAGGCGGCGTCGCGGGGGTGCCCGCACGACGCGATAGATTGGAGGGCGTGACGACTGCAAACCGGAGAATAGTGTGGATCGACTGCGAGATGACGGGGCTGTCCCTGTCCGATGACGCGTTGATCGAGGTGGCCGCGCTCGTGACCGACGACGAGCTCAACGTGCTGGGCAGTGGCGTGGACGTGGTCATCAAACCCCCGCAGGCCGCGCTGGATCAGATGTCTTCTTTCGTGCGGAACATGCACGAGACATCCGGGCTGCTGCCGGAGCTCGAGAACGGCATGGACATGGCGCAGGCGCAGGACGCGGTGCTGGACTACATCCGCAAATGGGTCCCCGAACCGGGCAAGGCGCCGCTGGGTGGTAACTCCGTGGGGACGGACAAGACGTTCCTCACGCGGGACATGCCGCAACTCGTGGATCACCTGCACTACCGGGTCATCGACGTCTCCACGATCAAGGAGCTCGCGCGGCGCTGGTACCCGCGCGCGTACTTCCAGGCGCCCGAGAAGACGGGCAATCACCGTGCGCTCGGCGACATCGAGGACTCGATCGACGAGCTGCGATACTACCGCCACATCCTCTTCCCCGGCGATCCCGGCCCCACCTCCGACGACGCCCGCAAGATCGCCGCGCTCATCAAGGCCTCCCCGACCCGCTCGGGTTCCTGACCGGGACCTGACGCGTTCAGGCGCTCGATGCGGGAATCCGCCCGGGCGTGCGCTATAGTGGTCGTCGTTGCCCGGAGGGATCGAACGGTTCTTCCACGGGTTCAATGGTGGGCGTAGCTCAGTCGGCAGAGCGCCTGGTTGTGGTCCAGGAGGTCGCGGGTTCAACCCCCGTCGCTCACCCCATGCACGAGGTGCGAACATCGATCGGTGTACCGGTCGGGGTTCGCACCTCGTTCTCGTTGGCGGGTCAGTCCTGCATGACCTCGACCGCCCGCTTCCCAGCGGCCCGTCCGGCCTGACCACTCCCACCGCTGCGGCCATCCCCGCCACCCCGACCGCCCGCGCCCGCCGTCCAAATGCACGGTGGAGGAAAAGCAGCTTGGCGCGCGAATATCTGTTCTAACTCAGTAAAAGCACAGCCGGGGGTGCTCCTATGTTCTGAGTCAAACCGCGAGGGTGGTTGGTTCGGGGCTGGGGGTAGGTGCCATTGCGGAGCATCGCGTAGATGACGTTGCAGCGGCGGCGGGCGAGGCAGATGACGGCGGCGTGGTGTCGGTTTCTCTCGGCGCGCTTCCGGTCGTAGTAGGCCTTGGAGATCGGATCTGAGTCCGAGGCGACCCACGCGGAGTAGGACAGCGCGTTCTTCAGGCGTTTGTTGCCGGATCAGGCGGGGAACTCGCTCCTGATCGAGGTCCCTGATCTTCGCGTGACCGGCGCGACGCCGGCGTAGGCTGCGAGATGGCCTGCGGTCTCGAATGCGGAGCCATCGCCGATGGCCAGGAGGATCTGGGCGGGGTCTTGATGCCGATCCCCGGCATGCTCATCAAGACCCCGGCGAGAGAGAAGTCCTCCAGCATAGCCTCGACCTCCCGGGCTACGGTCGCGCGTTGTTCCTTCAGCTCCTTGACCTGCCCGGCCACCCTCGGGATCACCAACTCCACGGCCGCGGTCGCTGGAACGACCACGGTCTGCTCGCTGAACGCCGTGAAGATCCGATCGACCAGCACCTCCGGGTCAGCGGGATGGATCTGTGTGGGCAGAGACCGGATCCGGTTCAGTGCCCGGGTGGTCTCGTGGGCGAGGTCCGCGGCCTTTCGCATCGCCAACCCGGGTAGGTAGGCCACCGCGCAGCCGACGTTGCGAGCGACTGCGATGGGCAGGGCTCCGATGGTGATGGGCTCCATCAGCACGTCGCCGTGCTCCCGCAGGTATGTGAAGAGGTCGCGCAGCTGGCCTCGTCCTGCGGGAGGGGCTTGTCGAAGATCCTGTTCCCCGTCGGGGTCCAGCGCGCAGGCATGATGCCCGGTCTTCCCCACGTCCAGGCCGATTACGGCCGCGAATCTGGCGTTCATGATGTCGTCCTCGTTGAACGCATCACTGCTGGTCGCAGTCTTGAGACCCGATGCCGGCACCCACGTTACGAAGAGACCTCAGAGAAGCTGCCGTGTCCCTATGAGAGGTCAACGCGTGTCTCTCGACCGGGCGGCAACACCCCCCCCGGACCATGGATGGCTGGGCAGACAAGCCATACCCGGTCGAGCACCAAACGCCCGGCGATCGGGGGTACTCACAACGTAACTGGCGGGCACCACGAAGCCCCTCCTACCTCCGAGCGCGCCGCGAGGTGGGAGGGGCTTCCTCGATCTTGCTTAGAACCGGAACGGAATGGGGATGGGCCCGCAGCAGCAGACTCCACTCACGTCGCCGCGGCCCGCGGGACCGAGCATGAGTGCCGCCCGGTAGCAGGCCGCGAAACGGAGCATCGTGGGGATGATCCCTCGGATCACGCCGTACTGCGCAATGATGCCGCGCACCGCCGCGGAGCAGGACTGCCCGCCCCGTGCCACGAGATGCGCGCACGTGAATCCTTTACGCGGTGAGAGGTGGCGCTGGTATCCGCGGATGAGACGATCGACCCCACGGCGGGGTGCAGTGGCTACTCGAAGCAGTACGTCAGTCAAGGGCGACCGGCTCCTCTTCCCATGAGCATGATCGTGGTGTGCACAGGGTCATGGCTTGAGGACCACCTTGATGCAGCCGTCCTTCTTCTCCTGGAAGATCTTGTACATCTCCGGTGCGTCCTCCAAGGACACGTGGTGGGTGGCCAGTGACTCGAGGCCGAGGACGTCGTCCGGGCGGCTCGCGATCTCCAGCAGCTCATCGGTCCAGTGGCGCACGTGGCACTGGCCCATGCGCATGCTGATGCCCTTGTCGAACATCTCCATCATGGGCATGGGATCCGCCATTCCGCCGTACACGCCCGACACCGAGACCGTGCCCGCGCGGCGCACGCTGTGGATCGCGGTGTGCAACGCGTCCAACCGGTCGATACCGGCCGTCTCGATGGCCTTGCGCCCGAGCGGCTTGGGCAGTCGCGCCGCACCGGCGACGATCTTCTCCGCAATGGGGTTGCCGTGCGCTTCCATGCCCACGGCATCCAGGACGCCGTCGGGGCCGCGCCCATCCGTCATGTCGACGAGCGTGTCGGAGACCTCGTCCACCTCACGCATGTCCACGGTCTCGATCCCCCAGCTCTTGGCCAGGGCGAGGCGCTCGTCCACACGGTCCACGGCGATGATCCGCTTGACGCCCTGCAGCTTGGCCGAACGCACCGCGAGCTGGCCCACGGGTCCGAGGCCCAGCACCGCGAGGGTGTCCTCCTCCCCCACGTTCGCGTACTTCACGCCCTGCCACGCGGTGGGCAGGATGTCGCTGAGGTAGAGGAAACGCTCGTCGTCGAAGTCCTTGGGCAGTTTCACGGGGCCGAAGTCCGCGTGCGGGACGCGCACCATTTCCGCCTGGCCCCCGGGGACCGACCCGTAGAGGGAGGAGAAACCGAACAGCGCGGCGCCCGTTCCCATCTCGCGGACCTGGGTGGTCTCGCACGCGGCGTACAGCCCGCGGTCGCACATCCAGCAGTGACCGCACGCGATCACGAACGGGACGACCACGCGGTCACCGGGTGCGAGGTTGCTGACCTCCGGTCCCACTTCTTCCACGATGCCCATGAACTCGTGACCCATCACGTAGTCCTTCTGCAGGTACGGGCCCAGCACGCCGTAGAGGTGCAGGTCCGAACCGCAGATCGCGGTGGACGTGACCCGCACGATGGCGTCGGTGGGATCCTGCAGAACGGGATCGGGGACGTTTTCGACCCGGACGTCGCCAAGTCCTTGCCATGTGAGTGCTCGCATTCACCCAGTAAAGCATGATCACCCCGCCCGGGCACCACCCCTGCAGGGGGGGTCGAACCTGGGCGGCGCACCGCGTAGCGTGTCCCGTATGACCGCATCGCATCAGGTTGCCCTCGTGGCCGGAGCCTCCCGTGGACTGGGGCTGCTCGTGGCCAAGGAACTTCTCTCGCGTGATTTCGATGTCGCCGTGTGCGCTCGCGACGCCGCCGAGCTGGCCCGCGCGCGCGAGATGCTGTCCCCGTTCGGCACGGTGCACGACTACGTGTGCGACGTCGCCGAGGCGGACCAGGTCGAGGCCTTGGTGCGGGACGTGGAGCGCGATCTGGGACCGGTGGACGTGCTCATCACGGTCGCCGGGATCATCCAGGTGGGCTCGGTGGAGGGTGTCACGGTGGAGCAGTTTCGGGACGCCGTGACCACCATGACCATGGGTCCCGTGCACACCGCGCTCGCGGTGTTGCCCGGGATGCGCGAGCGTGGCCGCGGCCGGATCGGCACGATCGCGTCCGTGGGCGGACTGGTCTCCGTGCCGCACCTGTTGCCGTACTGCACGGCCAAGTTCGGCGCGGTGGGGTTCAGCGAGGGTCTCGCGGCGTCCCTGTCGGGAACCGGCGTCACCGCCACGAGCATCGACCCCGGCCTCATGCGCACGGGATCGCACGAGCGCGCCTACTTCACGGGCGAGTCGCAGAACGAGTACGCGTGGTTCGCGCCGTCCGCGTCCCTGCCGGTGTTGTCCATGAACGCCGACCGCGCGGCCCGCTTGATCGTGGACGGCGTTCTCGCGGGACGCCCGATCGTGCTGCTGGGGTGGTTGCCCAAGGTCGCCCAGCGAGTCCGGGGTATCGCCCCCGGGCTCACGATTCGCGCGTTGGGCGTGGTGAACCGGGTGCTCCCGTCCGCGTCCCCCCAGCAGACGGATCTCGTGGTGGGGGCCACCGCCAAGCAGCGCTTGGGATCCCGCGTGGTCAACGCCCTGAGCACGCTCGGCAGCAAGGCCGCACAGCGCAACAACGAGCGCTGAACGAACCGCGGTCGTCCGGCTCGCCGGTGCGCCCCGTGCCGGACGACGGCGCGCGCGGCGGCGGCATGCAGCGGCAGCGCCCGGCGGCGTGGTTCGCGACGGCTGTGCAGCATGGCGTGACGCGCCCTCGCCAGCCGGGTCAGCGCCGTCGCACCCTAATCCCTCGGTACACGATGCCCAGCGCCAGCACGAGGACGCCGCCCGCCACGGACGCGATCGGGAGCGTGACCACGAGGACCACGCACAGCACCGTGCCCAGGACGGACACCGCGCGCGGGTAGCGGCGATGCGGTCCGGTCTGCGTGAGCGCACTGAGGTTGGCCACGAGGTAGTACAGCAGCACCCCGAACGACGAGAAGCCCACCACCCCGCGCACGTCCATGGTGAACACCGCGATCACGACCACCGCTGCCACCACGATTTCGATGCGGCGCGGGACGCCGTGGCGCTCGTCGAGCACGGCGAGGGGCGCGGGCAGATCCGCCGTGCGGGCCATGGCCAGGCCGGTCCGACCGATCCCCGCCGTGAGCCCCAGCAGCGCCCCGAGCGTGGCGGCAGCGGCCGCAATCGTGACCACAACCGTGGTCCACGGCCAGTCGGCGGCCGCGGCGAGGTCCGCGAGCGGCGTCGTCGTACGGGACAGGGCCTCGGGACCGAGGACGTGCAGCGAGAGCACCGCAAGTACGCCGTAGATCACGAGGACCGCGCTCAGGGAGATGACGATGGCCCGGGGGATGATCCGGGCGGGATCGCGCACTTCCTCCCCCATGGTGGCGATGCGTGCGTACCCGGCGAAAGCGAAGAACAGGAGTCCCCCGGCCTGCAGGACGCCGTACGCCCCGCCCGGCGGTGCCGCACCGAAGGTTGATGCGGCGGGGCCGGACCCGGCGAAGAGCCCGGCCACGATGACCACGGCCAGGCCCGCGAGCACGATACCCACGAGCACCTTGGTGGCCGAAGCAGTGCGCGTCACGCCGAAGCAGTTGACCGCGACCACACCGAGCACCGCGAGAGCAGCGACGGGCCGTTGGCAGGGCTCGGGGACCACGTAGGCGGCGAACGTCATGGCCATGGCCGCGCAGCTCGCGGTCTTACCGGTGAGGAAACACCACCCGGCGAGGAACCCCGGCCAGGGGCCGAGGCGCTCGCGACCGTAGACGTAACTACCGCCGGCCACGGGGTACTGGGCGGCCAGCTGGGCCGAGGACAGTGCGTTGCACAGTGCGACGACCGCGGCCAGCACGAGGGCCAGCGGCAACCAGGCGCCCGCGGAGGCCGCAGCGGGGGCGAACACCACGAAAATGCCGGCGCCGATCATGGAACCGAGCCCGATGGTCACGGCGTCCGTCAGGCCAAGTCTGCGGTGCATGGCGGAAGGATTCGTCACGAGGCTCCCGGGTTTCACATCACGTGCCCGTGACACACCAATGGGCGGGCCGCGTATCGCGTCCCGCCCACGGTGGTGTCATGTGCACTTGTCTGTCGTGGCTCTCGAAGGTGGCCTAGAAGACGGGCTTGCCGCCGGTCACACCGATCACCGTGCCGGAGACGTAGGACGCCTCCGCCGGGCTGGCCAGGAACACGAACGCCCCGGCCATCTCGGAGGGCTGTCCCGCGCGGCCGAGCGGGGTGTCCGACCCGAACTGAGGCATGCTCTCGCCGGCCTTGGTCGCGGGCTGCAGCGGGGTCCAGATGGGTCCGGGGGCCACGGCGTTGACGCGGATCCCCTTCTCCCCCAGCTCGCTGGCCAGGTTGACCGTGAAGTTGTTGATCGCGGCCTTGGTGGAGGCGTAGTCGATCAAGTTCTCGGACGGGTCGTAGGCCTGGATGGAGCTCACGTTGATGATCGAGGAACCACTCTTCAGGTACTGCAGCGCCTGCTGGGAGACCCAGAACAGGGCGTACAGGTTGGTCTTGAAGACGCGGTCCATCTCCTCGGTCTTCAGACCCTGCAGACCGCCGTCACGGCGGGCCCACTGGAAGCCCGCGTTATTGACGAGGATGTCCAGGCCGCCGAGCTGCTGGGCGGCGTCGTCCACGACCTGACGGGCGGTGGCTTCCTCGCGCAGGTCCGCGGGCAGCAGGACGGCCTTGCGACCGGCCTTCTCGATCCACTGCTTGGTGTCCTGCGCGTCCGATTCCTCGTCCGAGAGGTAGTTGATGGCCACGTCCGCGCCCTCACGGGCGAATGCGATGGCCACCGCGCGGCCGATGCCGGAGTCGCCACCGGTCACGAGGGCCTTGAGACCCTCGAGGCGACCGCGGCCCACCCAGTTCTCCTCACCGTGGTCCGGGAAGGGCTGCATGTCCGTGGACAGGCCGGGCGGGGTCTGTTCCTGCTCGGGGAAACCGCCCTCTTCACCGGCGAGTTCCCGTGCTTTCCTGGCTGCTGCGTACTTGTCTTCGGTCATGTGTCCATTGTGCCCCGCCGTACCCCGGGCTGTCGCCCACCCGGGAGGATGAAACCGCTGGTCGGTCCCGGATGACGCTGCGGGTCAGACCGCGGTTGTGCGCTGCTGCTGACCCGTGGGATCCATCCCGTGCTGGACGCCCCACAACACGGCCTGACTGCGTCGCTGCACGCCCATCTTGCGGTAGGCGGAACGGATGTAGGACTTCACCGAGTTGATGCTGAGGTAGCAGTGCCGGGCGATTTCGTCATTGGTGAACCCCTGCGTGATCAGCGCGATCACCTCCGCCTCACGCGCGGAGAGCCCCTCGGGCCGGCCGGGCCAGTCCGGCAAGGTGATGTCCTCCCGCACTGGTTCGGGGGCCACCACGCGCTCCCCCTCGTGCACGCGCACGAGGGCGTCCGCGAGTTCGTCCCCGGTGAGCTCCTTGGAGAGATAACCGTGTATGCCCAGATCGAGTGCTTCGTCAACGTGCTCGGCGCGCACGTGCCACGTGTACATCACGACCTTGAGGCAGTGGGGGTCATCCAGTAAGCGCATCACGTCATGGGTGCCACGGTCCTTCGCAGCGAACGCGTCATAGAGCACCACGTCCGCGTCCGTGTGCGGCAGACATCCGGAATCGAGTTCCACGACCCGCAGGCGCGGATGACCCTGCAGCATACTCGCCACACCCTGGAGGACCACGGGATAGTCGTTGATCAGGGCCAGGGTGATGACAGGGCGTTCGGAACTCACACCCCGAGCATAATCGTATGCTCACGCATCATCGGTCGAACCCTGTTCGAAGACCTGCCAGTCCTCCCCCGCGCGTGTCAAGACCCCCAAGTTGCCGAGTTCCCGCAGCCACCCCTCCATGGGGTCGAACCCCCACGTACGGCGGAAGAGGTTGGCGTTGCGGGCGATCGCTGCGGCGTGCTGGACGGGCGGTGACTGGGTCGGGTGGTACTGGTGGTACGCGGCGGCTCCGCCGAGCCACCACAGGCTCCCCCCGCTCGCGGCCAGGCGTTGACCGAAATCCGTGTCCTCGCCCCCGTAGCCCACGTAGCGCTCGTCGAATCCGGCCGCCGCGTGCCACGTCCGTACCGTGGTCGCCATCGTCAGCGACCACAGCATCCGGGGGTCGCCCTCGACCAGTTCCCCGGGCTCCGGCAGCACGCGGGCGGCATGATCCCGTCCCGCGCGGGCGACGCCCTCGGGCGTGTAATCGGCCTCGGTCATTCCCTCCGAGAGGTACTGCACGCGCCCGCTCACCACGGCGCGCTGGTCTGCGAGCCGCTCGAGGGCGCGCGTGTAATCGGCCATCAGGTCACGGTGGGGAAGGCAGTCCACGTCCAGTAGCACCACGGTGTCCGCGCCCAGCTGCTCCGCGCGTGCCACGCCGGCATTGCGCGCGGCGGCCAATGGCAGTTCGACGGCCGGCGGCAGTTCCACGAGGTCGGTGGGCAGTTCCGGCCGTTGCTCGAGCACTCCGCGGATCCCGGGATCGCCCATGCTCACGACCACATGGGTGATCGGTGGTTCGTTCTGCGCGGCCACCCAGTCCCGTTGCCGCCGCAGGTGGGTGTGCCGTCCGCTCACGATCGTGATCAGGGCAGCGGCCGTCACGACGTGACCCCGTGCAGCAGGTCCTCGAGCGCGCGCGCCGCACGGTATGCGCCGTCGCCATGGCGCCACGCGTCCCAGCGGGAGCCGCCGAGTTGCCGGGCACGTGCGAGCAACCGGGGCCACGCGGCGGCGTCGGGCCAGTGCTGCAGGCCCACGCAGATTCCCCCGCGCTCGAGCGCGGCGGCCGTGGCGGCTTGCTCGTCGTGCGGTCGCGGCTGGGCGACGACGACGGCGCGCGAGTGCGCCGCGGACAGCTCCGCCACGGCGTTGTTGCCCCCGTGGGAGACGACGACGTCCGCCTCGTGCAGTTCGCGCCACAGGTCCGGGGAGGGGTTCTCCGGCGAGCGCACGGTCCACGACCACCCGGGGGTCGCCGCGCGAGCCGCCTCGATCTCGGTGTCCCCCACGTCGGTCCCGCCGCGGCCCCAGACCACCAGGACGCGTTGGCCGCCGACGTCGCTCGCGCCGCTCCCGCTCGCACCTCGCGTCGCGGTGCGCTCACCGGGAGCTGGCTCGCCGGAAGAGTACGCGCCGGGAACGTGCTCGGCGGAGGATCCCGGCACCCGCACGGGGACGTCGAAGCGGGAGATGGCCCCCGTGAACGTGGTCTTACGGGTCCATTCCTCGGGCCAATAGGTCTCCGCGGTCTCCCGGGACCACGGCGCGATCAGAGCGGTCGCGGCGTCGTACGCCGCACGGTGGGTGCGGTCGGTGCGATCCCCCCGCATGGCCATGACCACGGTGGGCACACCCATCAGACGCGCGAGCAGGGTGACCTCCGCGGAGGTGTCCGTGACCATGAGTTCCACATCCGAGCGCAGGCGCTGCGCCATGAGACCCATGCGTTCCCGGTACCCGGGATGCTCGAGAGGCGCCCAGTGCAGCACGTCGTTGGCGGTGGGGTCCACGGGGTCCTGGGCGACATCCGGGGGCAGCTGGACCCACTCGCCGGGCCACGCCTCCGGGCGCTCCAGGGAACTGAACCCCGTCACGGGCACCGTGAGTTCCCGGGCGATCTGGGTGGCCCGGTTGCGGTGGCCCAGGCCCTGGTGGTGGATGTAGTACCCAATCACGCGCTCACCAGTTCCCGGTAGAGCGCGGCGTAGGCGTCCACGGTGACGTTGAGGGAACAGTGCTCGAGCGCGTAGTGGCGCACCCTGGTGCGGTCCAGGGCCACCACGCGGGGCAGCTCCGCGACCGCGGACGCCACCGTCTCCACCTCGCTCGCCCCGGGCTGGGACGTGTGCCCACCGGGATCGCGCACGATCTCGCTCAGGCCGCCGCGGGCCACCGCGAGCACGGGCGTGCCACACGCCATGGCCTCCGCGGCCACGAGGCCGTAGGGCTCCTCCCATGCGGGCGTCACGAGGCTCGCGGCGCTATTGCCCACCAGGGTGCGCAGCTGCTGCGTGTCCAGGTGACCCACGTAGGTGATGTCCCCGTTGAGCAACGGCTTCAGCCGCGCCTCGAAGTAGTGCCGATCCGCGATGGGCCCGGCGATCCGCAGTTTCCACCCGGCCTTGCTCGCGATCAGCGCCGCGATGTGCGGGGCCTTCTCCGGGACCACGCGCCCGGACCACACGAGGGCATCCCCGCCGGGTCCCGGTCGCCACTCGTGCGGGTCCACGCCGTTGCGGATCACGCGGGCGGGCGTGACCTTGCTCCACATCTGGGCCACCGAATCGCTCACGGCCACCGTGGGTGCCGTGGGCGTGAGACGCAGCGCGGGTTCGAGCCACGGGGTGGCCGGGGTGTGAAGGGTGGTCAACAGGGGTTGCGGGATGGCCGGGGACATCACGATGGGCAGGAAGTGCAGCGAATTGTTGTGCACCACGTCGATGTCCGGGCGGCGCGCGAAGGCCCGCATGACCTGCAGGTACGAGAAGGTCTCCCGCACCTGCGCCTCCGGTGGCATGGCGACGTCGTTGCGCGCCTCCTCGCTGAGCACGAGCGGTTCCACGTCCAGTTCCTCGATCCCGAGCTCGGGGTCGGAACCCGGCGCAGCGAAGACCACCACCTCCATCCCGCGGCACTTGAGCCCGCGGGCCAGGTGCCATGTGAAGGACTCGAGACCCCCGGAGAACGGCGGGGCGATCGGGAACCGGTCATGCGCGAGCAGTGCCACCTTCATGCGGCGTCCCCTTTCCCGGCCTCCCGGACCACGACGGCGCGGCGGTAGACCTCGGCGTGGGCTGCGGCGATGCGACGTCGTTGTTGGGTGCGTTCCAAGGCGCTCGCCTGCCAGGGCGCGTTCCCGCGCAGACCCGCGAGCGCTTCCCGGATCTGATCGGCGTCCGGCTGACCGTCCCGGTCCCAGTCGAAGCGCAGCACACCCGGATGCTGCTCGTGGTAGAACCCCACGGACGGCGCCAGGACATGGGTGCCCAGGTCGTAGCACAGTTCGAGCCACCCGGAATGGGTGCCGAAGCGGTACGCGAGCACCGAGAGATCGAGCCCGCGCAGGTACTCCCACAACTGCTCGTCGGTGTAGAACTCGTGGACGTTGACCTGAACGTTGAGTGTCCGACGCGCGGTCTCCAGTAGGTGACTCACCACGGGGTCGTGGTGCGGGGTGCCCCGGGTGACCACGTCTGTGTGGACGTCGAGCTGCAACCGGATCTCCCCGCGGGACGCGCATTCGAGCAGCACGCGGGCCACCGGCAGGGGGTTCATGTTCGCCCGCATGCTCTTGAGGTTGAGTCCCACCACGGGTACGGATCCCACGGGCGCGTGATCGCGCCACCGGTCTAGCGGGAGCAGGTGCGGGTGCGGGATGACCGTGGCCCGGCGGCCCCAGCACCGCTCGATCACGCGTGCGGCGCCGTCGGTCAGGGTAATCAGTTCGTCGGCGGCCGGGATCAGCACGTCCAGGGCGGCGTCCTGGGCAGCGGGGTCCGTCTGGTGGGGGTTGCGCAAATCGTGCACCGTGTAGACGAACGGTTTGCCCAGCTCGTGCAGGGTGTCCACGATCCGTCGCAGCTCCGCGGGTGAGGTCTGGTCGAACCCGAAGTGCAGGTGGTAGATGTCGAACTCGTGTGCGTGCCGCCGGATCCAGGCCTCGCTCAGCATCACGAGGGGCCACCACGGAGCTCCGGGGACCGGGTGTGCGGGCGCGGGGTCCGGCAACCGGTGGACGGGCTGCACGGCGCCGGGGTCACTGAGGTGCTCGACGTACACGTGACCGTGGGGTAGGGACGCGACCCTCACTCGATGTGACCTCCTGCGCAGAACTGACGTGAACGGATGGGACGCCCGCTGGCTGTGCGGACCGGGAACGGCGCGGGATCCGGCGCCTGAGCCGGTTGTGTGCACGGCCCCCGGCGACGATACACACATTACTGATGGTCAGGGACACGATATATTGTCCTCCGTCCGCCCGCCCTCCGCGCGGCCGCGCGGCGTGGGTCCAGGGACCACGCCCACATATGACGTCCACCCGTGAATCCCGAGGTGCTCTCCGCATGACCGTCCGTCCCATTGTGATCTCCGGTAACCCCGTGCTGCATCGCCCCGCGGCCCGGGTGACCACCTTCGACGACGCCCTGCGCGAGCTCGTGGCGGACATGCATGAGACCATGGACGCGTCCCACGGCGTGGGTCTGGCGGCGCCGCAGATCGGGGTGGGGCTGCGGATCTTCACCTACATCTTCGAGAACGAGGACGGTGTGCCCCCGCGCGGCACGCTCGTGAACCCCGTCCTGAGCACCGGGCGGATCTCCGAGACCGCCCCGGACCCGGACGACGAGGCCGAGGGATGCCTCTCGGTGCCCGGCCAGTCCTGGCCCCTCAAGCGGGCGGACTGGGTGCGGATCGCCGGGCAGGACGAGAACGGGGACCTCGTAGCGTTCGAGGCCAACGGCTGGTTCGCCCGGGTCATGCAGCACGAGTACGACCACCTGGACGGGAAGCTGTACGTGGACCGGCTCAACCGCAAGTGGTCCAAGAAGGCCCGCAAGGCCATCTCCGCGGAACAGTGGGGCACGGATTCGACGTGGCTGCCCGGTGTGGACGAGGACCCGTTCGGGCACTGACCCGCTGAGGGGATCCCGCATCACGGACGCGCCGTGGCGGCAGGCCCCGTCTCAGCGCCCTCGTCAGGCGAGCCGGTTGCTGCCCGTGGCTTAGCGCGGCTTGGTTACTGCGGATCCAACACGATCGTGAGCGTGCCCGCCTTGCGGGTCGTGGGTTCGGTCAGTTCCACCGTGAACCTCTCGGCCAGCGCCGCGCTCACCTGCCCCACGGTGTCCAGCGGACGCCCCGCTCCCCCGATCTCGCACAGCGCACGGGCCACGAGTCCCCGCGTGTGTTTGGCGTGATGTGACACCACGGACCGGCTCCCGTCCGGCTTGAGCTGCTCGACCCGTACCGTAACGGTCCGCGCGGCGGGAGGTTTCCACGCCGCGGCGTAGGCCGCCGAGCGACAGTCCACGATCACGCCGTCGGCGGCGAGCGCGTTCAGCACCGGGGTCAATCGCGGTTTCCACCACGCACCGAGCTTGCCGGTGTCCGGCAGCGCGGTCCCCATACTCAGGCGGTAGGCGGGAATGCGGTCGGTGGGTCGCACCGCGCCCCACAGTGCGGAGATCACGAGCAGCGACGCATCGGCGACCTCGCGGGCCTCGGGGGCGAGGGAGCTGACATCCAGCGCGTCGTAGAGCACCCCCGCATAGACGTCGGGGGCGAGCGCGGCAGGTGCGGTCGCGAGTTCACGGTTGCGGGCGACGTCGTCCGCGAGCGACGGCCCCACACCCAGGATCTCTAGGGCGTCCGGGCGTTCGCTGACCTCGGCGAGGTGCTCTGCCAACACTGCGCGATCACGTGAGAGCTCGGGGAAGCTGAGTTCGGCGGGCATGACGGGATTCCCGGTCGCGGGCGCGGTCTTGGACTCGGAGGGAGGCAGCAGAATCAGCACCCCACGAGTGTAGAGGGACAGGTGGGCCTGTGAGC
>NZ_DDIY01000005.1:66536-95359 GCF_002338785.1 Kocuria sp. UBA1838 | reverse complement strand
GGGACAGGTGGGCCTGTGAGCCGGGATCTGTATTGCAAGACTCTGACCAGGGGAACATGTCTGCGGGGCGTGTACGGGGCGTGACGGCCTCAACTGCTGCGCAGAGCGCGCACGTTCCCGCCCATCACCGGGGCGACGATCGAGTCCCCTTGCGCGGCCATGACCTGGTCCTCCGCCGGCCACAGATGGGCGTACGTCTGCAGCGTCTCCGTCGCATCCTTGTGCCCGAGGCGGTGGGCCACGGCCACCGGGGACAGGCCCGCGGCGATCAGCTTCGACGCGTGGTAGTGCCGCAGCTGGTGCCACCCTGACCCGGCCAGGGGGACCTTGTCTCGCGCCGTGCGCCATGCCCGGGACATGGCCGAGCGCATCAGCGGCTTGCCGGTCGCTGTGCGGAACACCAGCCCGTCCGCCCCTGACTTGAACAGCTTGCGGTGTTCGGTGAGCATGGCGTACACCATCGGGCCGATCGACACCTTGCGCCGCGACGTCGTGGTCTTGGGTGGACCCCACACCGGCTCGCCGCCCTCGAGCCGGATGATCTGACGGTCGACCACGATGTGCGTCTCGTGCACCCGGCCCCCAGTCAGGCCCCGCGCTTCCCCGCTGCGCAGCCCTGTCGCGGCGATCAGCCGCACCAGCGCCTCGAGGTGAGGGGGCATGACTGCGGCCACTTGGCCCACGGTCTCGTCAGAGAGGGGCACCACCTTCTCGGTGGAAGGCGCGTAGTCCAGCGACCATAAGGCCACAGCCGAGTGGACATCGGCCTGGGTGATCAGGGTGACCGGTCGACTCCCGAGGGAGGGGAACACGGTGCGGGTGAGGCGCATGCGGGCGCCGTCACGGGAGGATTCCCGCAGGTGGATCTGCGCCTCGAGCCACTGCTGTGCGACGTCCTCAAACGTTTCCGGGCCCGTGCCGCGTCGGTACACGCCGCGGTGCTGCTCGGCCTTCACTTCGGTGCAGAACTCGTCCGCGAGCTCGCGGTACGCGAAGCTCCGCCGGCGCACCGCGCCGTCGCCATTGACGTACTCCACCTGCCATCGCAAGCCCGTCCCGTACCGGTCGCTCTTCTTCTTCCGGCCTGTCGCCGGATTCGTGACGTGCCAGCGGTCCCGGATGAACGCCATGTCAGCTCGCCTGCCTCTCAAGGTCATGTAGCCGTGCGGTGAGGATCCAGCCGGTGACGTCGAGCTCGAGCGCCCACGCGCCGAGGTCGTCGGTGACCGCAGCGCACCGTCTCAAGTCGTGCTTGCTGAGCGGCCAGCTCGCGGCCTCCCGGTCGGCGCGCTGCTCACGTCGTGCGTACAGCGCAGGATCATTGGTGGGTTCATCCCCGTGGATCGCATGTGAGATCTCATGCGCGAGGACGCACCGCTCCACGCGCCGAGACAATCCAGCGCGCAGCCAGATCGTCCCGTGTGCGTAGAGTCCGAGGGTTCCGAGGGAGGGGGCGTGCCGTACCGTCAGCCCGAGACGGTCGGCATGGTCCATCGGGTCGTACATCAGAAGTAGTCCTCCTCGCTGACGTCGGGCTGTCCCTCCGTCTTGGCCGCGAGCCGGTAGTCCTGCTGAGTGCTGGCTTGCTCGCGCAAGGTGCGCTCCGCTGCGGCGACGATACTCAGGGGGTCGACCCCGAGGGCGTCGCACACGACCTTGAGGTAATGGACGGTCAGCGGGCGGGTCTCGAGCCACACCATTCGTCCTAGGGTGCTTTGCGGTATGTCGGCCTCCTGCGCGAGTCGGCGCTGGGACCATGTGCGGCGTCCGGCCATGGCGCGCAGCTCGGCGTTGACGGCTCGGGCGAAGGCGTTAGGTGCGGGCGCGGGCCGTGAGTTGCTTCCTGTGGTCACGCCCTGAGTCTAACTGCACATGTGTCACTCAGTATCGCTGAGACGCATTCAGATACGATACGTTTTAACCTTGGGATGGCGTTATGAATCGAACTAGGGTCACAATGGGGGACATCAAAAGGAGTTCCCCCCATGGACACCACGACCATCGAAGAGCTGTGCATGCGGGCGACTGGGACGCGAACCTCACCTCGATCGGGATTGAGTGCCGTCCGGAGGCCACAGACGCGGATTACGCCACAGTCGCGTGGCTCATCGCCTGGCTGCGCGCTCGCTACGGCGACCACCCCCTGTACCCGCACAAGCAGTTCACACAGACGACGTGCCCGGGCAGGTGGGATCTCGCCCGCCTGGACCGGCTCGCACGAGGACAGACAGGAGGTGGTGACGTGAGCGGAGCCATGCGGCCCGTACCGGAGATGTACCCGATCACGCAGACGTTCTACGCCAACGCCACGATCTACAACTACGGGGCCGGCCACGGCGACATCGACTACGGCGCACCAGTGGGGACAGCGATCCTCGCCCCGGAATATGGCGTGATCCGCCACGCGGACTGGTCGTGGAATCTGTGGGGCGGTCCCAGTGAGTGGGCGATCCGCGAGTACCAGATCAAGGCCGCGCCCGGTGACACGCGCACCGGCGGCGGGATCATGGCCTGCGCCGCCAACGGCATCAACTCGCGATGGTGGGTCGCGCACCTTTCCCGCACGAACCTCAACCCTGGGGACAAGGTTGAGAAGGGGCAGATCATCGGCTAGCCCGGCAACACCGGATCGTCCACCGGGCCCCACGTCCACGTGTCCCTGATCCCCCCGAGCCCGAACTGGGACAACGGGTACTTCGGCGCCATCGACCCCGCACCGTACATCAAGGAGCGGTACGCGCCGCTCACCTACACCACATGGCAAGGCTCGCCCACCACTGGCAAGGGCTCTACCACTACAGGAAAGGACTAGTTCGACATGGCCACAGAGGCCGACCTGCGCCGCATCGTGCGCGAAGAGATCCGCAGCGGCGTCCAGCACGCCGAGTTCACCGACATCAACGGCAAGAAGCAGACCTTCGGCCAGGTCTGGCGCTTCCGCACTAAGAAGGCCGAACAGCTACTCGGTGCGATCGCCCAAGCCGTCCGCCCCTCCACCATCGCGCTCGCGGTGTGGGGGTACAAGAACGCCAAGGTCAACGACAGTGCCGACGCGTACCAGCTTGTCACCGACACCCGCAACAACATCCGGAAGGGAGCCCGACATGGTTGCACAGATCCTGAGGTACTTCGAGTTTTCCCACCTGTCCGCGCCCCTGCGTCAGGTCTCCCAGAAGTTTCACGCTCTGGCCATTGAGCTGGACGGCCTACTTCCTGACGGACCGGAGAAGACCACCGCACTCCGCAAGATCCTCGAGGGCAAAGACGCGGCTGTTCGTGCTGCTCCCGACGCCGAACACGACACGCAGAAGGGAGCCTGACATGGCTGCTGACTCCAAGATCGTCTCCGCCCCTGACACAGTTTCACCCAAGGTGTTCTGGCCGCTCGTGGTGGGCCTTGGGCTCACGTTCGTCGCAACGTTCCTCGCGGCCGTCACCCCGGAGATGCTGTCGGTTCTCGGCCCGTTCGCGGTGCCGATGGCCACCTCCCTGGTGTCAGTGGCCGGGGTGATCACCGGGTGGCTCAAGTCCGATCACCTGCGGGTGATCGGTTCGGAGGCTACGGCGGCGATCCTGCCAGTGGCCCCCACCTCGCAGGTCACTCCGCCTCTTCCTCTGGCAGACGAGCCGCTCACCCCCACCGCGGAGCGTGCGGAGCCCGACGACGTCGAGCAGCTCGAGGCTGAGCTCGCCCAGCTCGACCGCAATCCCGGCGGGGGCTCCACCGCGGCCTGACCCCGCCCAAGACGAAGCGCCCCACACCATCGCGGTGTGGGGCGCTTTTCTCATGTCAAGCTGGCACAGCCTGCCATGCATTGGGGTTCATATGGAGGGAACCATCTGTGCTGTACATGGACGTGGAGCTCATCAGCTGAACCAAAGTCCTAGACGCCTCTTCAAGCGCATGGCTCTCCGAGCTGTCGAGCCTTAGCGCCCGGACGAGATCGGAAACCGGCAAGGGGCCGTTCAGGTCGATATGCTCGACACCTACCACACGACCGTCCACGTCGCGGTCAACGAAAATCACGTCGTCGTACTCTGTGGTTGAGTGCACTTCGCGGTTGTTCAGCTTCACATAAGCCGTTCCAAACGACGTGTCGTACTCGATCTGCGGGGTCTTCATTGGACTCTCCTGGTTGCCTTAGCGATCGTACCAGTGGACTGTGACGACTGTAAGTCGGCCATCGACAGGTGAGGCATCCTCAATGTACTCATTGAGGCAAACTTTCAAGCGGCGCCCAGCGGTTGTCGTCCCAATGTAGCAAACCTTAGCGCTGCCACCCGGGACGCTCATGCGGTCCGTGGCAGTGAGTACGTCCCAGATGTCATCGAGGGTAATTGACCTCTCGGCAACGCGTTGGCGAGCGTGCCGTGACAGGATCAACTTCACGATGGATCAGCTGCCCCAATTTTGTTGACACTGAACGCAAGCCGCCGGACCATCACTTCGTTGAGCTCAATGCGCACCTCATACAGGCCGGGGTTAGGCAGGTGCACTGGGAAGCCGACTGCAAAGGTGACACCCGTTTTTCCGGCATAGGGGCGTCCTTCGCGCTGGGGGTCCATAGTTGTCTGGAGCTGGACTCTGCTCTGGTCATCCCCAGGGTCGAAGGTGACTGCCACCGAAAACGGGTCCGCATTCTGCGGCGTCCTGAACCGTCCTGCGACGTAGATGGTGTAAGTCACGGGCAGGGTGGCCACAGCTACTTGTGTGTAGCTTGCACCCACCGCAGTGAGCCCATCGTCTTCAACGCGTGCGTACTCCGCCAGGAAGGCGTAGTCGAGTTCTGGACCCTGCATCTCATCGCTCATGTCAGGACCTTAGCCCGATCTTAAGGGGGGTAGACGCTTCGACACTCATCCTGATCGGTCTCCGCCCCCACACATCGTGCCCATACCACGATGGTGTGGGGGCACTTTCGTCATGCCCGGGGCGAGCTACGGAGCCGGGGGCCCCGCCACGTCCGGTGTGGCTCCCGGGTCATAAGCTGGTGCGCCTGGCGGGGTGATCCCATATTCCATATAGCAGTACTGGATATCACCGGACATCGCCGTATTCATATCCAGGGCCTGACACTTCGCAATCTCCTCGGCTCGTGCGGCCTCTGACGTCTCGGGGACGTCCTGCTGCCCGCCGTAGTTCTTCGGATCCATTGGGTCCACACCGTGCGCCCAGTCCCCCAGCTGGTTCGCGGCGCAGTAGTCAACAACTTTCTGTTGCAGGGCGTCCGTGCGCGGCATAGACGAGCTCCACACGTCGGAGATGCACTGCCCGCCGGTTTGGAAAAACTGCTGGACCTCATCTGCACCCGCTGCTGGGGCCTGAGTCGGTGCGGCTTCAGCAGGGGCGGTCGACTCGGTCGGGTCCGGGAATACGGTCGGCTCGTTGCTGGTAGTCGCCGAAGGGGTTGCTGCGGCTGGTTTCGATGGACTCGGGGACGCGCTCGTGTTGCTGGCGGACGGGGTGGGCGTCTCGCTTGGTGTGTCACCGCCGCCGCACCCCGTCAGGCCAAACACCGCGAGCGCAACGGGCAGAACAAGTGCGGGAATGCGTCGATTCAAAGGGTCTCTCCTGAGGGTTATATGGCGGCGAGTTCGCGGGTGAGCTTGCGACCCTTGCCAGGGCCGCGCACGGACTCGGTTTGGATCGCGCCGGTGGGGGTGATGCTCATGATGTCGATGCGGAAGTGCGCGTCACGCGGGACCAGGGCCATGAGCAACAAGATCACGAGCCACAGGCCCAGGGAGATCAAGATCAGGAACAAGTGGATCACGAGCCAGAACATGCTGCGGGACATGCGAGTCCACACGCCGGGCGGCAGCTGCCCGTACTGGGTCCACGCAGTGTGTGGTTCGCGGCGCAGCACGATCGCCGTGCCCTTAGTCTTGGCCGTCCGCTCGGTGATAGTGGCGGTGAGCAGGTCGGTGCGTTCCTGGTCGGTCAGGGTGAGCTCGGGGTGCTGGGCTTCTTCGCCACGGGTCCTCCTAGGGGGTCAGAGTACGGCTACTGTATCGGATACTCGGGGCGTGGGAGATGTTACGTTGAGTGCGTTTGAGTCTACATGAGTCACAGTGCATCCAAATCGACTCGGTGCATTTTCGACATTTCCCTAGTCAGGACGGGAATGCCCCCCAGAGAGGGGACAGGTGGGCCTGTGAGCCGGGTTCTGTGCCGCGGGCGGTTACCCGCACCGCGGTGACGACCATCCATCTAGACCGTGCGTTGCCGCACGGCTCGAGCAGCCTACCCGGACGCTCGGGCGAGCAGCCCTCGAACGCGCCCTGCATGGCCTTGCTCCGGACGGGGTTTACCGAGCCGCGCCGGTCACCCGGCGCGCTGGTGGTCTCTTACACCACCTTTTCACCCTGACCCGCTCGCGGCGGGCGGTCTGTTTTCTGTGGCACTGTCCTGCGGGTTACCCCGAGTGGGTGTTACCCACCGTCCTGCTCTGCGGAGCCCGGACTTTCCTCGAGACGCCGTCCTTCACAACGACGCCGCGCGGTCGCCCGGCCCACCTGTCCGCCGTCGATCCTACCGCGCCGCCGGGCCACCCGACGCTCAGCGCCTGGCACCCCTGGCGCGGGGCACCCGAGTCAATGCGAGCGGCCGATGAGGAGCGGGCCGCGCAGTTCAGGACCGGATGCGCGCGAGCCCGGGCTCACACCAGGAGCAGCGCGGAACACTCGGGGCACTGGGGCACGGTCTGCGCCGGAGTATTCGTCAGCGCCGCGGCGTCGGCGGGGCTCAACCGGGTGCCGCACGCCCCGCACGTTCCGTTCTCGAAGCGTGCGACGGCGATCCGGCCTCCCCCGCGGGCGGTGCGCAGGCCGTCGTAGCGGTTCAGCAGGGCGGGATCAGTGAACTCCGATACACGCGTGGAGCGCTCCGCGGTCAGCCGCGCGTGCTCCTCTTTGAGCCGGGACAGCTCCGCGTCCCGGTCGGCCACCGCCGCGCGGGCCTCGGCGTCCGCGGCGCGCAACAGGGGCAGCTTCCGGTCCCGGTCCGCGGTGACCTCCTCGGCGTGGTCCATGGCCTGCAACTGCGCGTCCTCGGCCCGTCCGCGCTGCGCGGTGAGGGTGTCGATCTCGTGCTGGATGCCCATGAGGTCCTTGGCGGAGCCGCCGTGGTTGAGCCGCTCGGTGTCCTTGTCGATCCGGTCCTGGATCCGGGTGACCTCCAGCTCCGCCTCGGCCACCGCCCGCTCGGCCTCCTGCTGGGCGGTCTCGAGGGCGCGGGCCGCCGCGATCGCTTGCGTCCGCCGGGCCATGAGGGAAGCCACCCGCTCGGAGGTCTGCAACTCCTTGGCCCGGGCCATCACGGTGAGCAACCGGGAGTCCACGGACTGGAGTTCCAACAGGGCGGGAAGGGCCGAGCGGGGCGAGGTCATGGCGTTCTCCTGGGGTGCGGCTGGCTGAGTGCGGTGGTAGGTCCGCGTGTGCTTCAGGTCCCGGGCGTGTCGATCCGGAAGTCCCACGGATCGGTGCGCAGCGAGCTGACGGAGGTCTCCACGGCGAATCCCCGCCGCTCGAGTTCGTGCCGCAGGTCCTCGGCGGCCCACGGCAACCACAGGGCCTCGCTCGCGGAGTGGGCGGCGTCGATCAGCGCAGGGGTGCCCGATCCCCCGGGCCCCAGGGCGGCTTCCCGCGCTTCGGAGACCGGGTGGTGGCGCAGGTCCGCGGTCACGAACACGTCCGCCCCGTGGGCGCGGACCTCGTTGAAGAGGGAGTCCCCGGAGCCCCCGCACACCGCCACGGTGCTCACGGGTCGCTCGGGATCGCCGGCCACGCGCAGGCCCTGCGCCGTGGGCGGGATCCGCTGCGCGAGTCGGTCCGCGAGTTCGCGCAGCGTCACCGGCGTGGTCAGGGTCCCCACCCGACCCAGCCCCACGCGGGGGTCCGTGTCGTGCGGGACGAGCGGAGCGGCGTCGTCGGGAGAGACACCGCACGCCGCGATCAGCGCGTCCGACACGCCCCGGCGCGCGGAGTCCGCGTTCGTGTGGCAACACAGCAGGGCGCAGCGGTTCTCGATGAGGTCGTGGATCGCGCGGCCCTTGAACATGTGCGCGGCCACCGACGTGACCCCGCGCAGCAACAGCGGGTGGTGGGTCAGCAACAGGTCCGCGTCCCTGGAGACGGCCTCGTCCACCACGGCGGCCACGGGATCCACCGCGAAGTGGATCCGCCGGATCGGCTGCTCCGCCCGCCCCGTGACGAGCCCGGACGCGTCCCAGTCCTCCTGCAACGGGAAGGGCCACAGAGTGTCCGCGGCGGCGAGCACGTCCTCGAGCGTGGGCGGGGCGTCGGACGGGCGTTCGGTGCTCATGGCCACATCCTAGGAGTTCGCGCTGGGCGAGCGGCGGGAATCTTCTGGCGCGTCACGCGTTGTACTGGGCATGACTTCATCGACACCGCAGACGTTCGTGCTGGCCGGTGGCTGCTTCTGGTGCCTGGACGCCGTCTATCGCAGGGTGCGCGGCGTGCAGGGGGTGCGCAGTGTGTACACGGGAGGGCACACGGACCACCCCGACTACGAGTCCGTGTGCTCGGGCACCACGGGCCACGCCGAGGCCGTGGAGGTCACGTTCGATCCCTCCGTGGTTCCCGCCGACGTGATTCTGGACCTGTTCTTCACGGGCCACGACCCCACTACGCTCAACCGCCAGGGCTACGACGTGGGCACGCAGTACCGCTCCGCCATGTTCCCCGCCGACGACGAGCAACGGCACCTCTTCGAGGCCGCGATCTCCCGGGCGCAGACCCTGTTCGACGATCCCGTGGTGACCACCATCGAGCCGCTCGGGCCCGTGTACGAGGCAGAGGACTTCCACCAGGACTTCTACGGGAACCAACCATTCAACGGCTACTGCCAAGTGATCATCAACCCCAAGCTCGCGAAGGTGCGCCAACATTACGCCGTGTGGCTGAACGACTGAGCCGCCACCCGGGCCACCGATACGCTGGGAAAGATTCTGTGCGGGGACCGGCACGTGCGCCATGCCCCGCGGACCGACTGAACAGGAGACATGTCATGGGCAAGATCTACAACGACGTCACCGAGGTCGTGGGAGGCACTCCCCTCGTCCGCCTGAACCACCTTGACAAGGACCTCCCCGGCAACGTGGCCGTGAAGCTCGAGTTCTACAACCCCGCCAACTCCGTGAAGGACCGGATCGGCAAGGCCATCGTGGATGCCGCCGAGGCCTCCGGCCAGCTCAAGCCCGGTGGGACGATCGTGGAGGGCACCTCCGGTAACACGGGCATCGCCCTGGCCATGGTGGGTGCTGCCCGCGGGTACAAGGTCATCCTGACCATGCCCGAGACCATGTCCACCGAGCGCCGGGTCATGCTGCGCGCCTACGGTGCGGAGATCGTGCTGACCCCGGGTGCCGACGGCATGCGCGGCGCCGTGGACAAGGCCCAGGAGATCGTGGACTCCTCGGACAACGCGATCCTCGCGAGCCAGTTCGCCAACCCCGCCAACCCCCAGGTGCATTACGAGACCACGGGTCCCGAGATCTGGAACGACTCCGACGGCGCCGTGGACGTTTTCGTGGCCGGTATCGGCACGGGCGGGACCATCTCCGGCGCGGGCAAGTACCTGCGCGAGCAGAAGCCCGACATCCGGCTCGTGGCCGTGGAGCCCTCCGACTCCCCGCTGCTGACCGAGGGCAAGGCCGGCCCCCACAAGATCCAGGGCCTCGGCGCGAACTTCGTCCCGGACGTGCTCGACCGTGAGATCTACGACGACGTCTACGACGTCACCGTGGAGAACTCCGTGAAGTACGCCCGCGAGCTCGGCACCCAGGAAGGCATCCTGGGCGGCATCTCCTCGGGCGCCATCGTGTGGGCCGCCCTGCAAGAGGCCGCCAAGGAGGAGAACCGGGACAAGCTCATCGTCGCCGTGGTGTGCGATTTCGGTGAGCGCTACATCTCCACGATCCTGTACGAAGACATCCGGGGCTGATCCACTCGACCCGACCGTGCGGGTGTCCGGGATGCGCACCACAAGTGAGGCGCACCCCGGGCACCCGTTCTTCACGGCGGGCGGCCCACCCCGGCACACCACGGAAGAGGAAACACACGTGAGCTTCTGGCGCAGACTCAACGAGGACCTCGACACGGCTCGGACGCACGACCCCGCGGCGCGGTCCAACCTGGAGATCGCCCTGAACTACTCGGGGCTGCACGCCATTTGGGCCCACAGGTTGTCCCACCGGTTGTGGCGCAACCCGGACCGCCGGTTGCTGGCGCGCACCGTGTCCCAGCTCGCCCGCTGGGCCACGGGCGTGGAGATCCACCCGGGCGCCACGATCGGTCGGCGCTTCTTCATCGACCATGGCATGGGTGTGGTGATCGGTGAGACTGCGGAGATCGGTGACGACGTGATGATCTACCACGGCGTGACCCTCGGTGGTCGCTCCTTGGAACCCGTCAAGCGTCACCCCACGATCCAGGACCGCGTGACCATCGGTGCCGGTGCCAAGATCCTGGGTCCCCTGACCGTGGGCCATGATTCCTCCGTGGGCGCCAATGCCGTGGTGGTCAAGGACGTCCCCGAGGACTCGATCGTGACCGGCATCCCCGGCAAGGTGCGCCGGCGCACCCCGGAGAAGCAGGAACCGCTCGTGGACCCCGCGACCTACATCGATCCCGCGATGTGGATCTGAAGCTGACTACCTGACGGGTTCAACGAGAACGGGCCGGGTCTCCACGTGGGGGCCCGGCCCGTTCTCGCTACCACCCCCTGTCTCGGGAGCGGTCGACGGTTCACGTGCTCAGGACACGACCTCGGAGCGGTCCCCGCTCCACAGCACGTGGAAGCTGGAGTCCGGGTCGTCGATGCGCTTGTACGTGTGGGCACCGAAGTAGTCCCGCAGGCCCTGGGTCAGGGCGGCGTTCAGCCGCGGGCGGCGCAGAGCGTCGTAGTACGCGAGCGCGGAGGAGAACACCGGGGCGGGGATGCCGCGTTCGACGGCGCGTGCCACCACGCGGCGCCACGACGGCAGTGCGTCCTCGATGGACGTGATGAATTCGGGCGCGAACAGCAGGTTCAACGGGGCCTTGTCCCCCTGGTAGGCGGCCATGATCACGTTGAGCAGTTCGGCGCGGATGATGCAGCCGTTGCGCCATAGGCTCGCGATGGTCGCGAGGTCCAGCTGCCAACCGTACTCCCGCCCGGCCATGGTGAGCATGTCCAGGCCCTGCGCGTAGGACACGAGCTTGGACGCGTACAGCGCCTTGCGCACGTCCTCCACGAACCCGGGGTCCTTCACGACGTCCTCGGTGGTGTCCCCGATGCCGGCTGGCAGCACCTCTTGGGCCTCCTTGCGCATCACGGGCTCGGAAGATGACAGGGCGCGGGCGAACACCGACTCGGCGATCGCGGTGACCGGGGAGCCCAGTTCCAGGGCTTCCTGCACGGTCCAGCGGCCGGTGCCCTTCTGACCCGCGGCGTCCGCGACGATGTCGATGAAGGGCTTGCCCGTCCGGGAGTCCACCTGACGCAGCACCTGCGCGGTGATCTCGATGAGGTAGGAGGACAGCTCGGTGGTGTTCCATTCCTCGAACACGTCCGCCTGCTCGGCGGGCTCCAGTCCGGCCACGGAACGCAGCAGCTCGTGCGCCTCACCGATGACCTGCATGTCCGCGTACTCGATGCCGTTGTGCACCATTTTCACGAAGTGACCCGCGCCGTCAGTGCCGATCCACGCGCAGCACGGAGCGCCGTCGTCCGCCTTGGCGGAGATGTCTTCGAGCATGGGGCCCAGGCTCTTGTAGGACTCCTCGGAACCACCCGGCATGATGGACGGGCCGTTGAGGGCGCCCTCCTCACCGCCGGAGACACCCACGCCCACGAAGTGCAGGCCCTTCTCTGCGCACTCGCGCTCACGACGCCGCGTGTCCTGGAAGTAGGAGTTGCCACCGTCGATGATGATGTCGCCCTCGTCCAGCAGCGGGGTCAGCTGCTCGATCACGGAATCCACGGGCGCGCCCGCCTTGACCATGATCAGCACGCGGCGCGGCTTCTCGAGGGAATCGACGAGCTCCTCCATGGTCTCGGTGGGGATGAAGTCCCCCTCGGAACCGTGCTCCTCCATGAGGGCCGTGGTCTTGCCCTCGGAACGGTTGTGCAGGGCCACGGTGTACCCGTGGTGCGCGAAGTTGCGGGCCAGGTTGGCGCCCATCACGGCCAGGCCGGTGACGCCGATGTGAGCTTTCTTTTCTGCTGCCATGGTCCCTAGCCTACGCATTTGCCCTGTGGGGTTGCAGCGATTGCCGCCTGTTCCCCCGGACACGCTCGGACATGCTCGGACATGCAGAAATCCCCGGGACTTGGGTCCCGGGGATTTCTGGAAGTGGTGGAGACCGACGGAATCGAACCGCCGTATCTGTCACGCTCGAAAGCGATCTAGCGCACCAGCGTCCCCTCAAGCAAGACACGTCACCGAGCGCGTTTGCATCATCAGCTTAACGCATCGTGACCGCGCGGTGTCAAACGCGACGCCGAACGAGGAACCTCTCGTGGTCAACATCACACACGGACTCGTGCATCGTGTTGGGTCCCGCCGTGACCTGCGGGTAGGCTGATCCGCAATCGGGTGCTGGCAGCTGGTCCAGTCGTGCCCACCCGATCCCGGGCCTTTAGCTCAGCTGGTAGAGCGCCACGTTTACACCGTGGATGTCATCGGTTCGATCCCGGTAGGGCCCACCACACGTACGACGAACGGACGTCAAGCCCGTCGCGCCGGGGTCGCGGAATGGCCCCGGCCTATCTCCTAGGTCGAGCGATGCAGGTCTACTGAGACGGTGGGGACTCTCCGAGCACATCGTGGACGGCGTCGTCGACACGAGTATCAACGGCACGTTCCTGAGCCCCGTGGCCGCATTGATCGCTGGCAGCATCGAACTCGCACAGGTGCGCAAGGCGCATCTCAGGGCGATCTTCGCGGGACCCGGAGGGAACCTTCCGGTCCCTCACGCCACGGGCGGGCGCCACATCCCGATCGCGGGGACCGTCCCGCGGGACGGCACCGGTCCCCGGGAGATGAACCCGAAACGCGAGTAGAAGGGCACGAGGTCCAGCGAGGAGGCCTCCAGGTACGCCCCAGTGTGCTCGCGGTCGATGTGGGCGAGCCGTTCGTTGAGCAGCATGCTCCCCACTCCCGTCCGCTGCAGATCGGGCAGGGTCCCCACGGCCTTGAGGTACCAGTGCGGGGTGGCTGGATGCTGGCGGTGGGCCAGGAACTCGGTCGCAAGGGCATCCGGGAGGCGATCACGGAACACCCGCGCGTAAGCCAGCAGACCCGGAAGCATCCGAGGGATCGAGACCTTGCTTCCGGGGGCCTCCCACAGGGCCACGCCCAACGGACGCTCCTCACCCCGCCGCTCGGCGAGATACGCGTGGCCGCCCGCCTGCAGGGTCTCCCGCACGATGCGCTCCCACAGGACGGTCAGGGACCCGATCACGTCACCGGGCGGGAGCAGACCCACCACGTGGGGGTCCACCGAGAACGCCCGGGCCAGGGTCGCGGCGGCGCGCTGTGTGTCCGCGGCGGCCGCGGGGAGGATGTCGATCTGCTGCGCGGCGTCGTGGTCGGCGCCCTGAGTCGTCTGCACAACCAGAGAGTAACAGCACGCCCCTAAGAGCGGGCCGGGTGCCGAACCCGTCCATGACGTGCTCGTTCACCCGGCAGGCAAAGGACGTGCGACGCTCAGAGAAGTCGCGGCTGCGTGGGCGTCTCCGCCGGTTTCTTGGCCCGGCGACGCCGCGTCGGAGCGGCCTTCTTCGGTGCCGTGTCGTCCTCGGGGGCCTCCGCGGCAGTGTCCTCCGACGCCGCGTCCGTGCCCTGCGCGGGGCGCCGGCCCGAGCGACGTCGTACGCCACCGTTGGTTCCCGGACCCGCAGCGGGAGGAACGAGGGTCTGCTGACCCGCGAGCTCCGCCTGCTGATCGCGCAGCACGTTGATCGCGCGCTCAAAGTCCTCGAGGTCGTCGAACGCCTGGTACACGGACGCGAACCGCAGGTAGGCCACGACGTCCAGGCGGCGCAGGGGCGGGAGGATGGACAGGCCCACGTCGTGCGCCTCGACCTCCGCACTGCCCGAGGCCCGGATGGATTCCTCCACCTCCTGGGCGAGCATCGCGAGGTCGTCCTCGCTGACGGGGCGTCCCTGACATGCCTTGCGCACGCCGTTGACGATCTTCTGGCGGTCGAACGGTTCGGTCACCCCCGAGCGCTTGATCACCGAGATGGTCGTGGTCTCGAGCGTGGAGAAGCGTCGGCCGCACTCGGTGCACCGGCGGCGTCGGCGGATGGATGTGCCGTCGTCCGAGGTGCGCGAATCCACCACCTTGGAGTCGTTGTGCCGGCAGAACGGGCAGTGCACGGCTCAGCCTTCCCGGCCCGGTGCGGCGGCCTCGGAGCGGATCGTGACGGCGCGGCCGTGCGCGGGCAGATCCTCGGTGTCCGCGAGCGCCACGATGTCGTCCTCGAGCTGCGCGAGCGCCTTCTCGCTGTACTCGATGACCTGCACGGCCTTCATGAACGACGCCGCCTGCAGTCCCGAGTTGAACACCGCGGTCCCGCCCGTGGGCAGCACGTGGTTGGAACCGGCGGCGTAGTCCCCGAGGGGCACGGGACTGTACGGGCCCACGAAGATCGCGCCGGCGTTGCGCACCCGCGCGGCCACCGCGGCGGCGTCCCGCGTGTGGATTTCGAGGTGCTCGGCGGCGTACGCGTCCGCAACCGCCACGGACTGGTCGAGGTTGTTCGTGAGCACGACCCCGGACTGGGGTCCACCCAGTGCCGTGGCGATCCGCTCACGGTGTTTGGCGGCGGGCACCTGGACCGCGAGCTGCTCCTCGACCGCCCGGGCCAGGTCCTCGGAATCGGTGATCAGCACGGACCCCGCAGCGGGATCGTGTTCGGCCTGCGAGATGAGGTCCGCGGCCACGAACCTCGGATCCGCAGAGTCGTCGGCGAGCACCGCGATCTCGGTGGTGCCGGCCTCGGCGTCCACGCCCACCACGGAGCGCAACTGCCGCTTGGCCATGGCCACGAAGATGTTGCCCGGGCCGGTCACGGTGTTGACGGGTTCCAGGACGTCCTCACCATCGGTGATTCCGTAGGCCAAGGCGGCGAGCGACTGCGCGCCGCCTACGGCCCACACCTCGTCCACACCGAGCAGACCGGCCGCGGCCAGAATCACGGGGTGGGGCAGTCCGTCGAAGTCCTTCTGGGGCGGCGAACACAGCACCACGGATTCCACGCCCGCGGCCTGGGCCGGCACGACGTTCATGACGACCGAGGACGGGTACACGGCCAACCCACCGGGGATATAGAGCCCTGCGCGACGCACCGGGGTCCACCGGTGGCGCAGGACGGCACCGGGGGCGACCTCCACGCTCACGTCCTTCGGCCGCTGCGCCCGGGCGAAGGCGCGCGTGCGCTCGATCGCGGACTCCAGTCCGTGGCGCACCGCGGGGTCGAGTTCGGCCACCGCGCGCTCGATCTGCTCGGGCGCCACCCTGATCCGTTGCTGGTCCACGCCGTCGAACGTGAAGGCGAGATCCCGCAGCGCCTGCGCGCCACGGGAGCGGACGTCCTCGATGATCGAGCGGACGCTGTCCTCCGCCTCAGCGACGGACGACGCCGCTTGGCGCGGCACCGCCGCACGCAGCTCGTTCCAGTCCAGGTGCCGTCCCCGCAGGTCGATGACCCGCAGGTGGGAACCAGTGGTCGCCGGGGATGCGGATTCAAGGCTGTACTCACTCACCCGCCCAGTCTACAATCGCGCCCCGCGCGGACCGCTCGGGCAACACCCGCACACGGCTAGAACCCACGCACCGTGCATTCCGAGGTCACGCAGCGTCAAGTCCGACGCCGCGCGGCGGCCCGGGCAGCGTCGCGCAACTACCCGTGCGGCGTCGAACCGCGGCCCGTTCGACGCCGCCCGTTCACGAGCGCCCGGTGACGCGCCCGGCGCCGCGTCGTCACGCCTCGAGGCAGGCCGGGCCCAGGAGGACCTTGAGGTCACCGAACAGGGCCGGCGACGGGTTGACCCGGTACTCGGGGCCCAGGCGCATGACCTGGACGCTGCGATGCGTGTCCAAGTGGATCCGCACCTCCGAGTCCCCCTTGTGATTGCGCAGCACCTCCCCGATCCGGCGGATCACGGCCTCCGTGGCCCGGTGCTCGGGCAGGGCCACGCACACGGGTCCCGAGGAACCATCCACGCTCAACTCGGGCACCGTGAGTTCCTGGGCGGAGATGGAGATGGAACCGTCGTCGCGGCGCTGCATACGGCCCTTGATTACGCAGATCAGGTCCTCGGCAAGGACCCCGGCGATGGGCGCATATGCCTTGCCGAAGAACATGATCTCGATGGATCCCGAGCGGTCCTCGAGCTCCACGCGCGCGTACGCGTTGCCGGACGACTTCGCGATCCTGCGGGACAGGGACGTGATCATCCCACCCACGGTAATCACCGCACCGTCGGGACGGGTGTTCTCCTCGGTGAGCAGCGAGGCGATCGCGGTGTCCGTGTACTGGCCCAGGGCGTCGTCGAGCCCGCGCAGGGGATGGTCGGAGACGTAGAGACCGAGCATCTCGCGCTCGAACGCCAGCAGATCCTTGCGCTCCCACTCGGGGACCTCCGGGACCTCCACGGAGAACGTCTCCTGCTCGGCGTCGTCGGCGCCGCCCATCGCGAAGATGTCGAACGTGAACTCGCCGTTGTCCTCCTTCTTCTTCTGCGCGACGACGTCCTCCACGGCTTGCTCGTGGCACATCACCAGGCTGCGGCGCGTGTGACCCAGCTGGTCGAACGCACCGGCCTTGATCATGGACTCGATGGTGCGCTTGTTGCACACCACGGCCGGGACCTTGGCCAAGAAATCGGTGAAGGACGTGAACTTGCCCTGCTCGGTGCGCGCGTCCACCATGGCCTGCACCACGTTGGACCCCACGTTGCGCACCGCGCCCATGCCGAAGCGGATGTCGGTGCCCACCGGGGTGAAGTTCAGTTCGGACTCGTTGACGTCCGGGGGCAGCACCGTGATCCCCATGTGGCGGCACTCGGTCAGGTACATGGCGAGCTTGTCCTTGTCGTCACCGACCGAGGTGAGCAGCGCGGCCATGTACTCGGCCGGGTAGTGCGCCTTGAGGTACGCCGTCCAGTAGGACACGAGCCCGTAGGCCGCGGAGTGCGCCTTGTTGAACGCGTAGTCCGAGAACGGCAGCAGGATGTCCCACAGCGCCTTGATCGCGTCTTCGGAGTACCCGCGGTCGATCATCCCCTGGTGGAAGCCCTGGTACTGCTTGTCCAGCTCCGCCTTCTTCTTCTTGCCCATGGCGCGGCGGAGGATGTCCGCCTGACCCAGGGAGTAGCCGGCCACCTTCTGGGCGATCGCCATGACCTGCTCCTGGTACACGATCAACCCGTACGTGGTGCCCAGGATCTCCGACAGCGGTTCCGCGAGCTCCGGGTGGATCGGCGTGATCTCCTGCGCGCCGTTCTTGCGCAGCGCGTAGTTGGTGTGCGAGTTCGCACCCATGGGCCCGGGGCGGTACAGCGCGATGGTCGCGGAGATGTCCTCGAAGTTGTCGGGGCGCATCAGTTTGAGCAGCTGACGCATGGGCCCGCCGTCCAACTGGAACACCCCGAGGGTGTCACCGCGCGCGAGCAAGTCGTAGGAACCAGCGTCGTCGATCGGCAGGTGCTCGAGGTCCAGGACGAACCCGTCCCGGTTGAGCGTGATGTTCTCGAGGGCATCCGAGATGATCGTGAGGTTGCGCAACCCCAGGAAGTCCATCTTGATCAGCCCCAGCCCCTCGCACGTGGGGTAGTCGAACTGGGTGATGACCTGCCCGTCCTGCTCGCGGCGCATCAACGGGATGATGTCGATCAGCGGGTCCGAGGACATGATCACACCGGCCGCGTGCACACCCCACTGGCGCTTGAGCCCCTCGAGGCCCTGGGCGGTCTCGAAGACCTTCATGGACTCGGGGTCGTCCGCGAGGATCTCGCGCAGCTCCCCCGCCTCGTCGTAGCGCTTGGCGTCCTGGTCGTAGACGTCCTGCAGGGAAATGCCCTTGCCCATGACGTCCGGCGGCATGGCCTTGGTCAACCGCTCCCCCATGGAGAACGGGTAGCCCAGCACGCGGGAGGAGTCCTTGAGCGCCTGCTTGGCCTTGATGGTGCCGTACGTGACGATCATGGCCACGCGCTCGTCGCCGTACTTCTCGGTCACGTAGTGGATGACCTCGGAGCGGCGGCGATCATCGAAGTCGACGTCGAAGTCGGGCATGGACACGCGGTCCGGGTTGAGGAAGCGCTCGAAGATCAGCCCGTGCTGCAGCGGGTTGAGCTCGGTGATGCGCATGGCGTACGCGACCATGGACCCCGCACCGGAACCACGGCCCGGACCCACGCGGATCCCGTTGTCCTTGGACCAGTTGATGAAGTCCGCGACCACCAGGAAGTAACCGGGGAAGCCCATCTGGATGATGATCTTCTTCTCGTACTCGGCCTGCTCGCGGACGTCGTCCGGGATGCCCCCGGGGAAGCGGTAGTGCAGCCCTTTCTCGACCTCCTTGATGAACCACGAGGTCTCGTCCTCGCCCTCCGGGGTGGGGAAACGCGGCATGTAGTTCGCGGAGGTGTCGAAGTCCACCTCGCAGCGCTCGGCGATCTCCAGGGTGTTGTCGCACGCCTCCGGGAAGTCCCGGAAGAGCTCGCGCATCTGTTCCGGGGATTTGAGGTAGAACTCGTCCGCGTCGAACTTGAACCGCTTGGGGTCCTGCAACGTGGAACCGGACTGCACGCACAGCAACGCGGCATGGGATTTGGCGTCCTCCGCGTGCGTGTAGTGCAGGTCGTTGGTGGCCACGAGCGGCAGGTTGAGCTCCTTGGCGAGCTTGAGCAGGTCCTGCGTGACCCGCTTCTCGATCCCGAGCCCGTGGTCCATGAGTTCGCAGTAGAAGTTCTCTGCGCCGAAGATGTCCCGGAACTCGGCGGCCGCCTGCACGGCCTGGTCGTACTGACCCAACCGCAAGCGGGTCTGCACCTCACCGGACGGGCAGCCCGTGGTGGCGATCAGACCCTTGCCGTACTGGTTGAGCAGTTCCCGGTCCATACGCGGCTTGTACAGCTGACCCTCGAGCGACGCCTTGGTGGACGCGCGGAACAGGTTCTGCATGCCCTCGCTCGTCTGCGCGAGCAGGGTCATGTGGGTGTAGGCACCGGCGCCCGAGACGTCGTCGCGCCCGCCGTCCGCGAACTTCACGCGGGAACGGTCCTGCCGCGCGGTGCCCGGGGTCAGATAGGCCTCCACACCGATGATCGGCTTGATCCCCGCGGCGCGCGCCTTGTTCCAGAAGTCGAACGCCCCGAAGACAAAGCCGTGGTCCGTGGTGGCCAGGGAGTCCATGCCCAACCGGTGGCATTCCTCGAAGAGGTCGGTCAGGCGCGCGGCACCGTCCAACATGGAGTACTCGGTGTGCACGTGGAGATGGGTGAAGCCTTTTTTGCCGGTCGCCGAAGTCACCGCCCCAGTCTAGGACCCCGCACCGACCCGCTGAGGGTGGACGCGGTGGAGATCCGTCACAGCTGCGGGCCGCCCTCCCGCAGCGTCTCCACGGCATAGGCGAGATCCGCGGGATAGGGGCTCGTGTACTCCACGTCCTCCCCCGTGTCGGGGCTCGTGAACCCGAGCCGCGTGGCGTGCAACCACTGCCGCGTGAGCCCCAGCCCCGCGGACAGCGCGGGATCCGCCCCGTACGTGAGATCCCCGCAGCACGGGTGCTGCAGGGCGTTGAAGTGCACGCGGATCTGGTGGGTGCGCCCGGTCTCCAGGTGCACCTCCACGAGGGACGCCCGCCCGAAGGCCTCGAGCACCTCGTAATGGGTCACGGAACGGCGACCGTCCTGCAGCACCGCGAAGCGCCACTCGTGTCCCGGGTGCCGCCCGATTGGGGCGTCGATGGTTCCCTTGAGCGGATCCGGGATGCCCTGGACCACCGTGTGGTAGACCTTGGTGACCGTGCGCTCCTTGAAGGCGCGCTTGAGCACCGTGTAGGCGTTCTCGTCGCGGGCGACGACCATGAGCCCGGAGGTCCCCACGTCCAGGCGGTGCACGATCCCCTGTCGCTCGGGAGCCCCCGAGGTCGCAATCGTGATCCCAGCCCCGGCCAGCGCCCCGGCCACGGTGGGTCCCTTCCACCCGGGCGAGGGGTGCGCGGCAACCCCTGCGGGTTTGTCGATCACCACGTAGCCCGGGTTCACGTGCACCAGGCGTAGATCCGGAACGTGCTGCGCGGCGATGCGGTGGGGGTCCTCGGGCACCGGGACCTGGACCGTGTAGGTCTCGGCCGCACCCACCCTGTGGGACTTGGGCGCGGGCCGCCCCCGGAAGCTCACCCGCTTCTCGGCGCACAACTGTGCCGCCGCCGAACGGGACAAACCCGTCCAGGCGGCCACGGCGGCGTCGAGCCGGGAACCTTCCTGCTCGGCCGTGGCCGTGAACCGCTCGCTCACGTACTCGGGTTCGGAACCGGTGGGGCGAGTGTGCTCAACGGCCACGGGGCACCTCCATCTGGCGATTGGTCATGATCAGCACGAGGATCAGCACCACGCCCACGACCACCCCGCAATCGGCCACGTTGAAGATCGCGAAGCGGGGCACCGCGATGAAGTCCACCACGTGTCCGTGCGCGAAGGAGGGCTCCCGGAACAACCGGTCGGTGAGGTTGCCCGCGGCACCGCCCAGGACCAGTCCCAGGGCGAGCGCCCACAGCGGGTCCCGCACCCGGCGCAGGTTCCACAGGATCGCAACGATTACCACGGCCATCACGATCGTGAAGACCCACGTGAAGTTGGAACCGAGGGAGAACGCCGCGCCGCTGTTGCGGATGTGTTCCCACCACAGCAGGCCGGGGATCAGGGGGTACTGCCGGCCGATCGGGAGGTTCTCCACGACCCACAGTTTGCTTAGCTGGTCCGCCGCGTACCACGCTGCGGCCACGAGCAGGGAGATGACGAGGCAGCGGCGGCCCACCCGGGAGGTCCCGGGGGCCGCCGCCGCGTCAGGGGTATGTTCCGTCACCGGCGCTTACTTGGCGCCCGTGCGCTTGGTGGTCGCGGAGACGGGAGCGTCAGCGGGCTCGAGCGATCCGGTGTTGGCGAGATCGTTCAGCTGGGCGTTGAGGAAGCTCTTGAGGTTGCCGCGGTAGTCCTCCTCGAAGCTGCGCAGCTGCGCCACGGAGGCCTCGAGGTCCACCTTCTCGCGCTCGAGCGAGGACAGGGTCTCCTCCTTGGTGCGCTTGCCGTCCGCCACGAGCTGGTCCGCTTGGGTGCGGCCCTCGGTGATCAGGCGCTCACGCTCGGCCTGGCCCTGCGAGACGTAGTCGTCGTGCAGCTTCTGCGCCATGGCGAGCACCGCGGCCGCGGACTCGGCGGACTCGGTGGTCGGGACGTTCTGCGTCGCAGCAGGCTGGGCGGCGGTCGACGACGTCGTGCCCGCGCTCGGAGCGACCGTCGCGGCGGTGCTCCAGGACTGCTCGTCCGTCACGCGCACGGGCTCGGACACCGTGGTCGTCTCGGAGGTCTCGGTCACCGAGGCGGCCGGAGTCGCCGTGGTCTCCTGGACGTCCTCGGTGGACTGCGAGACCGCGGAGGTCTCCACGGCGGACTCCTCGGGGCGCCCACCCAGGGTCTCGACCTGCTTGCGCAGGGCGTCGTTCTCCTGGTTGAGGCGACGCAGCTCCACGACGATCTCGTCGAGGAAGTCGTCCACCTCGTCCTGGTCGTAGCCCTCACGGAACTTGGTGGGTTGGAAGCGCTTGTTGATGACGTCTTCGGGTGTCAAAGCCATGAGATGTCCTCACTCCTCTAGATGAATTGAACCGCTCGGATGGTGACCGTGCCCGGTGGTGACTGCCGCCGTTGCGCGGTGAATTCTGGCCCAGGATACAGCCGCGTGGCCGCGCCCGGGGCACGGACCGCTCAGCCGCGCAGCAGGAAACCGGCCAGGACGGCCTGCAGGATGCTGACGGCGAAGACCAGGATCAGGAACCCCAGGTCCAGCGCTACCCCGCCGAAGCGCAGCGGCGGCACGAGCCGGCGCAGCGCCTTCATAGGGGGATCGGTCAACGAGTAGATCGTGGACGCCGCCACGAGCGCCATACCCTTGGGACGCCAGCCGCGCGCGAACATCTGTACCCAGTCCAGCACGAGGCGGCCCAGCAGGGCGATGTAGAGCACGTGGACCACGAGGTAGACGATCGACAGCACCAGGCCCATGCTCAGCCCTCGACCCGCTGGACCGAACCGGTATCCTCGTCGATCTCGTCCGAGTGGCCCTGGTCGAGGACCTCCACGAAGGACGGGGTCAGCAGGAACACCTTGGCGGTGACCCGTTCGATGGACCCGTGCAGGGCGAAGACCAGCCCCGCGGCGAAGTCCACGAGACGCTTGGCCTCGGCCTCACCCATGTCGGAGACGTTCATGATCACCGGTGTGCCGTTCCGGAACGCCTCACCGATGGATTTGGCGTCGTTGTACGACCGGGGGTGCACAGTGGTGATGGTGCGCAATTCGTTGTCGTCCTCTCGGGAACTGGGAGCCCGCTTGATGGGGGTCACGGGGGCTCGGTACTCGGGGGACCGGCGGGCCATGGAGGTGCTGCCAGTCTCGCTCACCGCAGTCGTGGAACCGCTCGAGGCGTGCTGGGGGGTCTCCCGAGGGCGGGGGGTTTCTTCGGAGTGGTACTCGTCGTCGCTCTCGGCCAGCCCGAGATAGACCATGGTGCGACGCAGCGCTCCGGCCATATTCTCTCCTCAATCACAGAACGGACCGACTCAGGTCGGCCCGCATGTCGTCCGTCCTTACGCTACCGCACGGCGGGCCGCGGCCCGAGAACATCCGAACCGATCCGCACGTGCGTGGCCCCCGCGGCCACGGCTGCTTCGAGGTCCGCGCTCATGCCCGCGGAGATCGCCCGCGCGTCCGGGAATTCCCGCTGCACATCCTGGGAGAGCTTCCACAATGTCTCGAAGGCCTCACGGGGTTCGGCGCCCAACGGGGCCACCGCCATCACACCGCCCACGCGCAACCCCTCGGTCCCCTCGAGCGTCCGCGCGAGCTCCAGGACGGTGTCCGGGTGCGCTCCCCCGCGGTGACCGTCCGGCTCGGCAACCGGGTCCAGGTTGACCTGCACGAGACACGGCAGATCGGCGTCGTCGCACGGGGCGGGCCGCGCGTCCCCCGCGAGGGCCGCGTCGCGGTGCGAACGCACCGCCTTGCCGAGCGCGGTGACGAGCGAAGGTCGGTCCACGGAATGCACCCAGGACGCGTACTTGACCACGTGCTTGGCCTTGTTGGACTGCAACTGCCCCACGAAGTGCCACGCGGGAGGGCTCACGGGAGGCTCCTGTCGGGCGAGGGTCTCAGCGACCTCCGCGGCCTTGGGCCCGGCCTCCTGGTCCTTGTTCTCCCCCACCGCACGCACGCCCAGTTCCCGCAGGCGCAGGACGTCCTGGGCGGGGAAGAACTTGGTCACGACCACGAGCGAAGGCAGCTCGCCCCCGCGGGCGCGCTCGGGCGCGCGGTCCTCGGCCGCGCGCAGGATCCGTTGGCGCACCGCGGACAACCGCTGCGCGAGTTCCGCGGTGCGACCCGCGTCCTGCGGATCAGTGGTGTCCATTATGCGGTGCCCCTCCCGTTGCGGGCCCACACGAGCCCGGCCAGTCGTTGCGGTGTGGTGTCCCGGCGGTACGAGTACAGCGCGCGGTGCTCGAGCGTGCACCAGGCCTTGCGATCCGTGCCTGCGGTCGCGACGCTCACGCCCCGCTCACGCAGCAGCGCGTCCGCGGCACTCGGCAGGTCCAGGCCGGGGGTGCCCCACGCCGTGGTGGTCGCGATTCCGGGCAGCGCGGCCTCGGCCGCCTCGGCCATCTCCGCGGGTACCTCGTAGCAGTCCCCGCACACCGCGGGGCCGATCCACGCGGTGATCCCGGTGGCACCGCGGTCCTCGAGCGCGCCGACGGTGTGCTGCAGGACCCCGTCCAGCAGACCCTTGCGGCCCGCGTGGGCCACCGCGAGGACCGGCGCCGCGGCGTCGTCGTCCGTGCGGCCCACGAAGACCACGGGAAGGCAGTCCGCCGTGAGGATCCCCAGGGGCGTGCCGTCCGTGCTCACGGCCGCGTCCGCCTCGGGGGCCTGTTCGGGGGCGTCGGTGCCCGTGGCGTCGTGCACGGTGGTGCCGTGCACCTGGTGTACGAACCGCACGCCGCGCGCCCCGGTGCCCAGCTCGCGCTCCACCGTACGACGCCGCTGCCGCACCACCGCGGGATCGTCGCCAGTGTGCGTGGCCAGGTTGCCCTCGGTCGCATCCGTGAACGCGATCCCCACACCGTGGTGCTCGCTGCGGAACCACATGCCGCTCTCCTTCCAGTGCCGCGCCTCGCGATGGGCGCGGGAACGTCGGCGGGGTGGTCACCTCAGCGGTGACCACCCCGTGCTGCACCCCGATCGGTGTTTGCGCTGCAGGGCGTTCACACTGCAGGGTGCTCGCGCGAACCCGTGCCGCCCGTGCGGGCACCGGCCCCGATATCAGTCCCCCGGAACGGTGCGCGCGACGCGCACCGCCGGACTCACTTCAGGAAGTCCGGGAAATCCAGGGAGTCCTTGCGCCCGGAGGTGTTCGAGGACGACGGCGCGTCCGACTCCGCGGGCAGGTCGACGTCGAAGCCCGCGTCGTCGGGGATGTCGTCGTCCTGGTTCTGCCGGGACCCGAAGCCCCCGGCGGGAGCGCCGTAGGACGAGCCGCCGCGCTGCGGGGAACGACCCAGACCCGAGGGCCGGGTCGCGTCCCCGCCGAAGGCCGCGCGGGTGTTCTCCGCCTGGCGCTGCGCGGGCGAGGAGTTGTTGGCGTTGGTCTCCTGCGAGACCGAGTCGAACCCGGCGGCGATGACCGTCACGCGGGCCTGGTCCCCCAGGGCGTCGTCGATCACGGCACCGAAGATGATGTTGGCCTCCGGGTGGGCGACCTCCTGCACGAGGCGCGCGGCCTCGTTGATCTCGAACAGACCGAGGTCTGAACCACCCTGGATGGACAGCAGCACACCGTGGGCACCGTCAATCGAGGCCTCGAGCAGCGGGGACGCGATCGCGAGCTCCGCGGCCTTCACGGCACGGTCCTCGCCCTGGGCGGAGCCGATGCCCATGAGCGCCGAACCGGCACCCTGCATCACGGACTTGACGTCCGCGAAGTCCAGGTTGATCAGGCCCGGGGTGGTGATCAGGTCAGTGATGCCGGAGACACCGGACAGCAGTACCTGGTCCGCGGACTTGAAGGCGTCCAGCATGGACACGTTGCGGTCCGAGATGGACAGCAGGCGGTCGTTGGGGATCACGATGAGCGTGTCCACCTCGTCCCGCAGGGTCTCGATGCCGTTCTCGGCCTGGTTGGACCGGCGCCGACCCTCGAAGGTGAATGGGCGGGTGACCACACCGATGGTCAGCGCGCCGAGCGAGCGGGCGATGCGGGCCACGACGGGCGCGCCACCGGTACCGGTTCCGCCACCCTCGCCGGCGGTCACGAAGACCATGTCCGCGCCCTTGAGGACCTCCTGGATCTCCTCCTCGTGGTCCTCGGCGGCCTGGCGTCCCACGTCCGGGTTGGCGCCGGCGCCAAGACCGCGGGTCAGTTCGCGGCCAACGTCCAGCTTGACGTCCGCGTCCGACATCAACAGTGCCTGGGCGTCCGTGTTGATGGCAATGAACTCGACGCCACGCAGACCTTCTTCGATCATGCGGTTGACGGCGTTGACACCGCCGCCGCCGATGCCGACCACTTTGATGACGGCCAAGTAGTTCTGGGGGGTTGAGGAGTCCATATGCACCTAACTCGCGTGGGCTTGCGGGAACGTGGGATGTTCGGTTGGGGTAAAGTTTCAACCCTGAGGTGAAACTCCCGGGATATTGGCACCCGCGGGTGCAATATCCTGATCAGGGTAAGGATAACAACCCCGCTCTGTTCTCCGTATCATGCTCCCACGTGTTACCGGAGTTTGCCATACATCCCCTGGTCGCGCCCAACTTTAAAGTCTCAGGCATGGGTTGAGAAAATGCGCTGGATTCTCACCGGACCACGGGGTGCAACGGTGCGGAGACGTCGATGAGCGAGGCGTCCTTCGAGGCGTCCGAGTTCATCAGGGCGGCCACGACCTGCGACTTCAGTTCGCTCTCCCCCGCATCCCCCCATAGGACCTTCTTGCCGTCCTTGAGAGTGAGCTCCACGGCCGAGCCGGACGGGGCGTCGGCCGCGTCCAAACGGGACAGCACGTCCGCCGGCAGGGCGGCCAGGACCTCGGAGATGTCGGTGAACTTCTGGGTGCTCAACACGCCCCGGCCACCGGCCACGAGGGGCACGTCAGGGCGCTGGGCACGGGGCACGGTGCTGAGGGACTTGCCCTCCGAGTCCACGAGCACCAGGTCGGACCCGTCCTCGACCACGGCCACGCCCACGCGTTCGTGCAGGTGCACCGTGATGGTGTGCGGGGGCCGCAGCACCACGTCCACGGACTTCACCTGGGGGACGTCACCGACCGAGTCCATGATCTCCTGCTTGGAGATCCGGGGCATGGGGACTCCCTCGTACCCGGCCAGGGCCTGCTCCACCGTGCGGGGGTCCGTGAGGGTCGCACCCTGCACGTCGATCGTGCGGGTCGCGAACAACGGCGAGAAGAAGACCACGAGCGCCAGCGCCGCGAGCACCACGAGGCTCAGCAGTAGTGCGAGCAGACGGCGGCGCCGGGTGCGCCGGTGCTGGCTCGGCGGGAACGGCACGACGGTCGTGGAGTCGTCGTCGGCCTCGGCGGCGGTGTCCTCGGGCGCGTCCTCGGCGGCACGCGCCGCCCGGCGCTGGGCCCGCCACGTCGAGAACCGTCCCCCGGCACTCGGCACGGCCTCGAGTTCGTCCGTGGCCACACGCGTGACCTTGGCACCGCCGTGCACGCGGACGGGGGTCTGTTCGTCCGGGGCAACGCCCATTGCGTCCTCGGGCGCGCTGCCGCGGCCGCGCGCGGACCTCGACCCACCCGAGGACGCACCGGGCGTGCGTCCCCGCGATCCCCGACCCACGACCGACGACCCCATTCCGGTGGGGCCCGACGTCGGGAACGGGAGGTCCGCGTCCCACGGGGTCGAGGCGTCCGTCCCGGTCCCGGAGATGTCAGAGATGCCGGACGTGTCGGCGGTTCCGGACGGGTCGGCGGCCCCGGTGTCAGGCTCGGCACCGGACGGATCGACGGTGTCGCGCGCGGCGGCGTCGTCCGCGTCGAACGGAGCGCCGCCCACACGGGGCTGGTGCGGAGGGACGGAGCGTGCCATCAGCGCTGCGCCAACGCGGAGAGGATCCGCGGCCCGAGAGCGGTCACGTCACCGGCGCCGATCGTCATGATCACGTCCCCGGGACGCGCGCGGGCCACCACGGTCTCGATCGCCTCCTCGGCGCTCGGGGTGGAGACCACCCGGTCGTCGGAGGCGTGTCCGGTGATCGCGGCGCCGGTGATCCCCGGCTGGGGTTCCTCGCGCGCGCCGAAGACGTCCGTGACGCACGCGAGGTCCGCGATCTCGAGGGCGCGGCAGAACGCCTCCGCGAACTCCCGGGTGCGCGAGTACAGGTGGGGTTGGAACACGGCGAGCACGCGGTGACCCTGGGCGACGTCGCGCGCGGCCGTGAGCGCGGCGGCGACCTCCGTGGGGTGGTGAGCGTAGTCGTCGAAGACCCGCACCCCGCCGTCCTCGCCCTTGGGGTCGAAGCGCCGTGACGAACCGTGGAACGAGCCCAGGCCCTCGGCGAGCAGGTCCGGGTCCGCGCCCGCGGCAAGGCCCGCGGTGAACGCCGCCGCGGCGTCGGCCACGTTGTGCGCTCCGGGAACGGCGAGCGTGAGCGCCACGGTGCGCCGGGCGCCGTCGCGGTCGAACGTGAGCGTGCAGGACGAGCCCGTGCCGTGCGGCGTGGCGTCCGAGACGACGACGTCCGCGGCCGGGTTCTGCCCGTACGTGAGCGCGGCCTCCCCGCGGTCCCGACGACGCCGCGCGAGTTGCTCCGAGCCCGGATCGTCCGCGCACGCCACGAGGGTTCCGCTGGGGCGGATCGTGTCGCAGAACTCGTCGAAGGCGGCGTAGAACGCCTGGGCGCTGCCGTAGTGGTCCAGGTGGTCCGGTTCCACGTTGGTGATGATTGCGATCCGCGGGTGGTAGGTCAGGAAGGAGCCGTCCGACTCGTCGGCCTCAGCCACGAACCAGTCGCCGGAACCGAAGCCCGCATTGGCGCCGAGATCCGGGACGTGGGCGCCCACGGCCCAGGACGGGTCCATGCCGGCCGCCTGCAGGGCCACGGCGGCCATCGAACTCGTGGTCGTCTTCCCGTGCGTCCCCGCGACCGCGATCACGTTCCTGCCGTGCATCGCCGCAGCGAGTGCCTGCGAGCGGTGCAGGATCCGCGCACCCGCGGCACGTGCGGCGGCCAGTTCCAGGTTCGTCTCCTTAATTGCCGTGGAGACGACCACCGTGGCGGCGTCGGCCACGTTGGCCGCGGACTGCCCCACGAACACCGTGGCTCCCAGCGCCTCGAGCTGCCGCAACCCGGCCGAGTCCTTCGCGTCCGAACCGCTCACCGCCACACCGCGCGCGAGCAGCAACCGCGCGACCGCGGACATGCCCGCCCCGCCCATGCCGATGAAGTGCACGCGGCCCAGGCCGTGGGGATCGAGGGGTTGCTGGGTGTTCACTGGTTCTCCTGGGGACATGGGGGGG
>NZ_DDIY01000005.1:0-66340 GCF_002338785.1 Kocuria sp. UBA1838 | reverse complement strand
GGGACCACGGTCTCGCGGTAGAACGCGGCGGTGAACTCGGCGTCCCGCACGATCTCGGCACCACCCGCGGCTACGATGGAGCGGGCATTGAGTGCCTGCTCACCGTTACCGATGGGCAGGGGCACGAAAACGGCGGGCAGACCCACGGCGGCGACCTCGCACACCGTGGCCGCGCCTGCGCGGGCCACGAGCAGGTCCGCGGCCGCGTAGACCTTCTCCATCCCGTCCACGTACTCGGTCTGGACGTAGTTCGGCGCGCGCAGCAGCTCGCCGTCCGGGGTGCGCACTTCCTTGGCGCGCCCCGTCACGTGCAGCAGCTGGTACCCGTGCCGCGCGACCTCCCCCGCAATCGCGGCCACGGTCCGGTTCAGGGACTGGGCACCGGAGGAACCACCCGTGACCACCACGGTGGGCAGGTCCGGGTCCAGCCCAAGCGCCGCGCGGGCCTGCGCGCGTTCCGCGGTCCGGTCCAACGTGGCGATTTCACGCCTCATGGGCATGCCCACGGTGCGCGCACTACGCAGCGGGGTGTCCGGGAAGGCGGTCGCCACGACGGACGCGAACCGGGCGCCCACCCGGTTCGCCATCCCGGGCTTGGCGTTGGCCTCGTGGATCACCACGGGGATCCGACGTCTCGCGGCCGCGAGGTACACGGGCGTGCACACGTACCCGCCCACGCCCACGACCACCGTGGCCTGTTGCGCGTCCAAGATCCGGCCGGCCTGGCGCACCGCGGCGGACAGCCGACGCGGCAGGCGCGCGAGGTCCAGGGACGGCTTGCGGGGCAGGGGCACGCGGTCGATCAGTTCGAGGGGTACACCGGCCTGCGGGACGAGCCGCGTCTCCATGCCGGAGGCAGTGCCCACGGCGCACACCGTGGCGTCCGCGCGCAACTGCTGCACGGCGTCGGCGATGGCCAGCAGGGGGCTGATGTGCCCCGCGGTGCCGCCACCGGCGAGCACCACGCGGGCGGATCCGGCCCGCTTTTGCTGGTGGTCGATGTCGTGCGTGGTTGTCATTCTCGTCCCTTTCCGAACCGCTGGGTCACGCGCTGCGCCCACGACGTCCGGGGGCGTTCCGGTTGCGTGGCCAGCCCGCGCTCGTAGGCCTCCTGGTCGTCCAGGATCTGGGTGCCCGATGCCGCCCCGGACCGTCCGGGACCCACACGCACCGAGCGCGGGACCCGGGCGAAGGACATGACCACGCCCACGGCCGCCATGGTCATCAGCAGCGCGGATCCACCGTAGCTGATGAAGGGCAGCGGGATACCGATCACCGGGAGCAGGCCAGTGACCATGCCCAGGTTCACGAAGGCCTGGCCCACGAGCCACGTGGCCACGCACGCGGTGGTGATCCGCACGAACGTGCTGCGGGTGCGCAACAGGATCCGGGCCATGGCCACGACCATCACGATGAACAGCGCCAGGATGATCACGGTGCCCACGAGGCCGAGTTCCTCGCCGATGATCGAGAAGATGTAGTCGTTGTGGGCCTCGGGCACGTAGTTGTATTTGAGCCGGGACTGGCCGAGCCCCACGCCCCACCAGCCGCCGGTGGCCAGGGCGTTGAGTCCTTGCTGTGCCTGCCAGCACGCGTCCGTGGCGCCGCACTCCCCGAACAGCCACCCGGTGATCCGGTCCAGACGGTGCGGCGCAGTGATCACGAGGAACAACCCGCCCAGGACGAGGCCGGCCGCGCCCACGAGGAAGATCTTCAGGGGTGCGCGCGCGAACCACAGTGCCGCGGCGTAGATGAGGCAGAACACGATGGCCGTACCGGCGTCCCCGCCGGCCAGCGTGAGGAGGGTGGGGACCAGGAATCCCACGACGGAGGGCCACAGGGCCGGCTTCCAGTGCTGCGCGACCGCATCTCCCTGGCGCGCGAACATCGCCGCGAGCCAGATGCACAGCGCGAGCTTGGCGAACTCCGAGGGCTGGAACGACTGACCGCCCAGCACGAGCCAGTTGCGGTTGCCGTTGACCTCCCGCCCCAGGGGTGTGAACACGAGCAGGGACACGAGCACGCTGAGACCCCACAGCACCCACGCGATCCGCGTGTAGAAGTGGGGTGGCACCATCGACAGCGCGAACATCGCGATCAACCCCACGACCCCGAACAGCGCCTGGCGCGCGAACAGGGCGTACGCCGAGCGACTGTCGGAGATCGATTCCACCGCGGACGCGGAGAGCACCATCATCACGCCGATGCCGGTGAGCAACACCACGCACCCGGCCAGGGCGTAGTAGGAGTGGAAGAGCGGGCCGTCGGTGAGCTGGTGCCACCAGCCGCGCATCCTGGTGCTCAGGGCGGTCGATCGGGTGCCCGGCTCCGCGAGCTCGGCTGCCCGGGGACGTTCGGGGGTGCGGGTGGCCATCAGAACCCCAATTCTTCGTGCACGACGTGCATGAACGCGTTGCCGCGGTCCGCGTAGTCGGCGAACTGGTCCATGGACGCGGCCGCCGGTGCCATCAGCACGGTGTCCTTGGGCTCGGCGTGTTCACGGGCCAACCGCACGGCCCGGCGCATCACGGCGTGCCCGTCGGTCGGGTCGATGCCGGAGTCGTCCGGTGCGGTGCCGCCCTGGCCCGGGGTCGCCGCGAGGACGGGCACGTCCGGGGCCAGGCGGGAGAGCGCGTCCAGCAGGGCGGCGTCGTCCGTGCCGATCACGACGACCGCGCGCAGCCGGCCTGCGTTGCGCTCCACGAGGGTGTCGTACGTGACGCCCTTGGAGAGCCCGCCGGCGATCCAGACCACGGAGTCGAACGCGGACAGGGACGCCTGCGCGGCGTGTGGGTTGGTGGCCTTGGAGTCGTTGATCCAGCGCACCCCGTCCGATTCGGCCACGAGCTGGATCCTGTGTTCACCGGGGCGGTGGGCGCGCAGTCCGTCCCGCACGGCCTCGGGGCTCACCCCGGCGGCGCGCGCGAGCGCCGCGGCGGCGAGCGCGTTGGCCACGATGTGGCGCGTGGGGATGGAGCCGGTGTCCTCGATCGATCCGATCTCGGCGGCGGTCGTGATGCGCTCTGCGACGAACGCTCGGTCCACGAGCAGGTCGTCCACCACGCCCACCATGGACAGCCCCGGGGTCTGCGTGGTGAAGCCCACCGCACGGCAGCCCTCGAGCACGTCCGCTTCCTCCACGAGTTCCTCCGCGCCGTCCTGTTCGGCGTTGTACACGCACGCGACCCGCGTGTTCTCGTACACACGGGACTTGTCCGCGCGGTAGTTCTCGAAATTGCCGTGCCAGTCCACGTGGTCCTGGGCCACGTTGAGCACCACGGAGGCCAGGGGCGAGACGGAGTGCGTCCAGTGCAGTTGGAAGCTGGACAATTCCACAGCCAGGACGTCGTACTCCACAGGATCGCGCAGTGCGTCCAGGATGGGCGTGCCCACGTTGCCCACGGCCACGGCCTTGAGCCCGGCGGCCTGCAGGATGGAGGCGGTCATGCCCACGGTCGTCGTCTTGCCGTTCGTGCCCGTGATGCACACCCATTCGGGGGTCTTGCGCCCCGCGCGGCGGTTCACGCGCCACGCGAGTTCCACGTCACCCCAGATCTGGATGCCCTCCTCGCGCGCCGCGGCGAGCAGCGGGTGGGTGGGCGGGAAGCCCGGGGACGTGATCACGACGTCCGGGCGGGCCCCGGCCACGTCCGGGACGCTCGTCATGGCGTCCGGCCCCAGGACGACGTCGCTCGCGCCCACGATCTTCAGGGTGTCCGCGCTCTGCCGATTGCGTTCGGTGTCCCGGGAGTCCAGGACGGTGACGAGCGCACCGAGTTCGATCAGGGTGTCCGCCGCGGCGAAACCCGAGACCCCGATCCCGGCGACCACGGCGCGCAGACCGGACCAGGGCGCGTCCCAGCTGGTCAGCTCCGCGAGGCGGGGGTTGTCCAGGACGGGGTTGTCGTTGCTCGCGTGCATCATGTCTGGTCTGTGCCTCATCCTCGTGTCGGTCGTGGGTGGTCTCGCGGGTGACCGGCGCGCTCCGCCGCCCGAGAGCGGGGTGCGCGCCGCGCGGTCAGTGCAGCGCTTCCGCGCCGGGGAACGCGCCGCCGTTGTGCAGCAACCAGTCACCGTAGAACACACCGAGCGCGGCGGCCACGAACAGACCGGCGATGATCCAGAATCGGACCACGATCGTGACCTCCTGCCAGCCCTTGAGCTCGAAGTGGTGTTGCAACGGGGCCATCTTGAAGATGCGTTTGCCGTGGGAGAGCTTGAAGTAGCCCACCTGCAGGATCACGGACAGGGTGATGATCACGAACAGGCCGGCGATCAGGATCAGCAGCAGTTCGGTGCGGGAGAGCACCGCGAACGCCGCGAGCGCGCCGCCCAGGCCGAGCGAGCCCGTGTCCCCCATGAAGATCTTCGCCGGGGACGTGTTCCACCACAGGAACCCGATGAGCGCACCCACCAGGGCCGCGGCCACGATCGAGAGGTCCATGGGATCCCGAACCTCGTAGCACGCCGCCTGTGCCACGTTCTCGCACAGGTGCCCGGCCTGCCACAGTGTGATGAGCATGTACCCGCTGAACACCAGGATGGACGCGCCCGTGGCGAGCCCGTCCAGACCGTCCGTGAGGTTCACGGCGTTGGTGGTTCCGGTGGCGATCAGATTCACCCAGATCACGAACAGGATGGCCCCCACGATCGGCCCGGCGAATGCGAGGTCCACGCCGGTGTCCCGGGTCCAGGAGATCGCCGTGGAGGCCGGGGTGTGACCGGCCTCGTCCGGGAAGAACAGCACGAGCAGCGCGAACGCGATCCCGATGGCCCCCTGCAGGGCCATCTTCCCGGCAGCGGTCAACCCGAGGTTCTGTTTCTTGGAGATCTTCTTGAAGTCGTCCAGGAACCCCACCAGCCCCATGCCGAGCATCAGGCCGAGCGCCAGGACGCCCGAGAGGGTGATCCCACCGTTCTCAGGCCACGCGATCACGCTGATCAGGTGGGTCACCAGATAGGCGGCCACGACCGAGAGCAGGATGGCCACGCCACCCATGGTGGGGGTGCCGCGCTTGGTCTGGTGGGACGTGGGTCCGTCGTCCCGGATGTACTGGCCGTACCCGCGCCGGGCGAGCACCCGGATCAGGGCGGGCGTACCGAAGATCGAGAACACGAGGCCGAGCCCCGCTGCCACGAGCAATTGGATCACGGGCTCAACCCTCCTGGTGGTTCGTGTCGGTGGTGGCCTGGGCCACCCGGTCCCCCAGGTGCTGCAACCCCGCGGCGTTGGACGCCTTGAACAACACGATGTCCCCCGGGCGCAGCGTGTCACTCAGGTACTGCTCGGCGTGCTCGGTGTCCGGGACCCAGGCCGCTTCCTCACCCCACGAGCCCTCCAGGGTCGCAGCGGTGTAGACCGGCCGGGCGACCTCCCCCACGGCCACGACATGCGAGACGTTCAACCGCACGAGCAACTGCCCGAGGTCCGCGTGGGCGGTGATGGACTCGTCACCGAGTTCGAACATGCCACCCAGCACGGCGATCGTGCGCCGCGCGGGGTGCTCCTCGTCCCCGCGGCCCAATTGGGCGAGGGTCTGCAGGGCGGCCCGCATGGACTGCGGGTTAGCGTTGTAGGCGTCGTTGATCACGGTCACGCCGTCCGGGCGCTCCGTGCGTTCCATCCGCCACCGCGAGCGGGGGCCGCGGCCCGTCAGACCCGCTGCGATCTCGGCCGCGGGGACCCCGGCGCCGAAGGCCACGGCGGCCGCGGCCAGCAGGTTGGTCACATGGTGCGCACCGATCAGCTGCGAGTGCACCGGGTGGGCGGAGCCGTCCGGGAAGTGCAGCGTGAAGGCGGGGCACCCGTCGGTACCGACGGTCACGTCCTCGGCCCACACGCGCGGGTCCTCGTGGGCCGGGTCGTGGGCGTCGGGTCCCTGCCCGAAGGAGATGATGCGCGCGTCGGTGCGCTCGCGCATGGCACGCACGCGGGCGTCGTCGTCGTTGAGCACCGCGGTGCCGTGCGCGGAGAGGCCCTCGACCATCTCGCCCTTGGCGCGCGCGATGTTCTCCACGCCACCGAACTCGCCCGCGTGGGCCGAACCCACGCACAGTACGGCGCCCACGTCCGGGCGAACGGTGTCGCACAGGTAGCGGATGTTGCCGATGTGCGTGGCGCCCATCTCGATCACGAAGTACTCGGTGTCCTCGGTGGCCGTGAACACCGTGAGCGGGACACCCACCTCGCCGTTGTACGAGTTGCGCGGCGCGACCGTGGGGCCCTGCGCGGCGAAGATCCCGTGCAGCAGGTCCTTGGTGGTCGTCTTGCCCACCGAACCCGTCACGGCCACCACGGTGACCGGGTGCGCGGCACGCAACTGCTCGAGCACGTGGCTCGCGAGCGCGCCCATCGCGAGCACCACGTCTGCCACGACGACGCAAGGGTACGGAGCCCCCGCGTCGTCGGTCACCACGCGTTCGGTCAGGTGCAGCACCGCGCCGGAGTCCGCGGCGGCCGGCACGAAGCGGTGCCCGTCCGTGGTCTCGCCCGGCTTGGCGACGAACAACGCGCCGTCCGTGACTTCCCGGGAATCGGTCGTGACGGAGGTGACGGTCACGGACTCGGGGTCCGGGACCCCCGCGAGCTCACCGTTCACGGCCCGCGCGAGCTGCGCGGCGGAAATGGCAATCATTGCTGCTCCTTCGTGTCCGCGTGCAACGCCGCCAGGGCGTCCCGCAGCTCTTCACGGTCGTCCAGGTGCACGACCACGCCGTTGAAATCCATGGCGGTCTCGTGACCGCGGCCCGCCACGATGATGGCGTCGTCCGGGTGGGCCATGCGCACTGCGGTGCGGATCGCGGTCGCGCGCGGTTCGATGACCAGCACGTCGGTGGCGCGAGCATGGTTCGCGACGGCCTCACGAGCGCCTTGCGCGACTTGCTCCCGGATGGGAGCGGGTTCCTCGGCGTGGGGATCGTCGTCCGTGATGATCACAACGTCCGCCTCCTCCGCCGCGACCCGGCCCATGATGGGGCGCTTGGTGGTGTCGCGCTCGCCGGTGGCGCCGAAGACCACGATCACGCGACCGCGCCCGTCCTCGGGGGTCACGGCGCGCAGCGAGCGCGCGAGCGCGTCCGGGTTGTGCGCGAAGTCCACGAGGGACGTGGGCCGCGTGCCCACAAGTTCCATGCGTCCGGGCACGCCCGCGCTCAGGGGGTCGTGCTCGTCCAGGACGCGTTGCAGGGTGTCCAGTGCCACGCCGGAGTCCAGGACCATGAGCACGGCCAGCGCCGCGTTGGCCACGTTGAACTCACCGGGCAGTCCCGTGTGCATGTCCAGCGCGCGCCCGTCCGTGTGCCGCAGCGTGAACGCGTGACCGATGCCCCGGCGGGTCAGCGAGCGCAGGGTCCAGTCCGCGGCGTCCGCCCCGCCGGTCCCGACGGGGGCGGTGCCTTCCGCATCGCTCGCGTCCTGACGCGTTCCTTCCGGGCCGCGCAGGGCAACGGTCGTGACGTTCTCCGCACCCAGGTTCTTGCGGGCCCGCTGCGCCATCGCGGCGCTCCACGGGTCTCCGTCCCCCAGCACGACGACGCCGCGGCTCGTGCGCTCGCGCGTGAACAACTGCGCCTTGGCCTCGAAATACTCGGCCATGGACCCGTGCAGGTCCAGGTGGTCCTGGGTGAGATTGGTGAACCCAGCGACGTCGTAGTGCACCCCGTCCACCCGGTGGAACTCGAGGGCGTGGGACGAGACCTCCATGGCGGTGGCGGTGATCCCGCGTTCACGGGTCAGGGCCAGCAGGGAATGCACGTGCGGAGCCTCTGGCGTGGTCATGCGTGACGGGATCGGCGTGTCCCCCGCGAGGATCTCGATGGTGCCGATCAACCCGGTCATGTGACCCAGGGCGCGCAGGATCGAGGTGATGAAGTAGGTCGTGGTGGTCTTGCCGTTGGTGCCGGTCACCGCGAAGAGCTCCTGGCCGGTGCCGTCCGCAGGTTGGGAATCGTAGACCGCGCGGGCCACCGGACCCACCCATGAACGGGGTTCGGGGCTCACGAGCACCGGCAGGCCCACGCCCGTCTCGGCCACGGACCGCGCGCCGTCCGGATCGGTGAGGATCGCCACGGCACCGGACGCGGCGGCGTCGGCGGCGAATCGCGCCCCGTGGACCTTGGCGCCGGGCAGCGCGGCGTAGAGATCACCCGGCTGCACCTCCCGCGAGTTCAGGACCACTCCCGTGACGGGAGCGGTGGTCCCCGTGGGGGCGGGGACCACCCGCGCGCCCGTGAGCCGCGCGAGCTCCTCGAGCGAGTGGGCCACGGGCCGAGACGGACGCAGACTCTGCGCGTCGGTCCCTTCTTGGGCAGATGCCACCATAGAAATCCTCTTCGAACCTGTCTGTGGACGTACCCCGTCCACCCGGGCCGGTGTCTCACCGGTCGTTGCTGCCGCCATGTGCTTCTGTGTGGGAAGTTTAGTCCTGGGACTCGTCCCTCCCCGGCTGCGGCCACGTTTGCTCGAGCGCGTTCGTGGGTGTCACGTCCCGGTCCACGTTCTGCGGCACCTGCATGTCGAACGTGGGCCCCGTGGTGGTGGAGGGCGCCACGTTGAAGTGGTGCAGCACCTGGGACATGATCGTGGAGAACGTGCTCGTCACGCCCAGGGTGCGCACGTCCCCCTGGGGGCGCTGCATGGTGACCGCCACGAGGTACTGAGGGTCCTCCATGGGGGCCACACCCACGAAGGACGTGGTGTAGCCCTCGTACCCGCCGCCCTCGCTCGGCGCCTCGGCCGTACCCGTCTTACCACCCACGCGGTATCCCGGCACGGCCGCTTCCTTGGCGCCGCCCTGCGTGACCACGTTCTCCATGATGTCCAGCGTCTGCTGCGCGGCGGACTCGGAGAGCACCTGTTTGGGTTCAGGACGTTCGGGCTGCGTGACCGTCCCGTCCGGCGCGGTCACGGAGTCCACGAGGCGCGGTTCGATCTGACGGCCCTTGTTCGCGACCGCCTGGAAGATCGACGCCGTGCGCAACGGGGTCTGGGACACGCCCTGACCGAACAACACCGTGTACTCCTGACGCGGGTCCCACTGATCCGCGGGCGCCAGGATGCCCGTGGACTCCCCCGGCAGTTCGATGCCCGTGGCGGAACCCACCCCGAAGTTCGCGAGGTTGTCGTGGCGGGCCTGCTTGTCCATCTTGGAACCCATGATCACGGTGCCCGTGTTCATGGAGTCCGCGATGATCCCCGCGACCGTGCGGTTCTGGGTGCCATGGTCGAACGCGTCGGTGATCTTCTCGGAACCAATCTGCAGGTACGGCGGGACCGTGATCTCCGTGGTGGGGGACACGATCCCCCGGTCCAGGGCGCCGGCCACCGTGGCGATCTTCTCCGTGGAACCGGGCTCCACGGCCTGGGACACGGCGCGCGAACCGAGGTCGGCGGCGTCGGCCTTGCCCGGGACGTTGGGGTCCACCGAGGAGGTGTCCGCGAGCGCCAGGACCTTGCCGGTCTTGACGTCCATGACCACGGCCGTGCCCCATTCGGCCTTGAGCTGCTTGGCCCGTTCGCGCACGGCCTGCTCCGCGAAGAACTGGACGTCGCTGTCGAGCGAGAGCTTGACGTTCGAGCCGTTCTCGGCGGCCTTCTGTTCCTGCGGGGCCACGGGGATGCGCACGCCGTCGCCGGAGATCTCGAAGCGGCGCTCGCCGTCGGTGCCGCGTAACAGGGAGTCCTGGGTCTGTTCGATCCCGCCGAGGGCCTGGTTGTCCCCGCCCAGGAACCCGACCACGGAACCGCCCAGGGAACCGTCCGGATAGCTGCGCTGGAACGTGGGCTGGCCGTAGATGTACGGCAGGTTCAACTCCCGCAGGGCGTTGTACTGCTCGGGGGTTACGCCCCGCGCTACGTAGTTGAAGCTCTTGTCCCCGTCCAGCGCGGCCTTCACGTCCGTGTCCTTCATGCCCAGGGCGTCCGCGATCTTGTACACGGCCTGCGTGGGGGTCACGGTCTCGGTGGAACCGTCCTTGTGGGGCACGGTCACGGCGGCGACGGCGCTCTGGTCCACGGTGATGTCGTAGCGCTGCAGTGTGCGGGCCAGCACCGTGCCACGGCTGTCGGTGATCTCCCCGCGCACCGCGGGGATGGACTCCACGAGCGTGCGCTGGGCGGCCGCGGCCTCGGCCCGACCCCCGGGGTCCAGCCCCTGGACCCAGAACAGGCGGCCCACCACGAGAAGCAACAGGACCAGCAGGAAGGCGATGCCCACGTGCATGCGCGAATAGGGCCGGAACAGTCGGTTCTTGCGCGCTGACGATGCTGACACGGTCTTCCTCGATTCCTGGACTTCAGCGTGGTGGGGCCACCTCCGACGGGTTCTACTCCCGGTCCGCGGCGCGGACCGGCGCGTTCACTGGCCAGGCGCGCGCTGCGACGGCGCGGGGATGGAGCCCCCGTTGAGATCCCGGGACTCGTCGGCCTTCTGGGCCGCTTTACGCTGGGCGGTCTTCTTGTCCGCTTCTTCCTTGGCGCGTTTCTCCGCGCGTTCCTCGGCGGCGATCCGGTTCGCCTCCGCGGCGTCGGAACCCTTCATCTGCGCGGGCGGCACGAGGATGTTCTGCGCGTCCGTCTTCTCCGCGGGGGCGCTCGGGGCCGTGACGGCACCCGTGCCGAGCTGGATGCTCCCCACATCCTTGGCCGGGACCATGCCCAGGTCGTTGGCGCGGGCGGCCAAGTTCTGCGGCGCGGAATTGGCCTCGATATCCTGAGTGAGCGCCTCGTTCTCCTGGGAGAGAGCGCGCTGCTGACCCGTGAGCTCGGTCAACTGGTACTGCCCCTGGGTGATCTGGATGTTGAGCAACAGGATGCCCACGAGAGCTGCGGCCAGGGCGAGGGTGCACATGACCACGGTGGAGACCCGGCTGCGGCGGGCCGCGCGGCGCGGCACCACGGAGAGCGGCCTACGCCCGTCCGCCCCCCGGCCCGAGGGGTCACCCGACGACGGGTGCGAGGCCGACGTCGCACTGCTCATCGCTCACTCCCTGGTCTTGTGGTCTCCCGGAGCCGCTCGACGGCACGCAACCTGGCCGAGGCGGCCCGGGGGTTGTCCCGGACCTCCTGCTCGCCGGCGCGTTCCGCCCCGCGGGTGAGAACCTTCAGCGTGGGCTGGTGTTCCGGCAGTTCCACGGGAAAACCTCTGGGGGCCGTGGAACGTGCACCGCGAGTGAACTCCTGCTTGACAATTCTGTCCTCCAGGGAGTGGTAACTCATGGCGAGGACACGCCCTCCCACCCTGACAGTTTCCACGGCGGCGGGCACGGCACGCTCCAGGACGTCGAGTTCCTCGTTGACCTCGATCCGCAACGCCTGGAAGGTCTGTTTGGCCGGGTGGCCCTTCTTGTGCTGGGCCGCGGCGGGAACCGCGGAGCGGACCACGTCCACGAGCTGGGCGGTCGTGCGCAGCGGGGCCTCGGTACGGGCGGCGACGATGGCGCGCGCGATCCGCGGCGCGAAGCGGTCTTCGCCCCAGCGGTAGATGATGTCCTTGAGCTGGGCCTCCGAGTACTCGTTGACCACGGTGTACGCGGACAGTTCCGCCCGGGAGTTCATGCGCATGTCCAGGGGGGCGTCGAACGAGTACGCGAAGCCGCGCTCGCGTTCGTCCAGCTGCAGTGAGGACACCCCGAGGTCGAACAGGATGCCGTCCACCCGGTCCACGCCGGCGGCTGCGGCGGCCTGATCGATGTGGTCGTACGTGGTGTGGATGCCCGTGAACCGCTCCCCGAAGTGCGCAAGGCGTTCCCCGGCGAGTTCGAGGGCCTGGGGGTCCCGGTCGATCCCGACCACGCGCAACCCCGGGAAGCGTTCGAGCATGGCGTGGGTGTGCCCGCCCATGCCCAGGGTCGCGTCCACGACCACGGGGTGTTCGGTGTCCAACGCCGGCGCGAGCAGGTCCAGACAGCGCTCCAGCATCACGGGGATGTGTCGTTGCTCGGCGGGGGCGTGGTCCATGCCGGGCTCCTGGTCTGTCGCGGATCGTGCGGGTACTACGGGTCGCAGGTCTCGGTGCGCACGGCACCGATGTCCTCCGGGGGCATCCTACGGTGCGCCCGGACACCAGATCCCCATCCGCCGCTCGCCCCTCGAATCCGGCCTGACTCGGGGGAAGTCGAGTCAGGACGGTGACGTGGGCGGCTGGAGATCTCACGTCCGGGGACGGCACCGGCGGGGATCCCGCGCGGTGGTCCTCGGGTGATCAGAACAGCCCGGGTATGACCTCGTCCTCCGTGGCGGAGAAAGCCGCTTCCTTCTCCGTCAGGTACTGCTGCCACGAGGCCGCATCCCAGATCTCGGCGCGGCTGCCCGCCCCGATCACCGCCAGTTCCCGGTCCAGGCCCGCGTACGAGCGCAGGGACGCCGGAACGGTGATGCGACCTTGCTTGTCCGGGACCTCGTCCGATGCCCCGGAGAGAAAAACGCGGATGTAATCCCTGGCCTGCTTGGACGACAACGGGGCCGCCCGCATCTGTTCGTGGACCCTGGCGAACTCCTGAGCGCTGAACACGTACAGGCAGCGTTCCTGCCCTCGGGTCAGCACGAGTCCGTCCGCCAGTTCGGCCCGGAACTTGGCCGGGAGAATCAGCCTGGCCTTGTCATCCAAACGCGGTTCGTATGTTCCGAGAAACACAGCCACCGCCTTCGAACCAGGGTCAGCCCAACCCTCGCTTCTCTACCACCCTCCACTTTACTCCACTGCCCTCCCCCGTCAACGCGCATCCCCTCCACGGCACGCCACGACGGCGCTGCCCCGGGGCGTCGTCGACACCCCTTTCCCGGCGTGGTCTGCGGGCACGCCGGAGACGATGGGTCCGGACATGAAAGAACTCCCCGGCGCGGTGCCGGGGAGTTCTCGGAAGTTCTACGGGCTGGACGGCCTGCGGGGAGGCTCAGCGCTAACCCTGATTGCGTTTGTCCCACTTCTCCTCGAGGTTCTGGAGGAAAGTGGAGGACTTGCGTGGACCGGAGGGACCGCGGCCGAACGGCCCGCCATTGGACGGCCCGTTCCCGGGGCCTCCGGGATTGGCCGCGCCCTTGTCCGGGGTGGCCCGGCCCCGCACGGTGGCCACGTACGCGCCGGCGGCCATCACGATGAAGCCCAACACGCCCACGATGATCAGTTGCAGGGCGACCCCGGCGAGCAGGACGCCCAGGCCAACCACGGCGATCACGACCCCCAGCACGACGTTGCGCATGGACCCGCGCCCCCGAACCGCTTCGGTGTGCATGGTCGACGCGAAGCGGGGGTCGTCGTCGTGCAACTGCTTCTCGAGCTGGGCGAGAAGCTGTTGTTCGTGCTCGGAGAGAGGCACGATTCCTCCTGTGGTGTTGAGGGAGCGAGGCGGGGGCGGTACGGCTGCCTTCCTCACGTACCGTCCAGAATATCCCGTGCGGGACGGATTGGCATCGTCGTTTCCATGAGTTTGGCTGGGCGCACAATTCCGGGGCCGAATCGGTGGTGCACGCGGTCCATGGCTTCCTCCGCGGCACCCCATTCCTCCTCCCGTCCGTCCAGGCTCAACTGGAACGCGTGATCGGCCCCGGTGAGCTTCTCCGCCCTGATGCCCACGAGCCGCACGGCCTGCGCTCGCGGGCCCAGACCGTCCAGTAGCGCGCACGTTTCGGTGTAGAGATCGTGGGCCGCGGTGACGGGGTGACTCAGCGTCCTGGAGCGGGTGATGGTCGAAAAATCGGCGTAGCGCAGCTTGAGTCCCACGCGCCCGGCGCGCAGTCCGTGCCTGCGCAACCGGACCGCGGTGTCGTGGGCCAGGCCCAGCAGCACACGTTTCAGAGCCGCACTGTCGGCGACGTCGCACTGGAACGTCCGTTCGGCCCCGATGCTCTTCTCCTCGCGCGCGGGCGTCACGGGACGGGGGTCGTGGCCGGTGGCCAATTGTTTCAAATGTGTCCCGGAAGCGGTGCCCACGAGCGCGTGCAACCGGGGCAACGGCGTGGCGGCGATGTCCCCGACCGTGGACAGCCCGGCGGACTGCAGGATCTCGGAGGTGCGCTTGCCCACCCCCCACAACTTGCCCACCGGCAGCTGTGCCAGGAACGCGAGGGTGTGCTCGGGCGTCACCACGAGCAGCCCGTCCGGCTTGCAGTACGCGGAGGCGATCTTGGCGACCGTCTTGTTCTCCGCGACCCCCACGGAGGCGGTGAGTCCCGTGCGTTCGTGGATCACGCGCCGCAGGGTCCGGGCGATCTCGACGGGCGGCCCGCTGCGCCGGATCGCCCCGGACACGTCCACGAACGCCTCGTCCACGCTCAGCTGCTCCACGCGGTCCGTGACCGAGCGGAAGATGTCCATCACGACCCGTGAGTAATGGGTGTACGCCTCGCGATGCGGTTCGAGCACCACCGCGGAGGGGCAGCGAGCGCGGGCCTGGGACACGGGCATCGCGGAGTTCACGCCGTACCGGCGGGCCTCGTAGGACGCGGAGAGCACCACCGAGCGCGGACCGGAACCGGCCACGATCACGGGGCGGCCGCGGTACTGGGGGGCGTTGAGCAGTTCCACGCCCACGTAGAACATGTCCATGTCCACGTGCAGGATGGCGCAGCGCCGGTACTCGGCCAGTTGCTGCGGACTCGGCCCGCCCATGGCGCCTCCTTCCACGACCCTCCGGCATCGGGAACCCATCGCCACGCGGGACCCGTCCGGATCAAGACCCGTTGATGACGGACATGCCACCCGCGCGGGATCTGGTTCGTCTTCCCTAAGCCTAGGAAGGGGCTCCGACACGCACACGGGCCACGGCACCACGAACTTGTCCGGCCCCGGGCCGCTCGACAGGGCGGCACCGATACGCATCCGCGGCGCCGCGTCCGGTTAGGCTGGTTGGGCGCCCGCGGGGCGGCCCGGCGTCGTGGAGCCCGTGCCCGTGACGCCCGCCGCGCCCCGCGGTACCGCGCAGCGCGGCCGACAGCATCCCCTCGATCAAAGGTGCCCTGGCATGACCCCTTCCGACGCGTCCGTCACCGCGACGCAACAGGACCGTGACTTCTCCGCGCTCCTGGACGAGCGGATCACCGAGTTCTTCGCGAGGGAACGCGAACGGGTCACCGGGATCTCCCCGCACGCGACCGTGCTCGTGGACGCGATCGAGGACCTCACGCGCGGCGGCAAGCGCCTGCGCGCACGGCTGTGCTACTGGGGCTGGCGCGCGGCTGGCGGGGCCGTGGCGGACGACGTCGCCGTGGCCGCCGCGGCGTCCCTCGAACTTTTCCAGACCGCGGCGCTGATCCACGACGACATCCTGGACCGCTCGGACACGCGCCGCGGCAAGCCCAGTGTGCACCGCGTTTTCGAGGCCCTGCACCGCGAGGCCGGGTGGTCCGCGGACGCCGCCCACTTCGGGGTCAGCGCGGCCGTCCTCACCGGGGACATGAGCCTGTCCTTCGCGGAACAACTCTTCGCCGACGCCACCGCGCGCGTCGCCGCGGACGCGGCCGCGACCGCACGGGAGATCTTCTCCACGATGCGCACCGAGGTCATGGCCGGGCAGTACCTGGACATCCACGCGGAGGTCGCTCCCGCCGTGGGCGACCCCGAGGAACAACTCGAGCGTGCCATGACCGTGCTGCGCTACAAGTCCGCCAAGTACTCGGTGGAGCACCCCGTGGAGATCGGCGCGGCACTCGCCGGCGCGGACCGCGAGTTCCTCGCGGACTGCTCCGCGTTCGCGCTGCCGGTCGGCGAGGCTTTCCAATTGCGCGACGACGTCCTGGGGGTCTTCGGCGACCCGGAGACCACGGGCAAGCCCGCCGGGGACGACATCCGCGAGGGCAAGCGCACCGCGCTGATCGCACTGTGCGCGGCATCAAGTTCGACCGAGGACATCGCGTGGCTCGAATCGGTGCTCGGCCGCGCGGAACTCACCGAGCAGGAGGTGCACCGCGCGCGGGACCTCATGCGGGACAGCGGCGCCCACGCGCGCTCGGAGGACCTCATCGCGTCCCTCGTGCGCACCGCGGACACGCAGCTGGCGCGCTTGCGCACCGACGACGTCGCCCGGGCCGGACTGCAGGCGCTCGCCGACGCCGCCGTGCGCCGCGCCAAGTAGGCCGCCTCAGCGGGCGGGTGTCACCAGCCCAGGGCCTGGGCCCTGCGGCGCACCTCGGTCTTCTGGCCACGGCGCAGCGCGTCGATGGGCCGCCCGGGCAGGGACTCGTCCTCGGTGAACAGCCAGCGGATCGCCTGGGCGTCCGTGTAGGCGGCATCCCGCAGGACGGCCACGGTCCCCTTGAGGGAGTCCACGGGGCGGTCGCCGTCCATGAATTCGGCGGGGACCACACGCACGCGGTCTTCGGGTCGGCGCACCTCGAGCAGGGCGCCGTCGTCCACGAGCCGGTGCACCCGGGTGATCTGGATGTCCATGGCCTCGGCGATGTCGGGAAGGTAGGTCCACTCGCCCACCAACGAGTCGAGTTCGGCGAATTCCTGGGCGGAGAGATCGGTTGAGTAGTTCACGAACCCTACTGTGCCACGGCGCACCGACCGGCTCACACACCGGTCGCGACCAGGGGTCGGGTAATCTGGGGGCACCGTGCTGTACCGGAGGGTGCCGCCGGATCTTCCCCCGCTTCCCCGTCCAGAGGTAGGAATCGCGAACATGCCGGTTGACCCGCCCCACGACCGCCGGTCCCCCCGTTCCACATGGTCCCGCCGCGCCGCGCAGGGCTCCGCCGCCGCGCTGGCCGCCCTCACCGCCCTGGGCACCGTGGGTTCCGCGCACGCCGCGCCGGCGCCCGCCCCGAACGTCCACGTGGCGCAGCATGCCCAGTCCACGCACGTGACCGTGGCCCCCGGGGACTCCCTGTGGTCCCTGGCGACCGCCCACGGGGTGCGAGTCCAGGACCTGATGAGCGTCAACAAGCTCCCGGCCCACGGCATGATCCGCCCCGGCCAGCGGCTCGTGATCCCAGGATCGGACCGCGCTCCCGCCTCCTCCTCCGCGGCCGTATCGCGCGCCGACGACGCAGACCCGGCCGGCTCCGACCGCGGCGGCTCCCGGCGCCACACCGTGGCCGCCGGTGACACCCTGTGGGACCTCGCGCAGCGCTACGGCGTGAGCGTGGCCGAGCTCATGCGGGCCAATGGGGTCTCCGCTGCCTCCGTGTTGCGCCCGGGCCAGGGACTCACGATCCCGGGCGGGGCGGCGGGACCCGCCCGAGCGGCGTCGTCGTCCGAACCCGCCGCGACGGTGCGTGACGCTGGCACGGCCGCGGCCCCGAAGCCCAAGGCCGCCGTGGGTGACACGTTCGCGGGCCGCACGTACCCCCGCGAGGTCGTGGAGTCCGCGAACCGACACCACGCCCAGTTGCAGCAGCGCCAACTGCCGGCCCCGGAGCAGATCCGGGAGATGGTGCGAGCGACCGCCCAGGAGTTGGGTGTGGACCCGGCGCTCGCGCTCGCCCACGCCTCGCAGGAATCCGGGTTCCGCCACGGGGTGGTCTCCCCCGCGGACGCCGTGGGCACCATGCAGGTGATCCCGTCCGCCGGTGAGTGGGCGTCCGCGATGGTGGGTCGGGACCTGGACCTGCTGGACCCCCAGGACAACATCACCGCGGGGGTCGCGTTGATCCGGGAGCTGCAGGCCAAGGCCCCCAACAAGGCCGCGGGGATCGGCGCCTACTATCAGGGACTGCACGGCGTGAAGACGTACGGTATGTACCCCGACACCAAGGCGTACGTGAAAGCCGTGAGCGCACAGGAACGAGAATTTGCCCAGTAGCAGCATGAACGACCACCGCGTGGGATCCCTGCTGGAGGGCCGGTACCAGGTCCGCCGCCTGATCGCCCGCGGTGGTACGGCCACGGTCTACGAGGGGCTCGACGAACGGCTCGAACGTCCCGTGGCCCTGAAGATCATGCACCCCCACGTCGCGGACGACCCGTCCTTCGTGGCCAGGGCACGGCGTGAGGCCAAGTCCGCCGCGCGCCTGCACCACCCCAACGTGGTGGCCGTCCTGGACCAGGGTCACACCGCGGATGGCGTGCTCTACCTGGTCCTGGAATACGTGGACGGGCCCACTCTGCGCGACGTCGTGGCCCATGAGGCGCCCATGACACCGCGCCGCACGCTCGACCTGCTGATCCCCGTGCTGCGCGGCCTCACCCAGGCGCACCGGATCGGCCTGGTCCACCGGGACGTGAAGCCCGAGAACGTCCTGCTGACCCGGGGCGGGCAGGTCAAGGTTGCCGACTTCGGACTGACCCGCGCCGTGGACGAGCACACCACGAGCACCACGGTCATGGGCACGGTGGGCTACGCCGCCCCCGAACTCGTGGGGGACGGCCCCGTGGACCAGCGCAGCGACGTCTACGCCGTGGGGATCATGGCGTACGAGATGCTCACGGGCTCACGCCCGTACACCGGTACCGCCCTGCAGGTCGCGACCGCCCACGTGAGTCGGGACGTCCCCGCCCCCGGTGGGCTCGCGCAGGGCTTCCCCGCCGCGCTCGACGAGTTCGTGTTGCGCGCGACGTCCCGCGACGCTGCCCAGCGCCCCGCCGACGCCGTGGCGCTGCTGGACCTCGCGCTGGCCATCCGACGCTCGCTGCCCGGGCAGATCGACCCGCCCTCACTGCGGGACACGGACACGGTCGTCCTGGGAGGCGGGTCCCACGCCTCGACGGCTGCGGCGGCGGTCGCCGGAGGGGCACTGGCCGGCGCTGCGGGAGCGTCCGCCGCTGCCGGCGCGGCCACCGTTCCCACCGCGGGAGGCGACGCCGCCGAGGCGCCGACGCAGGCACTCGGCGGAGTACCCACGGAGGCCCTCGGCGATGCGGGAGCGGATCCCACCGGGGAGAACGCCACCACCCCGCTCGGTACCCAGCACACGCATGGAATGGGCCGTCCCGGCGAGCGCGGGGCCGGTGCGCCGATCCTGCCCGCCTTCGAACCCGACGCGACCGGGACCATCGCCATGACCCAGGTGGGCTCCACCGCCCACCGCTCCCGCGACACACCCCGGGTCCGGCTGAACCCCCAGCCCCCTGCCCTGCACCTGGCCGTGGGCGCCGTGGTCTTCGCGCTGCTGCTCTCGGTGGCCGGATTCCTGGGCTGGTGGCTCGGCTCGGCCCCCGGGACGGCGTCCGCGACCGTCCCTGCCGTCGCGGGTCAGGACACCGCGACCGCGGAACGCGCCCTCAACAGCGCGGGCATCTCCAACGTGGGCGTGCGCTCGACCACGAGCCCCGAGGTCCCGCAGGGCATCGTGATCGCCACGGATCCCGGGGCCTCCACCACCGTGCGCGGTATCGAGCAGGTCAACCTGGTGGTCTCCGAGGGTCCCGCCCGCGTGAGCGTTCCCACCGTGGTCGGTTCAGCGGGCGACGACGCCCGGGCCGCGATCACCGGCGCCGGGCTGCGCGTGGGCGAGATCTCGCGGGAGTACTCCGCGCAGGCCGTGGACACCGTGCTCGGGCAGTCCCCCGCTGCGGGGACGAGCGTGGACGAGGGCACGACCGTGGCCCTGACCCTCGCCGCGGACACCCCGCAGGGTGCACCGCCCAACGTGGTGGGCCAGGACGCGGACTCCGCCCGGCAGAGCCTCGAGGAGCAGGGGTACACGGTGGAAATCAACTCACCCGTTGGTTCCCACCTCAATCGGGTGGTGCGCCAGCGTGAGGACGGGAACACGGTGATCCTCACCGTGTTGTGACGGTCGTGCGGACACGACCGCATGAGTGGCGACCGTGCTGTCACGACCACGCCGTGACACCCGCGCCCCGAAGGCGATGACGACACGGACGCCTGACACACGAAAGATGACCCCGGCACCAACGGTGCCGGGGTCATCGCATGTCAACGGATCAGTTCTGCTGGGAGAGGTACTCCGCGACAAGGAACGCGATCTCCAGGGACTGCATGTGGTTCAACCGGGGGTCGCACAGCGTCTCGTAGCGTTCGGCGAACGAGGACTCGTTGACCGGGTCGGACCCGCCCAGGCACTCCGCGACGTCGTCACCGGTCATCTCCACGTGGATGCCGCCCGGGAACGTACCCAGCGCGCGGTGCACCTCGAAGAAGCCGCGGACCTCATCCACGACGTCGTCGAAGTTGCGGGTCTTGTACCCCGAGGGCAGCGAGACCGTGTTGCCGTGCATGGGGTCCGTGACCCACACGGGCTTGGCACCCGTCGCCTCCACGGCCTGGATCACCGGGGGCAGCTTCTCGCGGATGTTCTTGGCACCCATGCGGGTGATGAACGTCAGACGACCCGGCTCGCGCTCGGGGTCCAGGGCATCGATGAGCCGCAGGGCGTCGTCGCCCGTGGTGGACGGGCCGAGCTTGACGCCGATGGGATTGCGCAACCGGGAGAGCAGGTCCACGTGCGCGCCGTCGAGTTCGCGCGTGCGCTCCCCGATCCACAGGAAGTGCGCGGATGTGCCGTACGGCAGGTTCGTGCGGGAGTCGATGCGGGTCAGTGCACGCTCGTAGTCAAGCAGCAGCGCCTCGTGACCCGCGAAGAACTCGGTGGTCTTGAGAGCGTCGAAGTCGGAGCCGCACGCGGCCATGAACTTCACCGCGTGGTCGATCTCGCGCGCCATGGACTCGTAGCGGGCGTATGCCGGGTTGGCCGCGAAGCCCATGTTCCACGCGTGCACGCGGCGCAGGTCCGCGAACCCGCCCTGGGTGAAGGCGCGAATCAGGTTCAGCGTGGACGCGGACGTGTGGTAACCGCGCACCATCCGCTTGGGATCGTGGACGCGGGACTCCTCGGTGAAGTCGAAACCGTTGACCATCTCCCCACGGAATGAGGGCAGGGTCACGCCGTCGCGGGTCTCGTCGTTGGACGAACGCGGCTTGGAGAACTGCCCCGCCATGCGCCCCATCTTGACCACGGGCAGCGACGCGCCGTACGTGAGCACCACGGCCATCTGCAGCAGCGTGCGCACCCGGGCCGAGATCTTGTCCGCGGTGGCACCGGCAAACGTCTCGGCGCAGTCGCCGCCCTGCAGGAAGAACGCCTCACCGTTGGCCACCTGGGCCAGGCGCGCGCGCAGCCGGTCGACCTCCCCCGCGAACACGAGGGGCGGGACGGCGTTGAGCTCCTGCATGCTGCTCGCGAAGTCGGGGTGCTGCGCCCACTGGGGGTGCTGACCGATCGTCTTGTCCCGCCACTCGTCCAGGCCGGGATAGTTCGCCGCGCTCGGGGAGGGGGACGACACGGTTCGGATCTGTTCAGGCAGCGTTATGGAACTCATTCGGACAGTCTAGGCGGATTCCTTGGGACCGCGCTCGTCCGTTCCGTCATGTGAACGTCCCTGCAGTTTGGCGCCCAGGTTGCTCGCCTGCTGGGACACGGCGTCCGTGACCGCGCGTCCCTTGTCCCGGGTGGCCTCGACGACGTCGCGGGCCTGGTTCTTGAGCACTGCGGTCTTCTCCCCGGCGAGCGCGCGCTTGTGATCGGCAGCGTAGACGTCCGCCATCTCCTGGCCAGAGATCTTCTGGATCGCGGCCATGATCTCGTCCGTCACGCGGCGCATGGTCGCGTGGTCCCCGCGCCGGGACATCAGGTCCGAGAAGTCCATGGGCTCACCGAAGACCGTGGTGACCTTGGCACGGCGCGGATCCGGGAACCGTGAGCCCAGGGGCTGCATCTTGTCCGTGCCGAACATCGCCACGGGGATCACGGGGGCCCCGGTCTCCAGCGCGAGGCGGGCCACACCGATCTTCCCCTTGTAGAGCCGACCGTCCGGGGAGCGTGTGCCCTCCGGGTAGATCCCGATCAGCTTGCCCTCGGCGAGTGCCTGGCCACCGGCACTGAGCGATTTGGCGCTGGCCTTGCCACCCCTGCGGTCCATGGGGATCTGGTTGATGGCTTTGAAGAACGCGCCGATCACGCGCCCCTTGAGCCCGGGGGTCGTGAAGTACTCGGACTTGGCCAGGAAATACACCTGGCGCGGCACGGCCACGGGCATGAAGACGGCGTCCGGGACGGACAGGTGGTTGCTCGCGAGGATCGCGGGGCCGTGCTCGGGGACGTTCTCCAGACCCACCACGGTGGGTCGGCACACCAGGTTGACCACGGGGCCCACCACGTAGGTCTTCAAGAACATGTACACCATGAGCGGGAGCCCTTTCGTCATCGCGGGAGTCACCGGATGCCCGCGGTGGCCCGGCCGTGCACCGGTGCGCACACGCGGCACCGTGCCTTTGTTCCGCCACATTCTCTCACGAGTTCTCGCGGCGGCTGGCACAATGGCGCCATGTTCTCCGATCAGCAACTCCACGGCCCCCTGCACCTTCCCGGCTCCTCCTCCGTGGGGGTCCTCCTACTGCACGGCTTCACGGCCACCACGGCCTCCGTGCGGGATTGGGCGCACGCCGTCCACGAGGCCACCGACGACGCCGGAGCCCACCCGGGCGTGTGCGTCCCCCTGCTGCCCGGGCACGGGACGCAGTGGGAGGAACTGGCCGAACAACCGTGGCAGGCCTGGCGGGACGCCGTGGACGAACAGTACTGGGCGTTGCGCCGCGAGCACGACCGCGTGGTCGTGGGCGGGCTGTCCATGGGCGGCGCGCTGGCCCTGCACACCGCGGCCCGGCGGGAGGTCGCCGGGGTGCTGCTCGTGAACCCCGCGCTGTCCCTCGTGAACCGGATGGCGCGGTTCAGTCACCTGATGAGTCCCGTGGTCGCGTCCCTGCCCGGGATCGGTGGCGACGTCAAGAAGGAGGACGTCCTGGAGTCCACCTACGACCGCACGCCCCTGGCCGCCGTCGCGCAGTTGAACGTGCTGATGCACCGGACCGTGCGCATGCTCCCTGCGATCACCGCGCCCACCGTGGTGTTCCGTTCCGAGGTGGACCACATCGTCTCCGGGGGCTCCGCTGACCTGGTGGCCGAGCACAGTTCCGGGGACGTCCGCGTGGTCGATCTGCAGAACAGCTACCACGTGGCCACCCTGGATCACGATGCCCCACTGCTCGAACGGATCTCCCGGGACGCGGTCCAGCGGTTGTCCCGGGGCGAGCAGTTCCTCCCCGAGGACCCGTCGTGAGTTCACGCCAACCACCGGAGGACCCGTTCGAGCGGATCATCCGCGGCAACTCGTGGGACGACGTCCCCCGCGACGACGAGGACCTCGAACCGTGGGCCGAGGACTTCCCGTGGGAGCCCCGCGAGCAACCGGCCGAGGAGATCCCCGTCGAACTGCGGGACACCCGGGAGGACGAACGCTACGAGCCCGATCCCGGGCCCGTTACGAGCGGGATCTCCCCCGCCATGCTGCGCGCCCTGAGCACCGTGCTCGCGGTCATCGTGATCATGGTCGGGCTTGCCCTGTTGCCAGGTCCCCTGCCCCCGGTTATGTGGCTGCTGGGCCTCGTGGGTCTGGTCACGGGTCTGTACCTGGTCTTCCGCGCGCTGCCGCAGGACTCCCCCGAGGACCACGACGGCGCCGTCGTCTGACGCGTCCGCGCGGCGCGTTCCAGCGGGGCCGGCTCCCCGGACGCGGGCGTCTCCGCCACAATCCTGCCGGGGTCGCCGTCATGTGGTGGACACGTCCAGTATGTGCCGGGAGTGAGGCGCGACACACAGTAGGCTGAGAGCCGTTCCCATCAGGAAGGTGCCCCTCCATGCGACGCGTCAGCGCCCCGGCCATCGTCGATCCCCTGCCGTACCCCGGCATCGCCCACATCCTCGCCGAACGCGCCGAGCAGAAACCCGACACGGTGCTGTACACCGTGCTCGCAGAAGGGCGCGAGCGGGACGTCACGGCGCGACAGTTCCGTGACGAGGTCGTGGCCCTGGCCCGCGGGATCGCCGCGAAGGGCATCCGCCCCGGTGAGCGCGTGGGCCTGCTGAGCCGCACGCGCTACGAGTGGACGCTCGTGGACTTCGCCCTGTGGTGGGTCGGCGCAGTGCCGGTGCCCGTCTACGACACGTCCTCCCCCGATCAGATCGCCCACATCATGTCTGATTCGCAGGCCGTGGCGATCTTCGTGGAGACCGACGAACTGGCCGAACGCGTGCAGCGGGCCACCGGGATCACTGAGTTCGCGGCCGCCCGGCGAATCTGCGTCTTCGACACCGCCTCCAGCGAAAACTCCCTGGAGGCCATGATCGCGGGCGGCGCCGACCGCACGGATCTGCAGACGCCCTACGACGGCGTGACCCTGGACGACGTCGCGACCCTCATCTACACCTCGGGGACCACGGGTGCGCCCAAGGGCTGCGAACTGACCCACCGCAATTTCGTGTCGTGCTCGCAGAACACCATCCCGGTGGCCGGTGCCGTCATGGCCGGGGGGTCCCGCACCCTCATGTTCCTGCCGCTCGCGCACGTGTTCGCCCGGTTCGTGGAGGTCACGTCCCTGGACGCCGGGATCACCCTGGCCCACACGCCGGATGTCTCCCACCTCATGGAGGACCTCGCCCGGTTCAAGCCCACGTTCATCCTGGCCGTGCCCCGCGTGTTCGAGAAGATTCTGGTGGGCGCGCGGTTCAAGGCCCAGGCCGGTTCGCCCGTGAAGAAGCTGATCTTCGAGCGGGCCGTTGCGACCGCCGTCGCGTGGTCACGCGCCGCCGTGAAGGGCCCCGTGCCGCCGCTGCTAGAAGCCCGCCACCGCCTCTACGACAAGCTCGTGTACTCCACGCTGCGCCAGGCCATGGGCGGGGACGTGCGCTATGCCGTCTCCGGGGGTGCGAGTCTGGGCGACTACCTCGCGCACTTCTTCAACGGGATCGGTGTGTACGTGGTCGAGGGCTACGGGCTCACCGAGACGACCGCCCCCATCGCGGCGAACTTCCCGAGCCTCAACAGGCTCGGCACGGTGGGCCACCCGATCCCCGGCAACGAAGTCGCGATCGCCGCGGACGGGGAAATCCTCGTGCGCGGCGCCAACGTGTTCAAGGGCTACCACGGGCTGCCCGATAAGACCGCCGAGGCGTTCTTCGACGGTTGGTTCGCCACCGGGGACCTGGGCCACCTGGACGACGAGGGGTTGCTCACGGTCACGGGGCGCAAGAAGGAGATCATCGTCACCGCGGGCGGCAAGAACGTGATCCCCAACCAACTCGAGGACCCCATCCGCGCCTCCGCGACCGTGGGGCAGATCATGGTCGTCGGGGACGACCGCCCCTTCGTGGCCGCCCTGATCACCCTGGACCCCGAGACGCTGCCCAAGGTGCTGCCCGGACTCGGGCTGGATCCGCACATGAGCGTCGACCGGGCCGCACGCGAGGAGGCCGTCATCGACCACGTCCAGAAGATCGTGGACCACGCCAACGCCAAGGTCTCCCGCGCGGAGGGCATCAAGGCCTTCCGCATCCTGGACCGTGACCTCACGATCGAGGACGGCCACCTCACTCCGTCCATGAAGCTCAAGCGGGCCAAGGTCGCCCAGGACTTCGCGCGCGAGATCGAGGACATCTACGCGCGCTGACAGCCCGCCGACGCCGTGGGGTGCCCGGGCCAGGAACTGCGCTTCGCATACCGGGCTCCGGGGGCCCGGTTTAGTCCTCCGTGCGCTGCCCGGGGACGTCCAGACCCAGTAGCGCGTTCTCCACCACCTCCGCGAGCGCGGGGTGGATCCAGTACTGGCCGCGTGCCATTTCGTGGGCCCGCAGCCCGAAGGACATGCCCTGGACGAGCGGCTGGATCAGGTTGGAGGAATCGCGGCCGATGAGGTGTGCCCCCAGCAGCTCGCCGGTGCGGGCGTTCGCGATGAGTTTGCAGATCCCGGCGTGGTCCTCCATGGCCCAGCCGTAGGCCACGTCCCCGAAGTCCTGTTCCTTGATCGTGATCCGCTCGTCGTTCCGGGCGGCCCAGTCGCGGGCCTGGACCTCGGTCATGCCCACGGACGCGATCTGCGGTTCAGTGAACACCGCGGACGGCACGTAGCGGTGATCGGTCGCGCGCAGATCCTGCGGGTGCACCACGTTGTGGGAGACCGTGCGGGCCTCGGCGTTGGCCACGTGCTTGAGCTGGTACGGGGAGCACACGTCCCCGAGGGCCCACACGCCGGTCACGGGTTCCCCGTCCGAGAGCACACGCTGGTACTCGTCCACGGCGAGCAGACCGCCGCCGGTGACGTCCAGGTGGGCGGCTTCCGGGCGCAGCGTGTCCGCATTGGGGACGCGCCCCGTGGCCAGCAGGACGACGTCGGCGGTGCCGTCCCAGTGCTGTGCGGAACCGTCGGAGGCCTGCGCCGACACCGTCAGGCGGCCGTCCTCGGCACGCTCGATCCCGGAGAGCGTCCACCCGAGTTGTAGGTCCCACTGTTCGGCGGCCTCACGCGTGAAGCGTTCGGCGATCGTGTCGTCGTGTTCGCGCAACAAGCGCTGCGAACGGTTGAGCTGGGTCACGGAGGCGCCCAGTCCGCGGAAAACGTGGCAGAACTCGGCGGCCACGTACCCGCCGCCCACCACGATGACGTCTCGGGGGAACTCGTCCAGGCGCATCACGGTGTCCGAGGTATGCACCCCGGGCAGGTCGGTACCCAGCACGTCGGGGATGCTGACCCGCGAACCGTTGGCCAGCACGATCTCATCGGCGGTGATCCGCTGCCCGGACTCGGTCTCGAGGACCTTGGGTTCCACGAAGTGCACGTACTCCTGGATCACCGTGACGTTGTCGAGCGACTCGCGGTACTGCAGCCCGTTCTTGGAGATCGCGTCGATCCGGGCGAAGATGCGATCCCGCATGCCGGGCCAGTCCACACCCTCGATCACGGCGTCCAGGCCCAGCCGTATGGCGTCCCGCGCTTGGTCCCCCACGGTGGCCGGGTACGCGTACATCTTGGTGGGGATGCACCCCACGTTCAGACACGTCCCCCCGAACCGGCCGGGTTCCACGATGGCGACGTCGAGGTCCGCGTACTCGTCTGTAAGGATGGAGTTGCCGGAGCCGGAGCCCACGATGATCAGGTCGAAAGAACGCATGTGCCCCATCCTAGGCCGCCGCCCCGCGCGTCCGAGGACAGGCGGGGCGGCGGGATCCGTCACTCGGGATCGATCACCAGCACCAGGTCCCCGCCGCTGACGTGCGCGGTGTCCGCCAGTGCCACGCGGGAGACCGTGCCCGAGACCGGCGCAGTGATGGACGCCTCCATCTTCATGGCCTCGATCGTGGCCACTGAGTCCCCCGCGGCGACCTTTGCCCCCTCGGAGACCGTGACCGTGACCGCACCTGCGAAGGGTGCCGCCACGTGCCCGGGCTTGGAGGTGTCCGCCTTCTCGGTCTCCACGGCCTGGGACTTCACCGACTCGTCGCGGATCTCGAGCAGACGCAGCTGACCATTGAGGGTCACCATGACCGTGCGCATCCCCTTCTCGTCCGGTTCGGAGATCGCCTGCAGGGTGACCAGCAGCCGCACCCCCTTGCCGAGCGAGATGACGTGCTCGTGGTCCTGTTTCAGCCCGTACAGGAAGTCGCGGGTGTGCAGGAGGGAGATGTCCCCGTACTTGGTGCGCGAGTTCTGGTAGTCGCGTGTGGGGCCGGGGAAAAGCAGCCGGTTCAGGGCCGCGCGGCGCACCTCGCCCGGCTGGGCGAGCTCCTCGACATCCTGCTCCGAGAGCTCCTCGTCCGCCAGGTGCACGGTGCGTCCCTCCAGCGCCTTGCTGCGGAACGGTTCCGGCCAGCCCGCGGGCGGGGTGCCGAGCTCGCCGGCGAGGAAGTTGATCACGGAGTCGGGGATGTCGAACTTGCGGGGATCGGCCTCGAACTCGGCGGGGTCCACGTCCATGCCCACGAGCTGCAGGGCGAGGTCGCCCACCACCTTGGACGACGGCGTGACCTTGACCAGGTGCCCCAGCATCCGGTCCGCGGCGTGGTACATGTCCTCGATCGCCTCGAACTTCTCCCCGAGCCCCAGCGCGATGGCCTGCTGGCGCAGGTTTGAGAGCTGCCCGCCCGGGATCTCGTGGCGGTACACGCGGCCGGTGGGCCCGGTCAGCCCGGACTCGAAGGGCTTGTAGATGGAGCGCACCACTTCCCAGTAGGGCTCCATGTCGCTCACGGCGTCCAGGTCAAGTCCGGTGTCCCGGTCCGTGTTCTCGAGCGCGGCCACGAGCGCGGAGCCCGAGACCTGGGACGTGGTGCCGGCCATGGACGCGGATGCGGCGTCGACGGCGTCGACCCCGGCCTCCGCAGCGGCGAGCAGCGTGGCGAGCTGCCCGCCCGCGGTGTCGTGGGTGTGCAGGTGCACCGGCAGATCGAAGCGCTCGCGCAGGGCCGCCACGAGACGCCGCGCGGCCTCCGGGCGCAGCAACCCCGCCATGTCCTTGATCGCCAGGATGTGCGCGCCGGCGTCCACGCACTGCTGAGCGAGGTCCAGGTAGTAGTCGAGCGTGTAGACGTTCTCCTGCGGGTCGAGCAGGTTGCCCGTGTAACACAGGGTCACCTCGGCCACCGCGGTGCCCGTGGCCCGCACCGCCTCGATGGCCGGGCGCATCTGCTCGACGTCGTTGAGCGCGTCGAAGATCCGGAAGATGTCGACGCCGGTCTCGGCCGCCTCCGCGACGAACGCGTTGGTCACCTCCACCGGGTACGGCGTGTACCCCACGGTGTTGCGCCCGCGCAGCAGCATCTGGATGGGGATGTTCGGCATCGCCTCGCGCAGCAGCCGCAGCCGCTCCCACGGGTCCTCCCCCAGGAAGCGCAGCGCGACGTCGTACGTGGCACCGCCCCAGGCCTCGACCGAGAGCAGCCCCGGCAGCAGGTGCGCGTACGCGGGTGCCGCCGCGAGCAGGTCGCGGGTGCGGACACGAGTGGCCAGCAGGGACTGGTGGGCGTCACGGAACGTGGTGGACGTCACTGCGAGCGGTTCGTAGTTCCGCAGGGTGCGCGCGAAGCCCTCGGGCCCCTGCTCCTGGAGCACCTGGCGCCAGCCGGAGGGCACCTCGTGGGAGGACGGACCGTCGAACGGGCTGCGGAAGGGTTCGTCCCGCTTGTCCCCCGGGTAGTGCGGGAGCTTGTCGCGCGGGTCCATGCCGTCGATGCGCTCGCCGTGGGGCTTGTTGACCGTCACCTCCGCGAGGTAGTTCAGCGCGCGGGTGCCGCGGTCCGCCGAGCCCTTGCCCTTGAGCAGGTCCGGGTGGTTCTCGATGAAGTCCGTGGCCACGTCCCCGGCCAGGAAGTCCGGATTGTGCAGCACGGCCTGCAGGAACTGGATGTTGGTGGCGATCCCGCGGATGCGAAACTCGGCGAGCGCACGGCGGGCGCGGTGCACCGCGGTGGTGTAGTCGCGTCCGCGGCACGTGAGCTTCACGAGCATCGAGTCGAAGTGCGGGGAGATCTCCGCGCCCGCGTAGAGCGTGCCGCCGTCCAGGCGCACACCGGCGCCACCGGCGGAACGGTAGGCCGAGACCTTCCCCACGTCCGGGCGGAAGTCGTTGGCGGGATCCTCCGTGGTGATCCGGCACTGCAGGGCGGCCCCACGCACGCGCAGCGCGTCCTGCGAGATGCCCAGGTCGTCCAGGCTCTCACCGGCGGCGATGCGCAACTGGGACTGGACCAGGTCCACGTCCGTGATCTCCTCGGTCACGGTGTGCTCCACCTGGATCCGGGGGTTCATCTCGATGAACACGTGCTGCCCCGCGCGTTCCCCCGCGGTGTCCACGAGGAACTCCACGGTGCCCGCGTTGACGTAGCCGAGCTCTTTGGCGAACTTCACCGCGTCCCGGTGCAGGGCGTCACGGATCTCCTCGTCCAGGTGCGGTGCCGGGGCGATCTCGATGACCTTCTGGTGCCGGCGCTGCAATGAGCAGTCCCGTTCGAACAGGTGCACGATGTTGCCCTCATTGTCCGCGAGGATCTGCACCTCGATGTGCCGCGGACGCAACACGGCCTGCTCGATGAACACGGTGGGGTCACCGAACGCGGTGTCCGCCTCGCGCATCGCGGCATCGAGCGCTTCCGCCAACTGTTCGGGCTTCTCCACGCGCCGCATCCCGCGGCCACCGCCACCGGCGACCGCCTTGACGAACACCGGGAAGCCGATCTTCTCCGCGGCCTCGATCAACGTCTCCTTGTCCGAGGAGGGGTCCGAGGACTCGAGCGTGGGGATGCCCGCGCGCCGCGCGGCCCGCAACGCCTCGACCTTGTTCCCGGCGAGTTCCAGGATCTCGGCGCGCGGACCCACGAACGTGATGCCCTCCGCCTCGGCCGCGCGCGCCAGGTCCGGGTTCTCGGACAGGAAACCGTAGCCCGGGTAGATGGCGTCCGCCCCGGACTCCTTGGCCACGCGCACAATCTCGGCCACGTCCAGGTACGCGCGGACCGGGTGGCCCTCCTCCCCGATGTGGTAGGCCTCGTCCGACTTCTGGCGGTGGATCGAATTGCGGTCCTCGTACGGGAAGACGGCAACGGTCTTGGCGCCGAGTTCGTACGCCGCTCGGAACGCGCGAATGGCAATCTCGCCGCGGTTGGCCACCAGGATCTTGGAGAACATGACTACCGTTTCCGCACGCGGCGCCCTGTGGGGCCCGCGCACTGGGTGAGGAGACAACTACCGGGACAGCTTACGTGAGCCACGCCTCGGCAGGGTAGCCCGGATTTCGTGTCCCCTGTGCCGGTCCAGGCAACATCCGCCGCTCGTGGTGACACCTACGGCTCATGACGACGACGCCGCGCGGCACCGCCCGGCCCGGCTCGCGACGTGCGGTGATCCACCCACTAGCATGGAACAGGCTGGTGGACAGCCCCCATTTCAGGTGACAGAAGGGTGATCCGTGCAGATCGTCAGCATCAGCAGCCTCAAGGGCGGGGTGGGCAAGTCCTCCGTGGTCCTGGGGTTGGCCTCCGCCGCTCTCGAAGCACACGTCCCCACGCTCGTGGTGGACCTGGACCCCCACGGCGACGCCTCCACGGCGCTCGGCGTTCACGCCCGCCCGGGGCACGAGGTGGGCACCGTGCTGCGCCGCCCCCGCAAGGGTGCACTGGCCTCCGTGGCCACGGCGTCCTCGTGGACCAAGCATCCCATCACCCCGCACACCGTGCCCGCGGGCCCGGGCGCGCCTGCCGACGGGTCATCGACCGGGGACGGCGCACGAGCCGTGCTGGACGTGGCACCCGGCTCCGCGGCGTCGTCGCACCTGGACCACGCCGCGTTCCGGACCAAGGACCTCAAGCGTCTCGAGACCGCGCTGCGGGGACTGGCCCGCTACGAGCTCGTGCTGATCGACTGCCCGCCCACCCTGAGCGCGCTGACCCGCATGGCGTGGGCCGCGTCCCACAAGGTGCTCTCCGTGGCCGAGCCGTCCCTGTTCTCCGTGGCGGGTACCAAGCGCACCATGACGGCGCTCGCGCAGTTCGAGACCTCGCGGATCTGGGCCGTCCCGGAGGCCGGGGTGGTGATCAACCGCGTGCGCGACGACTCGGTCGAACAGCGTCACCGCATGCGGGAACTGCAGGAGTTGTTCGGACCGCTCGTGGTGGATCCCGTGCTGCCGGACCTGTCCGTGATGCAGCAGATCCAGGGGGCCGCGTGGCCCGTCCACCGCTGGCCGGGTGCCCCGGCTCAGGATCTCGCGCAGCGCTTCGGCACCATTCTGGCGGGCCTCACGCGCTGATCCCGCAACCCGCGGCGGCGGGGTGCGGTGGCGGGTCAGCCCGCGTTCTTCTTGCGACGGCGTGCGCGCCGGGCGGACAGCTCGTCCTCCGGGAACGGATCCGCGGCGGGGGCCCCGTCCAGGCTCGTGTGTTCGCCCGGCATGGAGGCCAGCGTGCCCTCGACCTCGCGCCACACCCGACCCACAGCGATCCCGAACACGCCCTGACCGCCCTGGACCAGGTCGATGACCTCGTGGGGGGACGTGCATTCGTAGACGCTCGCGCCATCAGACATGAGCGTCAACCGCGTGAGGTCCTCGATGTTGCGCAGCCGCAGCGCGCCCACCGCCGAGCGGATCTGCTGCAGGGAGACACCGGTGTCGAGCAGGCGCTTGACGACCTTGAGCACCAGGATGTCCCGGAAGCTGTAGAGCCGCTGCGACCCGGAGCCCTTGGCGCCGCGCACGGTGGGTTCCACGAGATCGGTCCGGGCCCAGTAGTCGAGCTGGCGGTACGTGATCCCCGCGGCCTTGCACGCGGTGGGACCGCGGAAGCCCACGGTCTCGTCGTAGCCGCCCAGGTTGTCAGTGAACAACATCTCCTGGGTGCCGCCGGCGAGGGAAGATGCGCGCAGCCGTGCCGCGTCCAGCGGCAGCTCCGGATTGCTCAAGCGTCCTCCTCATGCGTGGGTAGGGGTGTCCGATCCCCCGGACACGGGCACCAGCTCGCTGACGCCTCCTCGACGGTAAACCCACGGGTGGAGCGGGTCAAAAACATTGCCCACGGGCGGGCCCGTGTCGTCAGCCTACCCGCACGGGGCCCGGACGGGGTGGAATCAGGACTGGAAATCGTCCGGATCCACGTGGTCCAGGAAATCCCGGAATTCCCGGACCTGGGCCTCGGCCTCCTGCGGCTGGTCCCCCGCCTGTTCCCGCAGCTCCCCGTCCGGGCTGAGCACCAGACCGGCCTCGTCCAGCACGGCCGCGGCGCACAGGATGGGGCACGACGTGCGCGCGGCGATCGCGAGGGCGTCCGAAGCGCGGGCGTCCACCACGGTGCCGTCGTCGAAGGAGATGGCCGCGTGGAACACCGTGTTCTCCACCGTGTGCACCACGACGTCCCGCACGCTGCGCCCGAGCTGGTCCACCACGGACAACAGGAGGTCGTGTGTAAGGGGGCGCGGGGGCTCGATGCCCTGCAGCGCGAACACGATGGACGTGGCCTCGTTGGTCCCCATCCAGATGGGTAGACGCCGGGCGCCCTGGAGTTCGCGCAGCACGACCACGGGCTGGCCCGTGGGCACGTCCATGCGCACCCCAGCGATCTCCATGCGCACGTTCGGGCTCATTGCGCGCTCCCGTCCGTGTCCGGCGAGGCGAACGGTTGCACCGTCTCCTCCACCTGCGAGGTCACAAGCGCGGTCATCACGGTGAGGCACAGCGAGGCGATCTCTCGAGCCCGCTGCACGGCCCTCCGCCGCGTCTCGGGGTCCCTGCGGTTGCGCAACGGTGAGATGCTGCCCTCGACCAGGGCGATCACGCGCTCCGAGGCGCCCCGCAGCACCCGCAGGTGCCGCGGTTCGATCCCGTACCCGTTGAGCTTGCCCGCAGCCACGGCCACGGTAAGTGCGTGGCCGTCGAACGCGCCGACCCGTTCCACGAGCAGGCCGTGGTTGAGCAGTTCCCGCAGCAGCGGCACGTCCGTGCCCGACCGCGCCGCGAGCTCGCGCAGGGTGTACCGCCGACCGTCGTCCGGAACCGGTGAAGTGGGTTCGGGGTCGACGCCGTCCCTGGAGCGTCCGGTCCCCGGTTCCTGCCGCTCGGTGTCCTGCGCGGGATCCTCGCCCCGGTCCAAGCGGTCACGGATGACCCGCAACGGGAGGTAGCGCTCACGCTGCAGCGTCAACACGGTCTCCAACCGGGCGACGTCCTCGTGGGAGTACTTGCGGTACCCCGAGGCGCTCCGCAACGGGTGCACGAGTCCCTGGTCCTCGAGGAAGCGCACCTTGGACGCGGTCAGTTCAGGGAACTGCGGCTGCAATCGGCGTAGTAACGCCCCGATACCCACCCGCGGGATCTGCGGTCGTTCGGAATCAGGCATGGAGCGCGTCAGGAACCGTTCTGCACGGAGTGGTAGTACGTAAACCGGAACTTGCCGATCTGGACCTGGTCGCCGTTCTCCAGCACCTTGGTGGCGACCCGGTCACCGTTGACGTAGGTGCCGTTGAGGGAGGACTGGTCCACTGCCTCGAACGTACCGCTGCGTCGGATGAACTCCACATGACGGCGGGACACCGTGACGTCGTCCAGGAACACCGAGCACGCCGGGTGACGACCCGCGACGATCTCGTCCCGGTCCAGCAGGAACCGGGCACCGGTCAGCCCGCCGTTCGTCTCCAGCAGCAGCGCGGAGCCCGGGGGCAGGGAGGCCACCGCGTTCTGCTCGCTCTCGGAGAGTTTGTGGTGAGCGGCATGGGCCAGCACATCCCCCACGATCTGGATGGATGTGGTCTCCGGACCCGCCTGGGTACCGGATTTCTCATGGTTCGACATCAGGGTTCCCTCACCTCACGTGAAGTTGGCGTATTCAGTCCAGCAACTGCTGGTAAGCATCGGCATCCAATAGCTGCCCGGCGGCATCCGAGGAGTCCACACGCACGGTGAACAGCCAGCCGGATCCGTACGGGGACTCGTTGAGCGCGCCGGGGTTGTCCACGAGGTCGTCGTTGACGCTCACGATCTCGCCGCTGACGGGCGCGAAGAGGTCGCTCACGGACTTGGTGGACTCGACTTCCCCCACCACGTCCCCGGCGGAGACGGTGTCCCCGACCTCTGGTAGTTGGACGAACACGACCTCGCCCAGTTCGTTCTGTGCGTGGTCCGTGATGCCCACACGGAAAGTGTTGTCCTCGTGGAGGTCCTCGACCCACTCGTGTTCTTCGGTGTACGCGAGTTCCGCGGGAATGTTGGTCATGTCGGTCAGTTTAGGGCACGACTCACGCAGTCGGGTTCATCACACGTGCGCGTGTGCAGCGCGCCGGTGTCAGCTGAACGGCCTACGAGGTTCAGGCGCGCTCACGCGGCGCTTAGCCGGTACCGCCCCGGCGGGTGTACTTTGACCCCGTGCCCATCACCGAGGCCCTCCGCCAGGCCGCGATCCGCGCGCGCACGCACGGGTCCAGGATCCCCCGCGCCGTCCCCCTGAGCCGACGACGCCGCGATCCGCTGCACCTGCACGAGCTCACCCCCGCCCGGTCCGCACGGATCATCGTCACGGCCTTCCTGGTGGCGGTGCTCACGGGCACCGGATTACTCATGCTGCCCCCAGCCACCACGGCTCCCGGGGGCACGGACGTGCTCACCGCGGCGTTCACCGCGACCTCCGCGTTGTGCGTGACCGGCCTGGTCACGGTGGACACCGCGACCTACTGGACGCCATTCGGTCAGGTGGTCATCATCTGTCTGATCCAGGTGGGTGGCCTGGGTGTCATGACGTTCACGACCATGCTGGGGATCCTGCTGGCCCGTAAATTCGGCCTGTCCTCCCGGTTGCTCGCCAACGCGGAGACGAAATCCCGCGGCGGAGCGCGCAAGGTGGTCGCACGCATCGTGGCGACCACCGCCGTGATCGAGAGCATCGCGGCGCTCATCCTGTTCCTGCGGTTCTGGGGCCACTACCACTACCCGCCGGGCACCGCCCTGGCCCACGCGGGGTTCCACGCCGTGTCCGCGTTCAACAACGCGGGATTCGCGCTGTACACGCTCAACGTCATGGACTTCGCGGGCGACGCCTGGATCCTGCTCACGCTCGCGGCGTGCGTGATCCTGGGCGGGCTAGGCTTCCCAGTGCTCTACGAACTGCGCCGCCACATCCGGGTGCCCCGGCGCTGGAGCATGAACACCCGGCTCGTGCTGCTCGCGACCCCCGTGCTGCTCGCGGGAGGCACGCTGTTCCTGCTGGTGCTCGAGTGGAACAACCCGGGCACCCTGGGCGGCCAACCGTCCGCGGTCAAGCTGCTCAACGCGTTCTTCCAGTCCACGATCTCCCGCACCGCGGGCTTCAACAGCATCGACATCGGTCACATGCACCCGGTGTCGTGGCTCGGGATGGACATCCTGATGTTCATCGGCGGCGGCCCCGCGGGCACGGCCGGCGGTCTCAAGGTCACGACGTTCGGGGTGCTGTTCTTCGTGGCCCTCACCGAAATCCGGGGTGGCGCCGCGGTACCCGTGCTCGGCAAGCAGCTCTCCCGCTCCGTCCAGCGCGAGGCCATCACGGTCGTGGTGCTCGCGACCGTGGCGGTGATCGGTGGCACGATGCTCATCATGCTCACGGACACCGGCCTGGGCCTGGACCGTGTCCTGTTCGAGTCCGTCTCCGCTTTCGCGACCGTGGGACTGAGCACGGGGATCACCCCCACGCTCGCCCCGTTCGCGCAGTGGGTGTTGATCGCCCTGATGTTCACGGGCAGACTCGGCCCGGTCACCGTGGCCGCGGCCATCGCATTCGGCCGCCGCCCACCCCATTACGAACTACCCAAGGAACGACCGCTCATCGGATGAGCCCGGGCCCCGCCCGCGCCACCCGTGGACCCGGTGCTCGACGACCACGACCCACGAAGGATGCCCCATGTTCGGACCCCACCCCGCCGCGTCTTCTCGCAACGCCATGGCCAACGCCGTGGTCGTGATCGGGCTGGGCCGCTTCGGCGGTGCGCTGGCCACGGAACTGATGCGCAACGGCACGGACGTGCTGGGCGTGGACATGGACGAGACGGTGGTCCAGCGCTTCAACGGCAAGCTCACGTCCGTGGTGCGCGCGGACGCCACGGACGAGGACGTGCTGCGGGAGCTGTCCGTGGACGAGTTCGACCGCGCGGTCGTGGGCATCGGTTCGGACATCCAGGCGAGCATTCTCGCGGCGTCCCGGCTCGTGAAGTTCGGGTGCCCCGCGATCTGGGCCAAGGCCATCACGGAGCCCCACGCGGAGATCCTGACCCAGATCGGCGTGCAGCACGTGGTCAATCCCGAGAGCGACATGGGCACGCGTGCCGCGCACCTGATCCAGCACCGGATCCTGGACTTCGTGCCCATCGACACGGACTACGCCCTGGTGCGGTGCACCCCACCGGAACCCATCCAGCAACGACCCATGGACCTGCTCAACGTGCGGCGTCGGTTGGGGGTCTCGGTCGTGGCCGTGTGCCGCCCGGGCGGTCAGTGGGAGCCCATCGAACCCGGCACCATGCTCTACGACGACGACCAGATCCTCGTGACCGGGCCCACCGCCAAGGTAGAGCACTTCTCGAACCTGACCTGAGGGTGTTCCTATAGGAACCGAGTCAGTCGGCGCAACTCACGGGCCGTGGCCGCGGGAGCGCCGTCGGGGCGCACGAGGGCGTCGAGGCGGCGGCGCAGTGCGGCGTCGTCGCACTCCAGGCCGATGGCCACGACCCGGGACCGCGCGGGCTCGTCGGAGGGCCGTGACACCCGGTCCACCGAGACGTATCCCGCCACGGAGTGCGCCACGAACCGGCGGATCCCCCGGCCCGCGGCGACATCCACGATCGCCTTGATCCGGTGGACGGACGCGGGCGGGTCCTCAAGCAGCTCGGCGAGCGCCGCGGGGTCCACGACCGAGGGCGCGTCCAGGGCCGTGGCGCGGTGGTGGACGTGGTGGTCGTGGCCGGGGGCCCGGCCGAACTCCCACAGCGCGAGCTGGCCGCCCTCGGGTACGGGGTGCTCGGCGGCGTCGAAGAACAACCGGGGATCGGCCGCCCCGTGGGGCGCGTCGATGACGAGCGCGTGGGGATTGGCGTGCGCGATCCGTTCGCGCACCGCGGCGGTCTCCCGGGGATCGGCGAGGTCGGTCGTGGTCAGCAGCACGACCGCCGCGGCCTTGACGTGCTGCGCGAGGTCCCAGCCGCTGGCCTCCGCGAGCGCCACGCGGGCCACGGCGATCACCTCGACGAGCCCGCCGAAGCGTACGTCGCGCACCTCGCTGCCCAGGACCATGTGGATGAGCCCCGGGGGCTCGGCGATCCCGGAGCCCTCGATCACGACCGCGTCGAGCTCGAGGGAGGGCCGGGACAGCGCACGCAGGGCGTCGTCGAGCTGGCGGGGGTCCTCGATGCAGCACAGGCACCCGCCCGCGATCGACACGGGTTCGGCAACGTGCCCCGCCACGAGCGCGGCATCGACATTCACGTCCCCGAAGTCGTTGATGATCACACCGATTCGCGCGCCGCCGGTCGCGAGGAAGTGGTTGAGCACCGTGGTCTTGCCGGAACCCAGGTAGCCGGTGAGGATCAGGACGGGAAGCGAGCTCGGCATGGGTCCATGCTTATCAGTCCGCGAGCATGTCCTGCACGAGGGGCGCAACACGCGTGCCGTAGAGCTCGATACTACGCATGAGCTTTCCGTGGGACAGCGGGCCCGTGGAGATCTTCAGGTCGAAGCGCGAGGCACCCAGGGCCCGCACGCCCGCGGCGATCTTACGGGCCACGGTCTCGGGAGATCCCACAGCCATGGACCCGTGCTCCACCTCCTCCAGGAAGGACTCCTCGGTGGGTGCGGGCCACCCGCGCTCGGCTCCGATGCGCTCGGTGGAGATCGTGTAGGGGCGGAAGAACTCCTCGCGGGCCTGCTCGTCGGTGTCGGCGACGTACCCGTAGGAGTGGTAGGCCACGGGGTTGTCGGAATGGCCGAACTCGGCGAGCGCGCGGCGGTAGAGGTCGCTGAACGGCGAGAACCGCTCCACGGGCCCGCCGATGATCGCGAGCATGAGCGGGAGGTCGTAGTGCGCGGCCCGCACAACCGATTGCGGGGAACCACCCACCGCGATCCACGTGGGCAGCGGTCCGTTCTCGAGGGGCGGGTAGAGGCTCACGTCCCGCAGGTCCTGGGTCAGCGTGCCCTTCCACGTCACCGGCTGACTCGTGCGCAGCGCCGCGAACAGCGCGAGCTTCTCCTCGAACAGTGCCTCGTAGTCCTGCAGGTCGTATCCGAACAGCGGAAAGGACTCGGTGAACGAGCCGCGGCCCAGCACGACCTCAGCCCGCCCGTGGGACAGCGCGTCCAGCGTGGCGAAGCGTTCGTACACGCGCACCGGGTCGTCCGAGCTGAGCACCGTCACGGCCGTGCCCAGGCGCAACCGCTCGGTGCGCGTGGCGATCCCCGCGAGCACGACGTCCGGGGCGGAGATCGCGAAGTCGTCCCGGTGGTGCTCCCCGATCCCGATCGAGTGCAGCCCCACCTGATCCGCGAGCACCGCTTGCTCCACCACGTTGCGGACGGTCTGCGCGTGCGAGACGGGGCGGTCGTCGTCGTCCCACGTGACGTCCCCGAAGGTGTCGATTCCCAGTTCAACGGCCATGCCACGCACAACATTGTGGACACGTCAGCTATTCCGGTGGCGGCCCATGCGGGTGGCCGGTCGCTTCCCCACCCCGCGGGCTCTTGCTAGGCTCGATCGCGATGCCCACGTTCCCGATCGCCACTGCCGCGCGCCCGCACGCCGTTCCTCGCGGCAGCGTGTCTCCGGGTCTGCTCGTCCGATCCGTGGGTACGAACGGCCAGGTGTCCTCGTGGGGCGCCAACCAGGCCGGCGCACCGCCGTCGGCCTCCGTCCACTGACCCCGGAGCCGTTGCCGGCGCTCGTGAGCGCCCACACCGTCCTCCGGCCCGCTCTGACCTCATGTCACCCCGGACCTAGGTGGACCCTTGCTACTTGCCTGCCTCGCGGGCGCACTCCTCACGTGCGCGCTCGCCCCTCTATTGACCCGCGCGATCGGCCGCAACGTCGGATGGCTGCTCGCGGTGCCCCTGCTCGGCGCCGCGGCGCTGATCGCGCTGGGGTACGACGACGCCGCGCACTCCCCCGCCGAGCCCACCCCCGCGGTCGTCGAGTCGCTGCCGTGGATCCCGTCCCTGGACGTGGGGCTCGACCTGCGCCTGGACGGGCTCTCGCTGGTCTTCTCCCTCCTGGTCCTGGTGATCGGGGCCGCGGTGCTGTGTTACGCCACGCGCTACCTCGAGCGCACGGACCGGGCCGATCGCGGGAAGCACGCGGGGTTCTATACGCTCATGACGGGCTTCGCGGCGGCCATGCTGGCCCTCGTGCTCACGGACGACCTCGTGGTGTTCTACGTCGCGTGGGAGGCCACCACGCTGTGTTCGTTCCTGCTCATCGCACGCTCGGGGGACGGCGCACGGGAACCCGCGATCCGCACGCTTCTCGTGACCGTGGCCGGCGGACTCGTGCTGCTCGCGGCCGTCGCCGTCATGATCGTGGCCACCGGCACCACCCGGATCAGTACCGTGCTTGCGCACGACGTGTGGGGTGCTCAGCCCGGGCTGACCACGCTCGTGGCCGTCCTCGTGGCGGTCGCCGCGTTCACCAAGTCCGCCCAGTTCCCGTTCCAGGCGTGGTTGCCGGACTCTATGGTCGCGATCACCCCGGTCTCCGCGTACCTGCACGCCGCGGCCATGGTCAAAGCCGGCATCTACCTTCTCTTGCGCTTCTCCCCCGTCTTCTCCGGAGTTCCCGCGTGGACCGTCCTGCTCGTCACGGCAGGACTCGTCACCGCGATGTTCGGTGCCGTGGCCGCGCTGCGCCGCTACGACCTCAAGGAACTGCTGGCCTACTCAACCATGAGCCAGCTGGGTCTGTTAACCGCGATGATCGGGGTGGGCACCACGGCCGCACTGTCCGCCGCGGTGGTGCACACGATCGCGCACGCGCTGTTCAAGTCCGCCCTGTTCATGGGCGTGGGCGTGATCGATCACAGCGCCCACACCCGGGATCTGCGCGAGCTGGCCCGGATGAACCCGCGGATGCCCGTGACCGCCACCCTCATGGTGCTGGCCGCCGCCTCCATGGCGGGGATCCCGCTGTTGCTCGGTTTCGTGAGCAAAGAGTCCATGCTCGCGGCCTTCCTCGAGGCTCCCGGTCCCGCGTGGGCCCCGTGGCTGCTCACCGCCACAGCCGCCCTCGCCTCGGTCTTCACGGTCGCCTACGCTGCGCGCCTCGTGCTGGGCGCGCTCGGTGGCCGCAACGGCACCGTGGTGCGCGAGGCCCCGGTGTCCTTCTGGGCCGCGCCCGCCTCGGGTGCCCTCGCGGGGCTCGTCCTGGGTCTCGTGCCGTTCCTGCTGGACGGACTCGCCTCCGCGGGTGCGAGCGCGGCCGCCGGGTCCACCGTGGAGAAGCACCTCGCGGTGTGGCACGGCCCGGTCCCCGAACTGTTCGTCTCCCTCGCCGTGCTCGCCTCGGGTGCCGCACTCGTCCTCACCCGACGCCGCGTGCACGCCGTCCTGGCCCCGCGCGCCTTCCCGTTCTCCGCCCTGGACGGCGTGGACCGGGCGCGCGAGGGGACCATCCGGCTCGGCGGCGTCGTGGGCTCGTGGACGAACAGCCCCGCCCCCGCGCGGCACCTGTCGATCCCCGCGGTGTGCCTGAGCGTCGTCGCGCTGCTCGCCGTGTGGAGCACGACCGAGTTGCCGCCGGTGCGGATCGCGGCGAGCGAGCCCTTCGACTGGCTGCTCGCGCTGCTGATCGCGTGCGGTGTGGCGGCCATGATGAACGCGCGCAGCCTGATCTCCGCGATCGTGGTGACCGGGGTGGTGGGCTTCTCGATCACCGTGTGGTTCTTCGACCTGGGCGCCACGGACGTGGCCATGACCCAGCTGCTCGTGGAGATTCTCACGGTGTGCGTCATGGTCCTATTGCTGCGCCGCCTGCCCGCGCGCTTCTCCTCTCCCGGCGCACGACGCCGCGTGGTCGCGCTGCTCGTGGCGGGCTCCGCGGGGCTGGCGACCACCGCGGGCGTGTGGATGCTGACCGGACGGCGCGAGGCCTCACCCGCGTCCGAGTACTACCTGACCCACGGCTACAACGAGACCGGCGGGTCCAACCTGGTCAACACGATCCTCGTGGACTTCCGCGCCCTGGACACCCTGGGCGAACTGACGGTGCTGGGTGTCGCCGGGCTCACGATCGCCGCCCTGCTGCACGGGCGCCGCCCCGCCGCGGACGACCCCGCCCCGATCGACGAGCAATCTCCCGTGAGCGACCCGGAGACCAACACTGTGTTCGTGCGCACCGCCGCGCGCCTGCTCGGGCCCGTGATCGTGGCGATGTCCGTGATCCTGCTGCTGCGCGGACACCACGAACCCGGCGGCGGCTTCATCTCCGCGCTCGTGGGCGGGGCCGGCTTCATTCTGAGCTACCTGGCCGCGCCGTCCGACGAACGCGCCCGCGTGCGCCTGACGTACCTGTGGTTGATCGGGGCCGGCGTGGCCGTAGGAACCGTCACGGGCCTGCTGGGGTACCTGGACGGGTCCTTCCTGCGGCCCCTGCACCCGCGCATCCTCGGATTCGAGATCACCACCGCGCTCGTGTTCGACGTGGGCGTGTACCTCGCGGTGATCGGCGTGATCCTGGCCGCGTTCAACCTGCTGGGGCGGCCGCCGTCGGACACCACCAAGGTGCTGCCCCGCGAACCCGAACCCGGTGCCGCGGGGCCGGACGACCAGCCCGGTTCCGGCGCGTCCCCGGGCGCGCGCGCCGGGGCCGGCGAGCGCCGTCGTGCCGCCCGGAGCGGTACCGCCGCGAGTCCCGCGACGACCCGTTCGTCACACACGACCCACGAGACCGGAGAGGTGACCCCCCGATGAGCGCAGCCGTGATCGCCGGACTCCTCGTGTTCGGTGCCGTGTACCTGCTCATGCAGCGCGAGATGCTGCGTGTGATTCTGGGCTTCGTGCTCCTGGGCCACGCGGGCAACGTGGTGCTCATGGCCGCGGGCGGCAGCGCGCGGCGCCACGAGCCCTTCGGTGCCCCCGAGGACCTGTCCACCGTGGCGGATCCCCTGCCCCAGGCGTTCGTGCTCACGGCGATCGTGATTGCGTTCTCGATCACGATCGTGATGCTCGTGCTGGCCGTGACCGGCCGGGACGATGACGACGACACCGAGGCGAAGCCCGAGGAGGTGCGCTCATGAGCGGCGCCCTCCTCCCTCTGTTCGTCGCACTTCCCCTGCTCGTGTCCGCGGTGTTGTTGATCGTGGGCGACCGCCGCGTGCTGCACGCCGCGGGTCTCCTCGGGACCCTGTTGCTCGTGATCGCCGGAGGCGTGTGGCTCGTGACCGATTTCGCCGGCAGCGGCGGGGCCGTGGCCCACGGTGTGGCGCAGTGGCCCGTGGGGATCTCCATCCCGTTCGTTGCGGACATGTTCGCCGCGCTCATGCTCACGGTCACCGGGGTGCTGACTCTGGTGTGCTCGTGGTTCGCTTACGCCTCCGGCCGGGCGGCCACCGTGTACTTCGCCCCGCTCGTGCTCGTGCTCACGGCGGGCGTGAACGGCGCGCTGCTGACCGTGGACCTGTTCAACCTGTTCGTGTTCGTCGAGGTCATGCTGCTGCCATCCTACGGGCTGTTCGTCCTCGCGGCGCGGCACCGGGGCACCGAGCGGCAGGTCATGGGTGCACGGTTGTACGTGACCCTGAACCTGCTCACCTCCACGATCTTCCTCATGGGCGTGGGCTTCATCTATGGCACCGCGGGCACCGTGAACATGGCCGAACTGGCCGGCCGCGCCGCGACCGACGGCACCGTGGCGATCTCGACCGCCGTGTGCTTGTTCGCCTTGGCGATCAAGGCCGCGGTGGTCCCCATCCACGGGTGGCTCGCGGTCGCCTATCCGGCCACCTCCCCCGCGATCACCGCGCTGTTCTCCGGGCTGCACACCAAGGTGGCCAGCTACGCGATCTACCGGATCTACGCCGTGGTCTTCGACGGCGACGCCCATTGGCTGTGGATCGGCGTGGCACTGTGCTGCCTCACGATGGTCGCAGGCGTGCTGGGCGCCGTGGGCGAGAAGACCACACGCTCGATCCTGGCGTTCCACATGATCAGCCAGATCGGGTACATCCTGCTGGGGGTCGCACTGTTCACCCTGGCCGGGCTCGCGGCGGGCATCTTCTACCTGCTTCACCACATGATCGTGAAGGCCTCCCTGTTCCTGTCCACCGGCGCGATCGAGGTGCGCTACACGACCGGGAGGATCGGCGCGCTGTCCGGGATGGCGACGCGCGAACCGGTCATCGCGGTCGCGTTCTTCGTGGCCGCGCTGTCCCTGGCCGGGCTGCCGCCGTTCTCCGGGTTCGTGGCCAAGTTCTCGCTCATCCTCGCGGCGGTCGACACCGGTCACGTGATCGCGGTGATCGTGATGCTCGCGGTCAGTCTCATCACGCTGCTGTCGATGCTCAAGATCTGGAACGGCGTGTTCTGGGGCTCCGCGCGCGAGTCGTCGCTCGAGAACGGGGGCGGTTCCGGGGCCGGTGGTGGTCCCGCCGCCCGCACTGCCGGTTCCGGTGCGGGGGCCGTGCCGGAACCTGCCCCGGCCACCCGTGACGACGGCGCCGTGGCCACCGCGAGCGGGCGACGCATCTCCGCGGCCCTGGCGGGGCCCGCCGTCGTCACCGCGTGCCTGACGCTCGCGCTGGGCCTCGGCGCGGAAGTGCTCATGGGCGTATCCACGACCGCCGCGGAGGGCCTGCTGGACACCTCGACCTACGTGAAAGCGGTGATGGACTCATGAGTTGGCTCACCTGGCCTGTCCGGGTCGTGGGGTTCCTGGTGTGGTACGCCGGGCAGATCATCTCCTCGAGCACCGCGGTGCTGCGGGACAACCTGACCCCGGGGCAGAACTCGACTCCCGGTGTGGCCCGCGTGCGGACGCGCTGCCGCTCGGACCTGGAGGTGACCCTGCTGGCCGCCCTCATCACGCTCACCCCCGGCACGCTCACGCTGGGGATGCACGACGCACCCGTGGCGGCGCAGCGCCGTCGTGACGAGAACGAGATCCGCACGCTGTACGTCCACTCGCTGTACTCGGGTAACGCCGACAGCGTGCGGGTCGAGGTCCGGGAACTTGAGACACGACTGCTGCGCGCGGTGCGCCGCACGGGAGGGACGTCATGATCGGTGTGACCGTGGGGATCGTGATCCTCGCCGTGGCCTGCCTCGCGGCGGCCTTCCGGATCCTGCGCGGGCCCACGGAGGCGGACCGCGCGGTCGCGGGTGACCTGTTGCTGTTCGGGTTCGTCGGTCTGATCGCGTTGTTCGGTGTGCGCGTGGCCAACGAGTACACCTTCGACATCGTGCTCGTGGCCGCGCTCGTGGGATTCCTCAGCGCGCTGTCCCTGGCACGGGCTCTGACCAGGGGGAAGCGATGAACGAAATCCTGACCGTGCTGGGCAACGTCCTGATCGTGGCCGGGGCCCTCGTGTTCGCGACCGCCGCCCTGGGGGTGGCCCGTTTCCGGGACGCGTACATGCGGGTCTCGGCCGTGGGGACCGCGGGCGGGCTCGGCATCGTGTTCGTGGTGACGGGGGCATTGCTGCTGCAGCCGTCCGTGTCCAACGTGGTCAAGGTCGTGCTCATCATCACGATCCACCTGATCACGTCCGCGGTGGGGACCATGGCGATCGCGCGATCGGCATATCTCACGGGGACTCCCCTGGAGCGGTACGCGTTCGACGAGCTGGCCGCGGATTCGCCCGGCACGGAGCGGGACCCGGAACCCGCACGGAAGCCTGCCGTGGACTGAGGACCGCACGTCCCGCCCCCCGGCACCGGGTGTGGACCGCGGTCCCTCGTGGCGTACGGCTGGCGCTTCAGCGCCCGGAACGGCCACCCGGGGTCAGTGTGCGGCCCCGCTGAGCCGGTCTACCGCCTCCACGACGGTCTCGGGCGCGCACGCGAGGTTCATCCGGGCGAAGCCCTTGCCCGCGCCACCGAACATGGGTCCATTGGACAGTGCCACCCCGGCGTGCTCGAGTGCGTAGGCGGCGGGATCATCGCCCCATCCCAGGGCGCGCATGTCGAGCCACGCGAGATAGGTCGCGTGACCTCGGCGCACGACGACGCCCGGGAGCTTCTCGCTCACTTCGCGCTCGAGCAGCTCGGTATTGTCCTGGATCGCGGTGATCGTCTCGTCCAGCCAGTCGAGGCTGTTGCGGAAACCCTCCCGCGTGGCGAGCAGGCCGAAGCTGCCGGTGCGGTAGGACACCTCGTCCGGCAACTGCTCGAGCCACCGCATCATGGGTTCGGAATCCACCACGAACATGGCAGTCTTCAAACCGGCCAGGTTGAACGCCTTGCTCCCCGATTCCGCGGCCACGCCGTGCGCGCGCGCGGCATCGGACACCGAAAGGTATGGCGTGAACTTGGTCCCGTGATGCGTGAGCGGGGCATGGATCTCGTCGCTGACCACGAATCCGTCGTGCTCGGCCACGATCTCGGAGAGCCGTTCGAGCTCCTCGCGGGAATGTACGAGCCCCACGGGGTTGTGGGGATTGCACAGCAGCACGCCGCGGGCACCCGCGCGCAGGGCGGCGTCGATGCCGCGCAGATCAAGACGGTAGCTCGCGGCGTCGTCGAGCAGCGGGACCTCCACGACCCGCCCGCCGGCCTCGACCACGAGGTCGAAGAACGGCGGGTAGACGGGCGGGGTGATGATCACGCCGTCGCCGGGCGCCATGAGACGGCGCAGCGACTCCACGATCACCACGCTCACGTCCGTGGTGTAGGAGATCCGCGCCGGGTCCGGGCGCCACCCCCACCGCTGCGCGGCGAAGTCCGCGAACGCCTCCGCGGCGCCGCGGTCGGTCGGGGTGGCGTACCCGGTGTCGCTGTTCTCGATCGCATTCTGTAGCGCCGCCTTGATGGCCGGCGGCGTGGGGAAGTCCATTTCCGCGACGAACATGGGCAACACGTCCCGCGGGTACGTGCGCCACTTGGCGCTCGTACGACGTCGCAGGGCGGGCATGTCATCGGCGGTCGTCATGGTCCCTCCTCCCGTTACTGTCTGGTCCTCAGGACTCCGTGAGTTTCTTGGCCTGGCCCAGACGCAGCGACTCGAGGGTCTTCTCCTGCTCCTGCGCGCGCTCGTAGAGGTTCTGCAACAGGTCCTTGTCCAACCGCTCGTCCGGGACCTCCAGGAGCAGCCGCCAGCCGAGGCCCTTGGCGTGCACGGCGGCCACGAGACCCTCGAGTTCCTCGATGTCCGACAGCGGCGAACGTTCCTTGATCCGCTCGTTCGGCTTGAGGCGTGCGAGCTTCTCCCCCGCCTTCGCAGGGAGATCCTTGTGCAGGGCAGGCTTGGCCCCGACCATGGACATGATGTCCTCCAGGGACTTCTGATCGCGGGCGATCTCCGGGACCAGTCGCTCGACCTGTTCCCGCACCTCCGGGTCCCCGTGACCCTCGGCCACACGGCGGAACACATCCACCCCCGCGGCCGATCCGGCGTGGTGGTCCTGCAGGTACGTAGTGATGACGTTGGTCATGGGATACCCCTTTCGTCGTGTCCTCCCACCTAAGCATGCTGAGCTCCGCACGGTCACACCCGAGTGGGTACATGACGTAAACATTTACCCGATCACCTGCGCCGCCCCGCCTGCCACCCCCATGTTCTAGTGCAGCAAAAGCAGCTTTGGTGCACCGAATCACGCTTAGCTCAGTAAAAACAGAGGGGTGCGGCGTCGTCGTCCGCCGTGCGTGCGCGGCATACTGGACGGGTACGCGCCGTGCCGGGGGAATCGGGGCGGATCATCTCAGGGGGGGACAGTGGCACCGGAAACTTTCGTGGACTTCACCGCGCCGAACGGACTGAGCTCGTGGTACCACGTGTGGGACTCGGGCACCGCGGGTATCATGTACTACTTCGACGGCGACTACTGGGACCTGGACGACACGTCCATCAACTGGCCGGACGAGGGCGATCTGGCCCGGCTCGCGGTGGCAGCACGGGCCCGGGACCTCATGTTCGTGGCCGTGAACACGCCGGACGAGGACGGCTCCGGCGACGGCTACACGTGGTGGGAGGACTGCAAGGCGAACGGCAAGTACTTCCGGGCGCTGCACGAGCACATCGTCGAGCGGAACCCGCAGGTGGACGCGAGCAACATCTGGCTCCTGGGGTACAGCGGCGGCGCCGAGTTCATCACCTACGAACTGCTGGACCGGGGTATTCCCGGGATGACGCACGGCGGCGCGGTGATCATCGGCGGCGGCGGAGCGAACGCGCCGGTGGCCACCAAGAAGAAGGCCCGGCCGTGCATCGGCAACACGGCCATGCACTGGTGGGTGGGCGATCAGGACGTGGACGGTGCCACGAACCCGCCCGAGTGGAGCGCGCTGGGCGCCGCCGAGGAGGGCGTCGCCGCGTTCCAGGCCGCGGGTTTCGACACGAACCTGCACGTCCTGCCGGGCGTGGACCACTCCGGGTACGACGCCGTGGCATGCCTTTCGCACGCACTGCCCGCGGTCTCGCGCAAGGCGGACCTGCGCGCTGCGCTGTCCGACGGATGGGTGCGGCTCACGCGGGACACCTGATGAGTGACGAGGAACGGCCGAGTGGCGGGTCATGATTTCTAGTGAAGTTAAAACAGCTTCGCCGCACCGAAATGTGCTCTAACGCCACTAGAAATTCGGGTGGTAGCCATGAGCGGGACCGTGCACCAAAAACCGGCTCCGGCCAAGGATTTCTGCCTGGCCGGAGCCGGTTCACTCGGTCGGGATGACAGGATTTGAACCTGCGACCCCTTGACCCCCAGACGTCCAGACTGCTCCGGCCAGACCGGATTCTGCGTGATTCCTAGCGTCAGATCATGCAGAACACGTCACGAGATGCATGGAGTGCATGATTCTGGTCCCCCTCGTGGGCAAGCTCAGTTCGCGGTCAGAGCCGTGAGAGGCGCTACGACGGCGTGGAACCTATTGCCCACGAGCAGCACGACGATCTTGCGGCCGACGCTGTCGGGCTGCGGTTCTCCGGGTGGTGATGTCGGGGGCGCACGGGCCAGCTCAGGCCGGTTGCGGGATAGCGGCGATGTGCGCGAAGACCGCGACGATCGCGGCTGCCCAGGGCCACGACTCCGGGATCTTAAGGCGAGTTGATATGTCCGAGACGCTATAGGGCAGGAGAGTCGCCTTCCTCGCCGCCGACGGGGTCGAGCGAGTCGAGCTCGAACAGCCCCGCGAGGCACTGGAGCGGGCTGGCGCGCAGACCGAGGTGCTGTCGATCCATGACGGTGAGATTCAGGCGCGTGAGAACGATCTGGAGGCAGCAGGCACCTTCACCGTTGACAGGTTGGTCGCGGACGCCTCTGTCACCCACTATGACGCCCTGCTTCTCCCGGGCGGCACGGTGAATCCCGACCAACTCCGGGTTGACCCCGACGCGGTCTCCTTCGTCCGCGAGTTCGTCGAAAGCGGCAAGCCCGTTGCGGCGATCTGTCACGGGCCGTGGACGCTGATCGAGGCCGGTGTGGTCGAAGGCCGTGGGCCGCCCCCTTCATTCGGTCCGGTCGCTGTGCGAGTCGTCGGTTTCCGATTGATGGGTGCATTGCCGAGCGTAGTCGACGGGTGCGAGGTAGCCGAGCGATGAATGCCGGCGGTCGTGGTTGTATTCGGTCTTCCAGTCGCCGATCACGACCTGGGCGTGGAGCAGCGAGTAGAAGCTGTTGATGTTCAGGCACTCGTCGCGGAGCCTGCTCTCGGCATCCTCGCCTTCACTTCGGCGAGGTCACCCGTGGCCAGGCCTCTCGCCCTCGCTGCGCCACCGGCGACATCCTCCGCTTCGCGAGGTCACCATGGACGAGCCCCTCGCTGGGCGACGCGTGCGTCCCGTCATGGCCTGAGACCTCACATCACCGACGGGGCCCTGCCGAGAGACGATCCTCACGGCAGGGCCCCGTCACGGTGCTTGGGCGCGAGCGGCCGGGTGCGCCTCGGGGGTCAGGCGTCGTCCCGCCCGGCGGCGCGGTGGACGAACTCGATGAGGGAGTTCTCCATCTCGGCGCGGGTCTCGGGCTCGTTGTGAACCTCGTGGCGGACGTCGGGGTAGATGTGGAGTTCGACGTCGTGGCCCTTCTCCTCCAGGCGCCGGGCGACCTCGCGCGCACCCTCGCCGTAGTTGGTCACCGGGTCCTCCGCGCCCGCGAAGATCGCGACGGGAACCTGCGGAAGGCGGTCGAAGAAGTCGTCGCCGTTGGCCTGGTCGTACACGTCGACGAAGCCCTGCAGGAACCGGTTGCTCAAGGGGGCGCCGAAGTTGTTGAAGGGGTCGCGGCCGTGATCACGGACGACGTCCGCGTTGCGCGCCACCCAGTCCGTCGGGCCGAAGTCCGGGCCGAGGCGGTCGTAGAAGCCGTCGAACAGCTGGCCCACCAACGCATCCGCAGCGGGGGCGGAACCGTCGGCCGCCACGGCAGCCTTCAGGGCCTCGCGATCCAGCGTCGACTCGACACCGCGCATGCCCACGGCGATACCGCCCAGCGCGAGCCCGTCGACCTCGACACCCGGCTGCAGCACCAGCGCCCGCGCGATCATCGACCCCAGGCTGTGGCCGAACACCACGTACGGCAGGTCGGGGAACAGCTCCTTGGCCTTCCGGTACAGCGTCACCTCGTCCTGCACGATGACCGTCGCCGACTCGTCACCGGCGTCACCCCACGTCCCCGACTGCATCGCCGTCCGACCGTGACCCGCGTGATCGTCCGCGACCACGACGAACCCCGCATCCACCAGCGCGGCCGTCATGTGCAGGTACCGGCGGGAGTGCTCGCCGAGACCGTGGATGAGCTGGACCACCGCCACCGGCGTGACCGCCGGTTCGTACACCCAGGCCTGGATGGTGTCGGTGCCGTTGTGCGACGTGAACTCGAGTTCGCGCAGAGCCATGCTGACCTCCTCGTCATGCCCCTCGGGCGGGGAGCTCGACGGTATGACCCTACCGTACCTGCCGACAACGGGATGTCCGGCCCCCGACCTCCGTCGCCCACTCGCGGAACTCCCTGTCGCGGGCGCTGAGAGCGGCAGGTACGCGCCCAGCCCGTCCCGAGAGCCGCGTGACCGGGTCCGGACCCGGCGGCCCGGCAGGGTCACCCCCGGTGGGGGGGCCGCGTCCCGCCCGGATCATGCCTGCCGGCCCGCCCCGTGGCACTTCGGACGCTCTGTGCCGGCGCCGGGCGTGCCCGTCCACGCCCGGACGGCCCGCAGAACGTGGACCAGGCCTCGGCATCGCGGCTAAGGAAGGTGAGGCCGGGGTCGATCAGACAGGCGACACGGGACATCACATGGAGAAACGGCGTCCCCGCTCCGGTGCTGCGTGTACCCGACGACGGCCCCCCGGCCGACGAGCCCGGCGCCGACGACCTCGGTCCCGGCGATCACGCCGCGGCCCACGTCGCCCGCGACTACGGTGCCCGCGCCGACGACGCGCCCCACGACCACGCCCACCACGCGCCCGACGACCCGTCCGAGCGTCCCCGCAGTGAAGGCGGTGCAGCGCACCTTCCAGGTGGACCGGTACATGCCCAAGACCGCGGCTCAGGCCCGGGTCGTGGCGCGCCTCGACGACGACGGCGTGCTGCGTTACCGCGAGGACCGCGCCCTCTGGGGCGCGAACAACTGGCAGTTCGTGACGGTGCGGGTGCCCGCCGACGCGAGCAAGGCGCAGGTCATGGCCGTGATCAACGCCAAGACGTCCTCGCGTGTGGGTGACGTGCACACCGGTTCGCGCCTGCGTTCCATCACGCGTGGTCGCTCGGTGACGATCGCGTGGGAGCTCGGCAAGGGCGCCCGCCCCACCTCCGCCTGGGGTGCGAACAAGTCCGTCAACCAGATGTTCTTCGCCCGCTCCTGAGCGACCACAGGTGGGCGTGGCCATCACCACCACGCCCACCTGTGGCGGGCCTGCATCGCCGAGCCCGGCCGAGCGACGCGTCACCCTTGCGAGGGTGGCGCCGTCGCCGCATGTCGGCTCCGCCCCTCGGGGGTGAGTCCGGGACCGGCGCCCTCATGGGTCGAATCACTCGGCCCGGCCATCGAATTCGGCGGCAGCCTCTCGGTGATCCTGGGACCCGCGCGGTGTTGCGGGGCGGCCTGGCACCTCTTCTCCGCGTCGTGCAGCAGCGTCCCTTCGCGTGAGAACACTGTGAACGTTCCCCGAGATGCCGGGGGCGGCCCAGGACGTCGTGGTGGACGGGAACCTGATCACCAGCCGCTCGCCCGATGACCTGCCTGCGTTCTGCGATACGATGGGGGCGAAATTTGCGAGCAATTCGACCCGGGAAGAGGTGATGTCATGAGCGTGACTAAGGGACTGCTTGTCAGGCTGGAGGCCCTGCCCGGCAAGGAAGACGAGGTCCAGGAATTCCTCGGCATCGGGCGAGGGCTCGTCGAGGAGGAACCGGCCACCGTCGCATGGTTCGCGATCCGTCTCGGCCCATCCTCCTTCGGGATCTTCGACGTGTTCCCCGATGACGATGGCCGCGACGCGCACCTGTCCGGCGCAGTTGCCACCGCTCTCGGCGAGCAGACCGGCAAACTGTTCAGCGAGCCCACGATCGAGAAGTTGGACGTCCTGGGCTCCAAACTCCCCGCCTGACACCACAGACCGGGAGTACTGGCCCAGAGAGGAGGGGTCGTTGCGCGCGGTGACTTCGGGCTTACACAGCCCGCTGACGTCGTGGCAGCGGCCCCTTCTCTTGCGGCCTATCGCTAATCACCAACGGATCGAGGAACCGCGATGACAGGAACTGACGACGGCGTTGCCACGACGCGTTCACCCGAGGTAGCAGTGATCGGGGGCGGGATCGTCGGTCTGTCCACGGCGTACGCGCTGCGGGAGCAGGGCGTGCCGGTGCGCTTGTACGAGGCTGGTCTGCCCGGGACGGGTCAGTCCGCAGGCGAGTCGCGGATCTTCCGGCATGCCCATGACGACCCGCGACTGGTCGCTTTCGCGCGCGAAAGCCGCGGCGTATGGGATGAGTGGGCCGAACACTTCGACGTCGAGCTGGTCTCATCAGACGGTGTCCTGGCGATCGGAGACAGCGCCCTGGCGCGGCTGCGGGTGCTCGACCAGGTCGGCGGCGTGGAAGCGCACGAGATCGACGCGGCCGAGGTCGCCCAGCGGATGCCGCTGCTCGCTGGGTACTCGGGGCCAGCGGTGCTCGACGAGTCGGGCGGCGCGATCCGCACCCGCGCCGCGATCACGGCACTCACGGGTGCTCTCGCAGATGCGATCACCACCGGTGAGGTCATCTCCATCGATCCCCGCGCCGACGGGACGGTCGAGGTGCGCAGCGTCACCGACCGGGCTGTCTACTCCAAGGTGGTCGTGTGCGCCGGCCGCGAAACCGCCCGCCTGGCACGCAGCGTCGGCCTGTCGCTGCCGGTTCGCCTCGCCGCACACGTACGGCTGACCTTCGACGTGAAAGCCGCCGCCCCGGCACGAGTCGCGTGCCTGCAGGACAGCAGCGGCGTCTTCGGCGAAGTCGGCGTCTACGCCACGCCGCTACCGGGCAACAGCAGCTATTCGGTCGGACTCAGCGACACCGTCGGCGTCCGCGACGACGGAACTTTCATCGACCCGGCGGCGATTCGATCGCTGGACGAACGCGCACGCGAATACGTGACACGGGCGCTGCCCGGTCTCCACCCAGAGCCGCGCGACTTCCTCCACTGCTGGGTGACCGACCTCCCGTGGAGTGAGGACGGCGTGGCCGTGTGGGAGGCAGGCTCTGTCTTCTTCGTGGCCGGTCACAATTTGTTCAAGCAGGCACCTGCACTGGGTCGCGCTCTTGCCCGGGCTGCGACCGGCGGCGGTCTCCGCGCCGAGCTCACGCCCGAAGCGCGCCTCGGCGAGGCCCAGGGCTAGCCCCGGTCTTTCATGACGGCGGTCGGGATCGTGTCGGAGCCGTGTGGTCGAGTGCGCCCGTGTGCGGAGTGACTGCGGGTACGACGACGGGCTGGCTGGCGCTGTCGGGCTGCGGTTCTCCGGGTGGTGATGTCGGGGGCGCACCGGCCAGCTCAGGCCGGTTGCGGGATGGCGGCGATGTGCGCGAAGACCGCGACGATCGCGGCTGCCCAGGGCCACGACCCCGGGATCTTAAGGCGACGTCGGCGTGCGCTGTGAGCGAGTCGGGCGGGCACGTGGAGGAATCGGTAGCGCAGCGCCTTCGGCTCGCAGGTTGCCAACATGGCGGCGGAGCCGCTGCAGCCGAGCAGGCGGGTCCACGCGGTTAGGTCGCCCGCGATCTGGGTGATCATCAGCCAGGTCTGGTTGATGTTGAACTTCCGCGACGGAAACCGTCCCAGGCCGCTGTCCTTGGCGTGGCGGATGCGGTCCTCGACCCGTGCATGGGCCCGGTGCCGGGCCTCGAGAAAGGCGAGATGGCCGGCCGTGGTGTTGGTGTCGAAGACTTCGTAGCGCCAGCCGTCGCGTTCCTCGAACAGAGACAGTTGCGCGCCGGGGTGGGGGCGTTCGCGGCGCACGATCACCCGCATCCCGGCTGGCCACTTGGCGAGAACCTTCGGGTCGATGAGGCCGGTCAGCTCGGCGACGTCGCCGCCCTCACGAACGCCGCCGTTGGCATCGAGTGCTGGGGTCCAGACCTTCTTCGGGACCAGATCGATGGCATCGCGGAGCTTTCCGGTGATCGCGAATCCCACGCTGTACTCGACGCTGCGGCCGCGGACCGTGCCCCGTCCGGTGAAGGAAGGGGGTTCAAGGCGCTCCGTTCGGCCACAGGCGACCGCCGGCGAGAGCGCCGGGGGGACCAGAAGGGGACCACGAAAAACGACCGCCGGACATGATGAAGCCCAGGTGAGAAACCTGCTCTCACCTGGGCTTTTTTGTCGGGATGACAGGATTTGAACCTGCGACCCCTTGACCCCCAGTCAAGTGCGCTACCAAGCTGCGCCACATCCCGCGACCGTGTTCGACACCGTTTCCGGCCCCGAACACCCGAGTTACATTACCCCAACCCTGCCCGAATTTCACATCGGCGCGAGCGACTCGCGAGCCGCCCGCGCCGACTGGAAACCGAGCCAGTAGGGGCAACCACTCAGCGCTTGCGCTGGCGCTTCTCCCGCACCCGCATGGTGACCTCCAGCGGGGTGCCCTCGAAACCGAAGGTCTCACGGATCCGACGCTGGATGAACCGGCGGTAACCGGGGTCCAGGAACCCGGTGGTGAACAGCACGAACTTGGGCGGCCGGGAGGCCACCTGCGTCCCGAAGAGGATCCGGGGCTGCTTGCCACCGCGCACGGGGTGCGGGTGGGCCGCCACGATCTCGCCCAGGAACGCATTGAGCCGCCCGGTGGGGATGCGGCGGTCCCAGGAGTCCAGGGAGGTGTGCAGCGCCGGGACCAGCTTGTCCTTGTGCCACCCGGTCTTGGCCGAGAGGTTCACCCGGGGAGCCCAGGACACGTGGGCCAGATCCCGTTCGATCTCGCGTTCCAGGTAGAACCGGCGCTCGTCGTCCAGGGTGTCCCACTTGTTGAACGCGAGCACCAGCGCGCGGCCCGAGTCCACGGCCATTTGCAGGATGCGCACGTCTTGTTCGGAGAGCACCTCGTCCACGGCGAGCAGCACCACGGCCACCTCGGCGCGTTCTAGAGCGGTCTGGGTGCGCAGCGACGCGTAGAAGTCCGCCCCCTGCTGCAGGTGCACGCGGCGGCGGATGCCGGCGGTGTCGATGAACCGCCACGGTTCCCCGCCGAGCATCACGATCTCGTCCACGGGGTCACGCGTGGTGCCGGCGGTCTCGTCCACGACCACGCGCTCGGAACCGGCGAGCTTGTTCAACAGGGAGGACTTGCCCACGTTGGGCCGCCCGATCAGGGCCACGCGGCGCGGTCCACCCTCGAGCTCGGCCTCGGCCACCTCCGAGTACTCGGGCAGCGCCGCCACGAGGGCGTCCAGCGCGTCGCCAGAGCCCTTGCCATGCAGCGCGGAGACCGGGAACGGCTCCCCCATGCCCAGGGACCACAGCGCGGTGGCCTCGATCTCGAGCTGCGGGGAATCCGCCTTGTTGGCCACCACGATGATCGGCTTGGTCACGCGCCGCAGCATGGACACCACGGCCTCGTCGGTCGCGGTGACCCCCACGGTCACGTCCAGCACGAGCAGCACGGCGTCCGCGTTCTCCACGGCCAGCTCCGCCTGATCGGCCACGCGCTTGTGGATGCCCTTGGCGTCCTGCTCCCACCCGCCGGTGTCCACCAGGGTGAAGTTCTTCCCGTTCCACTCCGCCTTGTAGGACACGCGGTCGCGCGTGACGCCCGGGGTGTCCTCGACCACGGCCTCGCGGCGCCCGATCACGCGGTTGACCAGTGTGGACTTGCCCACGTTGGGCCGGCCGACCACGGCCACCACGGGGTCGGGGCGGCGGGCGTCCCGCTCGTCGTCGCCGTCGACCCAGTCCGCGAGTAGCGCGGCGTCCTCATCGTCCAGCTCGTAGTCGGCCAGCCCTTCGCGCAGGGCCTGCGCACGGGCCTCGGCCTCGGCGTCGTCGATCGCGGCCAGGCGCTGGGAGATGTCCTCGTTGCCCCCGCCCAGGACGGACTGTTCGTAGGAGTCCACCGTGGGCTCGTCCGATGCGCTCATGGTTACCTCGCTTCCTCGGGGGCATTGGCGCCCGTGTCGTGAGGCGCGGCGAGCGCCCCGTCGTGTGTGGTGGCGCGGATGATCAGGTCGATCACGCCCTGCACCGTTTGTTCCATGGTCAGTTCGGAGGAGTCGAGCAGGTGCACACCGTCCTGCGCCGTAGTGAAGTTCACCACGGTGGAGTCCTTGGCGTCCCTGCCCACCACACGGGCCTCCAGGTCCGATGACGCCGCTGCGCCCACCTGTTTGCCCCGCCGCGCCATCCGCGCGGCCTCCGAGGCGGTCAGCAGGATCCGCACCTGGGCGTCCGGGGCCACGACCGTGGTGATGTCCCGGCCCTCGGCCACGATCCGGTACCCGCTGTCCCGGATGATGTCCTGCTGCATGCGCACCAGGACCTCGCGGGCGGGGATGGTCGTGGAGACCGCAGAGACGTGGTCCGTGACCCGGTTACCGCGGATCGCCGTGCGCACGTTCTGCCCGGCCACCGTGATCCGCTCCTCGTGGGGATCGGTGCCCATCTCCAGGGGGACGGTCTCGGTTGCGGCCGTGACGGCCTGCGGATCAGTGAGATCCACCCCGGATTCGAGGCACCACCAGGTCACCGCGCGGTACATGGCTCCCGTGTCCAGGTAGGCCAGGTCGAAGCGGCGGGCCACCTCCTTGGACACCGAGGACTTCCCGGAGCCCGAGGGCCCGTCGATCGCGACCACGAGTCGCGCGTTCGTGTCCCATGCGTTCATCACTGCACCACCTTCCAGCCGCGTTCCTGCAGCTCGTCCACGAGGCCTTCCCGGCGGTTGGGATCCACCGAGGCCACGACCAGGCCCACCGGTTGCCCGGGTGAGTGTTCCAGGCGCAGGTCCTCCAGGTTGACTCCGATCTCCCCGATCTCCGTGAGCAACTTGGCAATGGTCCCGGGGGTGTCGTCCACGGCCACGGTGAAGGTCGCGAAGGCCCGCGGTGCCCCGCCGTGCTTGCCGGGGATCCGCGCCTGGCCCGCATTGCCCTCGGCCATGAGTTGGGCAATGTCCAATCGCGCACCGTCCGCCGCCGGGTCCTCCAGCGTGGCGATGAGCCGTTCGATGTCCTCGCGCACCTCGTACAGCGAGCGCACCACGGGCCGGGCGTTCGCGGAGAGGATCTGCACCCACAGACCGGGGTCCGAGCCCGCGATCCGGGTGGTGTCCCGCAACCCCTGCCCCGCGAGGGACAGGTGGTGCAGCGGGGTGTCCTGCAACCGGGAGGCCAGCAGGGAGGACATCACCTGCGGTACGTGGGAGATCAGCGCGACGGTCTCGTCGTGTTCGGTGGGGTCCAACACCGTGATCGTGGCGCCGAGGTCCACCGCGAGGTTCTTCGCCGCCGTGATGGCGCCCGCACCGGTCTCAGGACCGGGGCAGATCACCCACGGCATGGACGTGAACAACTCCCCGCGCGCGGCCACGGGCCCGGACTTCTCCCGCCCGGTCATGGGGTGGGTCCCCACGTACCGGGTGAGGTCCGCACCGGAGGCCGTGACGGCGGCCAGGATGGGGGCCTTGACGGAGGCGATGTCCAGCACCGTGGCACCCGGGTGATCGGTCAGTGCCTGCACCACGAGCTCGGCCACGACGTCCGGAGGGGCCGCGACCACCACGAGCACGGGCTCGGGCACGTCCCCGCCCGCGGCGCGCACGCTGCGCCCCGCGCCGATGTCCTGGGCCACGGCCTCCGTGGTGGGCGAGGAGTCCCGCAAGTACACGCTCACACCCAGGTGCCGCAGGCCCAGGCCGATGCTCGCCCCGAGCAGACCGGAACCGATGACCAGCACCGGTCCGGTCGTGGATGCTGTCACGGGAACCACGATCACATCCCCACGGACGCGAGGAGGTTGCCCACCTCGGTGTGCGAGAGCTTGCGCACGGTGCCCTGGCGCTGGTCCCCGATCGCAATGGGGCCCACGTGGGTGCGCGCGAGCTTCTCCACGGGGTGGTTCACGGCGTCGAACATGCGGCGCACGATCCGGTTGCGCCCGGAGTGCAGCACCACCTCAATGAGCACGTGCCCGGGGGTGGAGTCCACGAGGCGGAAGTCGTCCACCTTCGCATCGCCGTCCTCGAGCCGGATGCCCTGCTTCATCTGATTGCCCACGCCCTTCTCCACGGGCCCGTGCACCTGGACCAGGTACGTCTTGGGGACCTCGTAGGAGGGGTGGGTCAGGCGGTTGGTGAGCTCGCCGTCGTTGGTGAGCAGCAGCAGACCCTCGGTCTCCACGTCCAGGCGGCCCACGTGGAACACGCGTTCGTGCTTGCGCGGGTCCAGGAAGTCGCTCACGCAGCGCCGGCCGTCCGGGTCCTCCATGGTGGAGACCACACCGGCGGGCTTGTTGAACGCGTAGTAGACGAGCTTCTCGTCGGTCTGGATGCGCATCCCGTCCACGTGCACGGCCTGCAGCACAGGATCCACGCGCACGCCCAGCTCGGTGACGATCTCACCGTCCACGGACACGCGCCCGTCCTGGATCATCTCCTCGCACACGCGCCGGCTCGCCACGCCCGCCTGGGCCATGAGTTTCTGCAGCCGCACGCCGTTCTCGTCGTGCACCTCCAGCCGGTCCACGGGCGGGTTCTTGGGACGACGACGCCGGTGCGGGCCGTGCTCCTTGATCGCCGCCGCGCGGCGCTCGTACTTGTCCACGCCCGCGAACGCGCGAGGCTTCTGGGGTCCCTTGCGGGACGCCGCGGCCTTGGGCTTGCCCGCCGCCTTGCCGCGCCCGGCACCCGGGCCCTTGGAGTAGCCGCGCCCGGCTGCGTCGCCCGAGCGGGATCCGGAGGCCTTACCGGGACCCGAGCGGAAGCCGGCCTTGGGCCCGGATTTGGAGCCCTTGCCGCGACCCTGGGGGCCGCGGGCTCCCCCGCCGCGGGATGGGTTGTTGCGTGATTGTGCCATGCGTCGATCAGTCCTCTATGTCGTCAAGTTGGTCGGTTCCCGGCAGCAGGGGTGCGATGTCCGGGAGCTCGTCCAGCGAGCCGAGACCGAGTTTTTCCAGGAAGAGCGGGGTGGTGGAGTACAGGACGGAGCCCGTGGCTTCCTCGCGCTCGTGGGCCGTAAGCAGCCCGCGCTGCACCAGGGTGCGTACCACGCCGTCCACGTTCACGCCGCGGATCGCCGAGACGCGGGAACGGGAGACCGGTTGCAGGTAGGCCACCACGGCCAGGGTCTCCAGGGCGGCCTGCGACAACCGCGAGCTGCTGCCCTCCACCACGAAGTCCGTGACGAGCTGCGCATGCTCGCTGCGGGAGTAGATTCGCCACCCGCCGGCCACTTCGCGCAGTTCGAAACCACGCACGCGGGCGGCGGGCACCGTGTCGTCACGGGAGGCCGACCGTCCATCATATCCGGCGGCGCCGTCCCGTGGTGAGTGCGCTGGGGTGTTTCCGATCACGCCGTCGTAGTCGGCCTTGAGGTGTTCCAAGGCGCTGCGTACCCGGTGCACGGGCTCGCCCGTGACGCGCGCGAACTCCTCGAGCTGCACGGGGGCCGCGGCCACCATGAGCACGGCCTCCAGGGCCGAATACAACTGCGCGTCGTCGAGCCCTGTGGGCTGTTCCGAGTCGTGGGTGTCGACGATGTCGACATTGGGGGGTCGTGCGGGGCTGGGTTCCGCCACGCGCTCATCATCTCCTTCGGTACGGTTCACACCGATCCTGTGCGGGAATCATTCTCCCAGGTTTTGTTCCCCGGCGCTCGCCGCCGGATCCGCCTCCGCGCCCGTGTACTCGCTGCTCAGGGAATCGGCGGTCCAGTCGTCGGAGCCGTCCCAGCGCACGAGCAGGGGTCCAAGCACCTCGTCCTGGCGCATACGCACCACCCGGTCTCGGTACATCTCGAGCAGGGCCAGGAACCTCACGACGATCACGAGCGTGGACGTCGCGTCCGCGATCAGTGACCGGAACGTGTGTTCCTCGCCGTCCCGCAGCGCCTCGGCGATCGTCTCGGCCTCGTCCGCGACCCGCACCCGCGCGCCGTGGAGGTGAGCGACGTCGACCTCTTCAGGGACGTGCCGCTCGGGGTCCAGCACCACGACGGCCAGGTGCGCGAGCTGACCGGGTGTGAGCGTCCACATGAGCGGCGGCAGGGCCGTGACGACCGCGGGGTCCAGGTCCACGTGGCGCGGGATCCGCACGGACTCCGCGGCGAAGCGCGCGTTGAGCTGCCCCGCGACCTCCTTGAACGCCTTGTACTGCAGCAGGCGTGCGAACAGCAGGTCGCGCGCTTCGAGCAGTTCGACGTCGTACTCGTCCTCGACCTCGCCGCGCGGCAACAAGCGCGCCGCCTTGAGATCCAACAGGGTGGCCGCGACCACGAGGAACTCGCTCGCCTCGTCGAGCGCCTTGGGCGAGGCGATCTCCTGCAACTCTCGCACGTACTGGATGAACTCGTCCGTGACCGCGGACAGGGACACCTGGGTGATGTCCATCTCGTGCTTGGCGATCAGGGACAGCAGGACGTCGAACGGACCCTGGAAGTTCTCGAGCGCAACGGTGAAACCCGCGGCCGCCCCGGACGGCGCGTCCGACGGCTCGCCGGAGGACCCACCCGACGCCGCATTCGCCTCGAGCTCGACGGTGCTCACGAGTGCGTGGGGATCACGGCGCCCCGCCGCGCGAGATCAGCTCGCGCGCGAGCTGACGGTAGGACTCGGCACCGGGGTGGTTGCTCGCGAAGTTGAGGATCGGCTCCGCGGCCACGGTGGCGTCCGGGAACTTCACGGTGCGCTTGATGACGGTGTCGAAGACCTTGTCCCCGAACGCGTCCACGATGCGCGCGATGACCTCGCGCGAGTGCAGGGTGCGGGAGTCGAACATGGTGGCCAGCACGCCGTCGATCTGCAGCTTGGGGTTGATCCGCTCCTGGACCTTAGAGATCGAATCCACGAGCAGTGCGACCGCGCGCAGCGCGAAGAACTCGCAGATCAGCGGGATGATCACGCCGTGGGAGGCCGTGAGCGCATTGACCGTGAGCAGCCCCAGGGACGGCTGGCAGTCGATCAGGATGACGTCGTAGTAGTCCTCGACCTTGCGCAGCGCGGACGCGAGCACCTGCTCGCGGGCCACCTCGGTCACGAGCTGGACCTCCGCGGCGGAGAGGTCGATGTTGGCGGGTAACAGGTCCACGTTTTCCACATGGGTCTGCTGCACCACATCCCACACGTCCACGGAACGGTCCATCATGACGTTGTAGATGGTCAGGTCCAGCTCGTGGGGGTTGGACCCGAAGCCCGCGGACAGCGCGCCCTGCGGGTCGAAGTCCACGAGCAGCACCTTGCGCCCCAGCTCGGCGAGCGCGGCCCCCAGGTTGATCGTGGACGTGGTCTTACCCACCCCGCCCTTCTGGTTGACCATCGCGATGATGCGGGCGGGGCCGTGTTCCGTGAGCTCGGGCGGGTCCGGGAAGGTCCGCACGGGGCGGCCGGTGGGGCCTACGGCGTCCGACGCCGGGTTCTGCTGGGGCGTCTCATCACTGGCGTTGCTCACGGGCGACAGCCTTCCTTCCTGGGCGTCCGTTCAAGTCTCAACGCCCTACCCTACCGCCCGGGGGTGCACCCGACCGGTACCAGCTGCGCTCCCCCGCACGAACGTGGACATGCACCGGGCCCCACCGCGGTGACGGTGGGGCCCGGTACGGGGGCTCGGCGGCGTGACCTGGGGAGTCAGTGCTCCCGCGGGGTCACGGGCCGGGATTCCGGATGTCCCTCGAGGGCCTGCTCCGGGGCGGTCGGGGAGCCGTGCGGGTCCACCGTGAGGGATTCCTCGTCGAAGGGCTCGGCACCCGAGAGCACCCGGCGCACCCGGTCCTTGTCCACCTGCTTGACCCACGTGCCCAGCACCAGGGTGGCCACCGCGTTACCGGAGAAGTTGGTCAGGGCGCGGGCCTCGGACATGAAGCGGTCGATCCCCACGATCAATCCCACGCCGTCCACGAGGTCCGGGCGGTGGGACTGCAGGCCGGCGGCCAGTGTGGCGATGCCCGCGCCGGAGACACCGGCCGCACCCTTGGACGCGATGATCATGAACAGCAGCAGCGTGATCTGCTCCCCCAGCGCCAGCGGCTTGCCCATGGCGTCCGCGACGAACAGCGCGCCCATGGTCAGGTAGATCGCGGTGCCGTCCAGGTTGAACGAGTAACCCGTGGGCACCACCACACCCACGACCGGCTTGGACACACCCAGGTGCTCCATCTTGGCGATCAACCGCGGCAGGGCCGCCTCGGAGGAGGACGTGGAGAAGATCAGCAGGTACTCGCGGGCCAGGTACCTCATGAGCGAGAAGATGTTGACCCCGGAGACGAGCTTGAGGATCAACCCCAGGACCACCACGATGAACAGGATGCACGTGACGTAGAACGCGAGCATGAGCCCAATCATGGACACGATGGCTTTCATGCCGGTGGCACCGACCACCGCGGCGATCGCCCCGAGCGCACCGATGGGTGCGAGCCACATGACCATCATGAGCAGCCGGAACACGACCGCCTGGATGTAGGTCACGGCCTTGAGCACGGGCTTGCCGGACTCCCCCATGGCCTGCAGTGCGAAGCCCACGAGCAGCGCGACCAGCAGGGTCTGCAGGATGTTCCCGGAGGTCAGGGCGGAGAACAGCGTGGTGGGGACGATGCCCAGCACGAAGCCCACGGCACCGCCCTCGGCCGAGTGGTCTCCCCCGGAGGCCAGCCCCGAGGAGTCGTAGTGCGCGTTGGCCAGGTCCAGTCCGGATCCGGGCTGGACGATGTTGCCGACCACCAGACCGATCGCGAGCGCGAACGTGGACATCACGATGAAGTAGGTCAGCGCGAGCCCACCCACCTTGCCCACCGTGGCGGCGTGGGCGATGGACCCCACCCCGAGCACGATCGTGCAGAAGATCACTGGCGCGATCATCATCTTAATCAGGGCGATGAACCCCGTGCCGAGCGGCTTCAGCGCCACACCGACGTCCGGGAACAACAACCCGATCAGCGCGCCGAGCACCACGCCGGCGATCACGAAGATGTAGAGGTAGTGGGTGCGGTCCTTCTTCCGCGGACCGGCGCCCGCGGCGCGGGCTCCCCCGGGGACGCTGCCCCGGACGCGCGTGTCTGACATGGTGTCTCCTGACGGATCGGAGGTGGTTCGGTGGTGGAATGGTGATCAGCCTCACGCACCATCCGCGCCCGCGTCGCGTTGTGGTCATATCGTTCATGACCGGGATCACAGTGCCCGCCTCGGACCTCCCGCTGCCCGCCCGTACGACCCGCACCATTCGCTCGGAGCCGCCATGTCCCTCGCCCGCCGTTTCCTCGCCCTGCAGTTGGGGCTCGTGGTGGTCATCTCGCTCGTGGTGGCCGGTGTGATGGTGTGGCAGACCCACACTCGGGTCACGGAGCAGGCCCAGGCGGTCACGCGGGTGGCCACGGGAACACTCGTGGACGATCCGTTCGTGCGGGACGCACTGCTCTCCTCCGACCCCCACCCGAGGCTGCAGGAGTTGACGAGCACCCTCGAACGGGACACCGCGGTGGACTTCATCACGATCATGACCCCGGACGGCACCCGGATCACCCACCACGACGAGGGCCTCGTAGGTCAGCAGTACCTGGGCGACCGTTCGCAGGCGCTGCACGGCGAGGTGCACACCGCGACCGAGGTGGGTCGGCTGGGTCCCTCCGTGCGCACGATCGCGCCCGTGCGGGACCGGGATGGGACCATCATCGGACTCGTGTCCTCGGGGGTGCTCGTGAACCGGATCGCCGCGGAGAGCCGCCACGAGCTGCCAGGACTCGCCCTGATCGTGGGTGCGCTGCTCGCGGCGGCCTCGGTGGTCTGCGTCCTGGTGGCGCGCTACCTCAACCGCGTCACGGACGGGCGCTCCCCCGAATCCCTCGTGCGCGGTCTCGCGCTCAACCGCGCGGTGCTGTCCCGCGCACGGGAAGGGCTCGTGCTGCTGGACCCCGCCGACCGCCCGGTGCTGAGCAACACGCGCGCCGGTGAGCTGCTCGGCGTCACCCCCGGCGAGCAGCGCGGCTCCTCGCCGGAGGACACCCGCTTCGAGCCGTACGACAACGCCCGCTCCGGCCCCGGGAGCCCAAGACGCGGTCGCGGTCTCTCGGGTCCACGCGGGATCGCCCGACGACGACGCCGCCCCGCCGCCGAGCCCGTGCCCCCGGCCGTGGCCGAGCTGCTCGCCCGGGCGGACACGTTCACGGACGAACGCTGCACCGTGGCAGGACGCACCCTGGTGGCCTCGTGCACCCGGGTCTCGGAGGACTCCGGGCTGCGTGTGCTGATGGTCCAGGACCAGACGGAGCTGAGCAGGATGTCCGGCGAGCTGGACACCGTGCGCACGATGGCCGCCGGGCTGCGCGCCCAGACCCACGAGCACGCCAACCGGATGCACACCGTGGTCTCGCTGCTCGAACTCGAGCGCTACCCGCAGGCCCGGGACTTCGCGGCCTCGACCCTCGAGGGGTCAGTGCGATTGGGTGTGACCGCCCGGGAGATCGAGGACCCGTACGTCGCGGCATTGCTCGCGGGTAAGACCGCCACGGCCCACGAACGCGGCGTGGAACTCGTGGTCGTGACCCACGAGCGGGTGCCACCGCTCGCCGTGGACCCCTCCGAGCTCGTGAGCGTCCTCGGCAACCTCGTCGACAATGCCGTGGATGCGGTCAGCGATGTCGAACGGGACGAACGTCCGGACAACGAACCGCCCACCGTGGAGGTGGAACTCGTCCCGTCCCGAGACGGGCGGTTCGTGCACCTCACGGTCGCCGACAACGGGCCCGGCATCCGACCGGACGTGCGGGAGCGGCTCTTCGACCCCGGGGTCACCACCAAGCCCGCCACGGACGCACCCCGCGGGGTGGGCCTGGACGTCGTGCGCCGGGCGGTGGAGGGCTGGGGTACCGAACTCACGATGTCCCACGAGGCGGGCGCAGTGTTCTCGGTGGACATCCCCGCGCAGCACCCCGCCCTCGATCGAAAGGAGAACCGATGATCCGCGTGCTCGTGGTGGACGACGAAGCCCTGACGGCGTCCGCGCACGCCGAGTACGTGGCCCGCTGCGCGGGATTCGAGGTGGCAGGGGTCGCGCGCAACGGCACGGCGGCCGTGCGCGCGGTGCGGGAGCGGGCGGCGTCGTCGACCCCGGTGGACCTCGTACTGCTGGACCTCACGCTCCCGGACATCTCCGGGCTCGAGGTGGCCCGGGCCCTGCGAGCACAGCGCGCGGCCGTGGACCTGCTGATCGTCACCGCACACCGGGACGTGGCCACGGTGCGGGACGCCACCGCGGTGGGGGTGGTGGGCTACCTCGTGAAACCGTTCACGTTCGACGAGCTGCGGCGCAAGCTCGAGGCCTACGCCGCGTACCACCGGGTGCTCGCGGCGGCCACGCCGGACGACGCCGCGATCGAGCAAGCGGAGCTCGACCGGATCTTCGCCGCCCTGGTTGCTCGCCCCGCTCCCGCGCCGCCCAAGGGTCTCGCTCCCGACACCCTCGAAGCGGTCGCCGGCTTCCTGCGGGAGGCCCCCGACTACCACTCCGCGGGTGAGCTCGCCCGTGAACTGGGGCTGGCCCGCGTGACCGCGCGGCGTTACCTCGAGCACCTGTGCGCGGCGGGATCCGTGGAGCGGCGGGCGCGACACGGCACCCCCGGGCGCCCCGAACTGGAATACGGGTGGCGCCGCTGAACCCAGCGGCGCCACCCGTCACGTGGTCGATCGGTCGTGGGGGGGGGACTACTCGGAGGTCACGGCGCTGCTTTCCGCGCGGGCACGACGGCGCTCGCGGCGCCGTCGTGAGAGCGGGACGTGGACCCTGGCCACGAGCCCGCGGTGCGCGCGGTGCCTCAGCATCTTCAGGGGCCCCGGTGCGGGTACGGCGCGCGTAGAACGCGGCCACCAGCCCGAGCACGCCGAAGGCCACCATGGACGAGGTCCCGTAACGGGACAGGGAGCTCGTGGTTTCCGCCCACAGGGTGCGGCACGCGATGTCCAGGGGCAGGCCCACCAGGAACCCCAAGGCGCCCACGAGGAACAGGCCCAGACCCATCGTGAACATGATGGGGATCTCGAAGCGCACGGCCACGAAGGTCTCCAGGCCTTCCGCGACCATCCCCCGTACGACTCGGTGTTGCGCAGCCCACCGCCGCCGTTGCCGACGGCGCCCAGGATCGCCGGCGCCGATGGACGAACGGCTCGAGGACTGGCCGGGCAGCAGGGTGAGCACCGTGATCATCACGGCGTGCAGCGCCAGGCCGATCCAGAGCCAGATCTTCTAGGCCTGGGGACTCGTGGCCAGCACCGCCGCGACCACCAGGGCCGCGAGACTGACCGGGTTCAACCGGTGGT
>NZ_DDIY01000017.1:349275-397845 GCF_002338785.1 Kocuria sp. UBA1838 | reverse complement strand
GGTGACATCTGATCTGGCTTGCCCGTCGGGCGGCCTGGAAGGATATGCACCATGCCCGCTGCATATCCCCGAGAGTTCCGCGAAGACGTCGTTCGTAAGGACGCGTTCTGCGGGTGGATCGTGGGCTACTCCATGGATTCCCGGATGAAGGCCCGCCTCGCGGTGAACGCACTGGTCAATGCGGCCACGCGGCGCGGGAATCTTTCTTCGCGTTGCTGCAGAAGAACGTCCTCGATCGCCGTCGCTGGCGGACCCGTGACGAGCTGCGGATCGCGATTATCACCTGGATCGAACAGGCCTACCACTGGCGCCGTCGACAGGTTCGCCTGGGCCGTTTGACCCCGATGGAATGCGAGACCATCATGAACCCAGCCGTGGTCCTCGCGGCTTGACAATAGAACTGTCACCTCACCGTGCAGCAGTGCCCATGCCTACATGGAGGATTTGAAGGCGCTGCACGGCGACCGTATCGAGGTTCACCTGGATGATCGGGGGAGAACTCTGGATGTCGTTGATCTCGTGAGCAACGTTGCCGATGGCACCGAGCTGTACATGTGCGGACCCATTCGCTTGATGGATGCTGTCCGCAGGGCGTGGTCCGATAACGGCCTGGACCCTACCAATTTGAGGTACGAGACGTTCGGGAACAGTGGATGGTACGAGGCCGAGCCCTTCGAAGTCCATATTCCCCGATTGAACTTCAGGACCACCGTGAATTCGGATGAGTCGATGCTCGAAGCGCTGGAACGCGGAGGTGTGGACACCATGTCGGATTGTCGCCGGGGAGAGTGTGGTCTCTGTCAGGTGAAGATTCTGGAGCTTTCCGGGGAAGTTGATCATCGAGACGTCTTCTATTCCGACCGCCAGAAGGCCCCGAACGCTACAATGTGCTGCTGCGTCTCCCGCGCAGTAGCAACTCGACCGGATTCAACTCCGGAAAACCTCGCACAGTCAGCCCTCGTAACCATCGACGTTCCCTGAAAGGCATGTTTTGGACATTCGCCGTAAGATCGACATTTCCAAGATGTCGGCATATCAATGGGTCATTGTTGCACTAGCCGCGTTTCTCAACGCCCTCGACGGGTACGACGTGTTGGCAATGGCCTTCACCGCGACCTCCGTCTCCAAGGAGTTCGAACTCACAGGAGCCCAGCTGGGCTGGCTGCTGAGTTCCGGTCTGATCGGCATGGCTGCTGGGTCACTCTTGCTGGGCCCGTTCGCTGATCGCTTCGGACGTCGCAAGATCTTGTTGGTCGCGGTTGGCATCAATGCCGCAGGTTTGTTCCTTTCCGCCACGGCGAACTCCGCCCTTGAGCTGGGCGCATGGCGAGTCATCACCGGGCTGGGTGTGGGCGGCATCCTCGCAACGGTTACGGTCATCACCAGCGAGTACTCCAATGTGAAGAATCGCGGCATGGCCATCAGTATCTACACCGCCGGCTACGGGGTGGGTGCGACACTGGGTGGAATGGGCGCCACCCAGCTGATTCCCGCTTTCGGATGGCGCTCCGTGTTCCTTGCCGGTGGCCTTGTGACATTGTTCGCAGCCGTTTTGATCCTGGTTATCCTGCCAGAATCAGTTGATTACTACCGTGTCCGACGCCCCAAGAATGCCGAAGAGAAGGTGGCTGGAATTGCCCGACGGATCGGGCTCAAGGGGGACGTTTTCCTGGGGGATGCACCCACCACAACCAATTCGTCACAGGGTAGCGTAACGCAGCTGCTTGGTGGCCGGTACCGGGTTTCGACCATCCTGCTATGGGTATCGTTCTTCGTCATCATGTTCGGCTTCTACTTCGCGAATTCATGGACGCCGAGACTTCTGGTTGAATCCGGGATGACGGAGCAACAAGGCATCGTGGGGGGCCTGATGCTGACCATGGGTGGAACCTTCGGTTCGCTGATCTACGGTGTTCTGACCATTCGGCGTAACGCGCGCAACACGCTCGTGGTCTTCACTATTCTTGCGGCCGTGCTATTGGTGGTATTCATTACTACTACATCAATTCCGGCTCTCGCATTCCTGAGTGGTGTTGTCGTGGGAATGCTCATCAACGGCTGTGTTGCGGGACTCTACACCGTGGCGCCTCAGACGTATGCGCCGGAGGTGCGAGCAACCGGTGTCGGATGGGGTCTCGGAATTGGCCGGGTGGGAGCCATTCTGGCACCCATTCTGGTGGGCACCCTCCTCGACGGCGGCTGGTCACCGACCCAGCTCTACATCGGGGTTGCGGTCGTGGTAGCTCTAGCTGCCTTCGCGGCCTCGCGCTTGAAGCCCCATATCGATACTCCTTTGGTTGAATCCGCCACCGAGGAGCCCACTCCGGCTGCCCGTCGCTGAACCGGACTTGCCGAGAAGGGGCCGATCCTACCCATGCGTAGTGTCGGCCCCTTCCGCCGTCTAAACGTCCCCGCCCCGCAGCACCTCGTACGTGCGGGAGATCCGCTCGAGCCACCAGTCACGGCGCGGGCCCGTGACCGCGTGTTCCGTCAGCAGATCCTCGGAGACCGCCACGTCCCGCACCGGGAGGTAGCCGTCCACCGGGCGCAGGGGCTCGGCGGTGACGTCCGCGGTCATCAGGGACAGCGTCCCGAGCCCGCACGCGTACGGCAACTCCGGTAACGCCGCGGCGAGTGCCACGCCCGCCCGGATCCCCACCGAGCTGTCGATCGCGGAGCTGACGACGGCGGGCAGCCCGGCCTGCGCCACGATCTCCAGCGCCCGGCGTACCCCGCCCAGGGGTGCGACCTTGACCACGATCAGATCCGCCGCGTCGGCCCGAGCCACGGCCAGCGGGTCCTGCGCCTTGCGCACGGATTCGTCCGCGGCGATCAACAATTTGTTCCCCGCGTCCCGCAGCCGACGGCGCACGTTGGCCAGCCCCGGCACGGTGGCCACGGGTTGCTCGGCGTACGCGAGCTCGAACTCGCTCAGGGTGGTGAGTGCGCATACGGCGTCGTCCTCGCTCCAGCCCATGTTCGCGTCCACGCGCAGTTGCGCGTCCGGGAGGGCGGCGCGCACGGCGGCGACGCGAGCGACGTCGTCCGCGAGGCTCTGTCCGCGTTCGGCGACCTTGATTTTCACGGCGTGCACCGCGCCGCCGTACCCCGCAAGGACCTCCGGGACGCGCTCGGCGGGGACGGCCGGGACCGTGGCGTTGACGGGCACCCGGGTGCGCACGGGGTCGGGGAACCCGGTCCATGCCACCTCGATGCCCGCGCGCAACCACGACGCCGCTTCGGCGTCCTCGTACTCGGGGAAGGGGCCGAACTCGCCCCAACCCGCCGGGCCGTGGAAGACCACCGTTTCCCGGGCGGTGACCCCCCGGAACCGCACGCGCATGGGCAGGGAGACCACCCGAGCGGTATCGAGCAGATCGGACAGTGGGGGTATGGGCGTCACCGAAGAGAGCATGGCCCTAGGGTACGTGTCCGCCTTGATCGAAACGTCGGTTACTGTCCCCTGTTTGGCGTTACTGCATAGAGTTTGAGCCCATAACTTTTTATGTAAATGCATTTGTTTACATGCGAAACGCACCTTTATGCCGCTGCGCGCCGGAAGTCTTCCCTCGACACCCCACACTCCGTGGGCCGTTCGGCCCACGGAGCGTTCGCAGTCGCAATTACGTGCCACAACGCATGGTTGTGCCCGACGTATTCTGGAGGGGTCACAGGTGTCGTGAGTCCGGGGGGATGATCGCGACACCACAGGGGGAATCGGGGGATTCGTGTTGCATGTCTTTGCGCTGTCCGAAATCGCGTCCGTGGGGGAAACGTTGCAGGCGTTCCTGCAGGGCGGCAGCCGCGTGCTGTTGATGATCGCCATGGTGCTGTTCCTGGCGTACCTGCTGTTCTTCCTCAGCACGGTGTCCATCGCGAGCGCCATCACCACGTGGCACCAGATCCGGCGCAGGCCCCGTCAGGCCGCGCACCCGCGCGAGATGGCGCCCGTGACCGCCGCCGAGGACCAGCCGTACCAGGAGCTGCCCGCGCGCGGTCGGCACGCGCTGAAGGTGAAGGGCTGAACCGTGATCCTGGTCTTCGGTCATCGTATCGACCTCATCCTGGTGCTCGCCGTGGTCCTCGTGGCCCTGAGCGTCCTGTACGGCATGTTCATCCTGGTGCTCTCCCGCTTCGAACCGCAGCGCTCGCAGCACCGTAGGGTGAAGATCGCCACCGTCCCCGGCCACCACAAGGTGGTCTTCGTGATCCCGTGCCTCAACGAGGAACGCGTCCTGCGGCCCAGCCTCGAGCGGCTCGTCGGCTTGGACCACCCGGACCTCCAGATCATGGTGATCGACGACGGTTCCGACGACGGCACGGCCGAGATCGTGCGCTCGTTCCCGGACCCGCGCGTGCACCTGTTCCAGCGCACCCTGCCCCACGCCCGCGAGGGGAAGGGCGAGGCGCTCAACGCCGCCATCCAGTACCTGCGCACGAGCGATCTGATTGCCGGGACGTCTCATTCTGACGTGGTCGTGTGCGTCATGGACGCGGACGGACGTCTGGACCCGCACGCCCTGGACGACGTCATGCCCCTGTTCAAGGACAACCGCCTGGGCGCGGTGCAGATCGGCGTGCGGATCAACAACCGCCAGCAGAACCTCCTGGCCCGGATGCAGGACCTCGAGTTCGTGCTCTACACCCACGTGTTCCAGCGGGGCCGCCGACACCTGGGCAGCGTGGGACTCGGCGGCAACGGCCAGTTCGTCCGGCTCTCCGCGCTCGACGGGCTGGGTGTGTCCCCGTGGTCGCGCAGCCTCACCGAGGACCTGGATTTGGGCGTGCGACTGCTCATGGACGGGTGGCAGACCGAGTTCGTCTCCACCGCGTCCGTGCACCAGCAGGGACTCGTGGACGTCAAGCGCTGGGTCAAGCAGCGCACCCGGTGGTTCCAGGGCCACCTGCAGTCCTGGAACCTGGTGCCGTGGGTGCTGCGGGACCTCACCGGCAGCCGCCGGGCGGATCTCTTGTACCACCTGACGAGCCCGTTCCTATTGCTGCTTACGTCCTTCCTGTCCCTGGCGTTCGCCTTCTGGGTGCTGGACCTCGCGGTCGGGATCGTCACGGGTCACGCCGTGGTTTCCGGGTGGTGGCTCTCGTCCTACCTGATCGCGTTCGGACCCGCGCTGCTCTACGGGCTGGTGTACTGGTCGCAGGAACGTCACAGCGGTCTGAACCCGGTCAAGGCCGTGGGCCTGGTCCACCTCTACGTGCTCTACGCCATGCTGTGGTACGTGGCCGGCTGGAAGGCCGCGTGGCGCGCGGTGCGCGGCCACAACGGCTGGGCCAAGACGGAACGCGTGGTCGAGAACCAGGAGCAGGTGGACTCCTCGGCCCGGGAGCTCACGGTGGAGGCCCATGCATGAGGAAACGCGGCGTCGTCGTACTCGTCGCGACGATCGTGCTGGTGCTCGCGGTGATGGCCGTCATGAATAACCTGTGGCGCGTGCAGCCGTGGGCGGACGGGGAGGTGCACGGGCGCTGGCAGGTCATGTACACGGGCTACGGCACCGTGAAGGGCAACGACCGGCAGGTGCTGCTGGAACCCCACACGGCCGAGGCCGCCATCGTGACCCACGGGGCGCTCGTGCACACGGTGGAGGACTACGACGACGCCGACTTCGCCGTCACGGTGCGCACCGAGGAGCAACTGCGCCGCAATGACGAACCCAATGCGTGGGAAGTGGGCTGGGTGCAGTGGAACCTGCGTGACAACGACCACTTCTACGCGGTGGCGCTCAAACCCAACGGCTGGGAGATCTCCAAGCAGGACCCGGCCTACACGGGGGCGCAGCGGTTCATCGCGTCCGGTGGGGACCGGACCTTCCCGGTGGGCAGGGACTACCGGGTGGAGATCACGCAGGACTGGCCCAGGATGACGGTCACGGTGGACGGGACCGAACTGGCCACCGTCACGGACGAGGAGACTCCCTACCGAGGGGGCGCGATCGGGTTGTACACGGAGGACGCCAAGGTCCTGTTCCACGATTTCGAGATCATGGGGCAGGGCTGACGGGATCGTCCGCGCCGGGCTGGCGCGGACGGTTGCGGGGTGCGCACGGCGTGCTCTTCGACAACATCGGTGCCGCCGCGGACGCCAACGCCATGCACGCGATCGCCACGGGCAACCTGCTCACACACTTCGGGAGGACCGAACTCAAGCCGGTGGCCGACTACACGGACGCCATGGTCGAGAACTACGACGCCGCGGTGTACATCGGCGCAGACCACCACGTCCCGCTCCCCCATGCCTTCCTGGACGACGTCCGCTCCACCGACAAGCCCGTGATGTGGTTGGGCCGCAACATCGAGGCCTTCGCGGGTCCCGACGACGCGCAGAACGCCCAGTTCCGGGGCAAGTACGGCTGGGACCCCCGCGCCGCGACCACGGTGGACAGTTCCAAGGTCACCTCGGTCGAGTACCGGGGCGAAAAGGTGCACCGGGAGACCCAGGGTGCCCCTGAGATCGTGGTCCCGTTCACGGGCACGAACGACAAGGTGGAGGTCCTGGCGACGTCGCAGTGCACCGAGCGCGGTAAGCCCGCCTCGTGCACGCCGAACGGTTCCCCGGAGGCCCCGTGGGCCATCCGCTCCGCGAACCTCACCTATTTGGCCGAGGTGCACCTGGACTACATCGACGCGAACGACGTGTACCTGGTCTACACGGATCTCTTCTACGACCTCGTGGGTTCGGACGCCCCCGCGGTGAAGCAGGCCGCGGTGCGCCTGGAGGACGTGGGCCCGGAGTCCAACCCGAAGGACCTGCGCCGCGTGGCCCAGGACGACGTGGACGAGTGGAAGGACCGCCTGGACGCGGGACGCTCCGTGATGGAGCACGCCGGTCTGGGTGAGCCCACGATCTTCGAGACACCGCACTACGGCGGTTCCGTGAACTCGTACGTGGCCATGGCCCAGGAGTACGACGCGCGCTACGAACAGGGCGACTACTACGCGGGCATCCTCACGGGGCAACCCTCCGAAGCCGGTAAGTCCTACAGCCAGCAGTTCCCATTCACGATGAGCGATATCTACGGCGGAACGGTGTACCCCGAGAACCTGGGCAACATCACCGAGGGCGAGCAGAACAACCATGCCGCCCGCACCCCGGAGTTCCTGGTCTCACGGGCCAATGCGAACCTGACCGTGCGCGAATCCACCGAGCTTCTTCTTCCACCCATACCTGGACATTGAGTACCTCAAGAAGACGGTCACCGGCATCAAGAAGCTGGGGTACGAGTTCCGACCGGTCACGGAGCTGAAGTAGCGTCCGGGTCGGCGCCCCCGGGCGGGCACCCTGGACCCAGAACGCGCGAACACCCGGCCAGGATCACTGACCGGGTGTTCGCACGCGTGTGAACGTCAGGGGTGGGCGGCCTTCGGCGGCCGGGAGCCCCACACGGTGATCATCCCACCGCGCCCGGGCCCACCGAACTCACCAGGGGTCCGTTCACCCTCGGAGCGTTACTCGCTGATCTCGGAGTTGCTCGTGGGGTCCTCGTCCACGCCCATGCCCGGAACCTCGGGGTTGGCGGCGTTGGACTTGACGGCCTCCTCGATACGCTGACCGATGTTCTCGTCCACGTTCTTCCAGTACTGGAAGGCGTTCGAGAGCACCGGCTCCTCGACACCTTCGAGGGCGCCGGCCACGGTCTGCACGAACTGCGCGCGCTGCGCGTCGTTGAAGACCTCGCGGATCAGGGTGCCCGGCTGACCGAAGTCGTCGTCGTCCTGACGTAAGGTGTAGGCCTCGCGGACCAGAGCGCCGTCGTCCTCCCAGCCGTTGTCCACGGGACCGGTCTCGTCCGACCAGGAGTCACCGAAGGAGTTCGGGGCGTACACGCGACGAGCGCCGGAGTGGTTGTACCACATGTGGCCCTCGAAGTTGTAGGTGTGCACCTCGTTGATCGGGCGGTTGACCGGCAGCTGCTGGAAGTTGGTGCCGATGCGGTAGAGCTGGGCGTCCGCGTACGCGAAGTTGCGGCCCAGCAGCATCTTGTCCGGGGAGTTGCCGGTGCCGGGAACCATGTTCGCAGGGGAGAACGCGGCCTGCTCGATCTCCGCGAAGAAGTTCTCCGGGTTGCGGTTCAGGGTCATGGTGCCGACCTTGTGCCGCGGGTAGTCCTTCTGGGGCCAGACCTTGGTCAGATCGAAGGGGTTGAAGCGGTAGGTCTTGGCCTCCTCGTACGGCATGATCTGCCAGTACAGGTCCCACTTGGGGAACTCGCCGTTCTTGATGGCGTCGAAGAGGTCGCGGCGGTGGACGTCACCGTCGGCACCGGCCAGGCGCTCGGCCTCCTCGTTGGAGAGGTTCTCCACACCCTGCTGGGAGATGAAGGCCCACTTGACCCAGAACTTCTCGCCCTGCTCGTTGACGAGCATGTAGGTGTGCGAGCTGTAACCGTTCATGTGACGCCAGGTCTTGGGCAGACCGCGCTCACCCATGAGGTAGGTGACCTGGTGTGCGGACTCGGGGTTGTTGGTCCAGAAGTCCCACTGCATGGTGCCGTCACGCAGGCCGGAGTCCGGCAGGCGCTTCTGGGAGCGGATGAAGTGCGGGAACTTCATGGGGTCGCGCACGAAGAACACCGGGGTGTTGTTGCCCACGAGGTCGAAGTTGCCTTCTTCGGTGTAGAACTTCAGGGCGAAGCCACGGACGTCACGCCAGGTGTCCGGGGAGCCCAGCTCGCCGGCTACGGTGGAAAAGCGAGCCAGCATCTCGGTCTTCTTACCCGGCTGCAGGAAGTCCGCCTTGGTCCACTGCGAGACGTCCTCGGTGATCTCCAGGGTGCCGAACGCGCCCGCGCCCTTGGCGTGGGGACGACGCTCGGGAACGTTCATCCGGTTGAAGTGCTGCAGGGTCTCCACCAGGTGGTGGTCGTGCAGCACGATGGCTCCGTCGCGGCCCGTGGTCAGCGAGTTGCGGTCGCTGACAGCGGGAATGCCGGCCTGGGTCGTGGACCCGGTAGCGTGCGGGGTGGATTCCGTCATCGCGTACTCCTTGATGGGGTTGGGATGGGTGGGTGAACCGGGGGCCCAGATGGGTTCCCGGAGCTCAGGGGTCTAGACGGGCACCGCGGTCGCACCGGCCCGCTGGGCCGAGCAGTCGGAACACACGCCTTGGTAGACGACATCGGCCACGCGGATGCTCATCCCGTGGGTCTCGCTGGGAGTCAAGCACGGTGCATGCCCCACGGCACAGGCCACGTCCTCGATGCGTCCACACACCGTGCACACGGCATGGTGGTGGTTGTCGTCGACCCGGGTTTCGTACCGTGCCGGGGAGTTCGCCAGGTCCAGCTGGCGCAACAGTCCGGCGTCCGTGAGCGAGTGCAGCACCACGTAGATGGACTGCACCGTGATCTCCGGCAATGCCGTGCGCACGTCCGCGAGCACCTCGTCCGCGGTGGCGTGCTGGTGGCGCTCGAGCGCGTCCAACACCGCCAGTCGGGGCTTGGTGACCCGCAGTCCGGCCGCCCGGATCCGATCGGTCCACGGCACGGGCACGACGGCGCCGCCGCCGTTCTCCCGCCCCCCGGGCTGATCGGTAAGAGTGGTCGAGGTCATATCTTCACTATGTCATGTTTTGAGTTACTCATCAAAAGGTTGCGGGGTGTGCCGGGCGACGTGGGAATGACGGGAGGGTGAACCCTCGGGGAGGGGAGCTTTCCCCTCCTCAGCCCCTGGCGCCGCGGCAAACGCTCTCCACTACATCCATGCCGCGATCCGCACGGTTTTTCCTTGTTTTCTGGTCGTTCTGCACCACAGATGTTTCCACCCGCTGTCCGGCGGCGCGCCCGTTCGCACGGGCCATCGACGACGCCGCCCGCGGCCTCCGCGGCGCCGAACTGCGGGCGGCCGTACTACCTGTCCGGGTGCTTCACGGCAAGGTACAAACCCGCGAGCCCACAGAGGGTCTCCAACAGGGGCAGGTCACACTGTCACCAGTTCGTGCAACAGACCCATTTGGTTCCGCTGGTTGGCCGGCACCAGATCCGAGAACCTTCAGCTCCCAAAAGGCCGCGAAGAGAACAGCTTCTCATTGCCCCCCCTCGTAGACTGCACGGTAGACCCCCGCCCCACCGAGTAAGGCAGCCACCCACCGTGTTTAACCACGCGTCCTTCATCTGGGGTGCCGCAGACATCCTGCGCGGCACCTATAAGCAGCACCAGTACGGGGATGTGATCCTGCCGTTCACGGTCCTGTTCCGCCTGGACGCCGTGCTGGCCCCCACCAAAGAGGACGTCCTCGAGGCCATCGGCCCCACCTACGTGGACACTGAGCCGCCCCTGGCGATGATCCGCAACCGCACCAAGCAGGCCGGCAACGAGCACACGTACAACTTCTTCAACCGCTCCCGCCACACCCTCAAGACTTTGCAGGGTGACCCCGACAACCTCGAGGAGAACCTGCGGGACTACGTCAACGCCTTCTCGGAGAACGTGCGCGAGATCTTCCAGAAGTACGAGTTCGAGCAGACCATCTCCGGCCTCGCCCAGCACGATCTGCTCCTGCAGGTCCTGCAGCACTTCACCAAGGCCAACCTGCACCCGGATGCGGTGTCCAATGAGCAGATGGGTCACATCTTCGAGGAACTGATCCGCAAGTTCGCGGAAGCGTCCAACGAGACCGCGGGTGAGCACTTCACCCCGCGCGAGGTCATCGACCTCATGGTCACGCTGCTGCTCCACGACGACGAGGGGCTCACCACCCCCGGCATCGGCCGCGACGTCTACGACCCCACCGCGGGCACCGGCGGCATGCTCTCCGCCGCCGAGAACAAGATCAAGCAGTTCAACAGCGAGGCCTGGGTCAACCTGCTCGGCCAGGAGATCAACCCCGCCTCTTATGCAATCTGCAAGGCGGACATGGTGGTCAAGGGCCAGCCCATCGACAACATCGTCCTGGGCAACACCCTGACCAACCCGGCATTCGAGAACCGCACGTTCCACTACTGCCTGTCCAACCCGCCCTTCGGCGTGGATTGGAAGCAGCACCGCAAGGCCGTGGAGACCGAACATCAGATCGCAGGGTTCGCCGGCCGCTTTGGCCCCGGCCTGCCCCGCGTCTCGGACGGCTCGCTCCTTTTCCTGATGCACCTGATCTCCAAGATGCGCGAACCCAGCGCCACGGAGGAGAACCAGTCGGCCGGCCGCGCGGCCATCGTGCTCAACGGCTCCCCTCTGTTCACGGGCGGCGCCGGCTCCGGGGAGTCCAACATCCGCAAGTGGGTGCTCGACAACGACTACCTCGAAGCCATCATCGGCCTGCCCACGGACATGTTCTACAACACCGGCATCTCCACCTACGTCTGGGTGCTGTCCAAGGACAAGGCCCCGCAGCGCCGCGGCAAGGTCCAGCTGATCGACGCGACCGGCATGTTCGTGAAGATGCGCAAATCCGTGGGCTCCAAGCGCAAGGAGCTCTCGCGGGAGAACATCGCGGAGATCAGCCGGATCTACGACGAGTTCACCGAGTCCCAGCACTCCAAGATCTTCCGCACCGAGGACTTCTTCTACCGCACCATCACGGTGGAGCGCCCGCTGAAGCTCAACTTCGCGTTCACTGCCGAGCGCATCGAGCGCGTTATGGCCTCCCGGCCCGTTGCCAAGCTCCCCGACGACGACGCCGCCGCGCTTCGTTCCGCCCTCCACGACCGGTCCCAGCGCGCGGGCGGTGCGGTCAGTACCAACAAGAGCGCGTTCACCTCGGAGCTACTCGAGGTCCTGGTCGAGGCCGGGCTGCAGGTGAAGCCCGCGGTACTCAAGGCCATCGTGACCGAGCTGAGTGAGCGGGACGAGAACGGGGAGCTGCAAACCAATCGCGTGAAGGACCCGGAACCGGACCCCACCCTGCGTGACACCGAGAACGTCCCCTGGGATCAGGACATCCACGAGTACCTGGAGCGCGAGGTCAAGCCCTTCGTCCCCGATGCCTGGATCGACGAATCCAAGACCAAAGAGGGTGCGGAAATCCCCTTCACGCGCCACTTCTACGAGTACGTCCCACCCCGGCCGTTGGATGAGATCGACCGCGACCTCGACGAGGTTCTGGGCCGCATCCGCGCGCGATTGGAGGAGGTGAAGCGGTGATGACTATCCCCCAGCCAGCCCTACCAGCGACGTGGCGATGGCAACCTCTTGATTCATTGAGTCGTGTAAAAGTCAGCACGGTGGACAAGAAGTCCTACCCTGACGAAGTGCCGGTACGCCTTTGCAATTACACGGACGTCTACTACCAGGATGTCATCACGAGCGACCTGGCCTTTATGGAAGCAACCGCATCGGCGGAACAAATCAGTCGATTTTCTGTCCAAGCTGGTGACGTCCCAATCACCAAAGATTCTGAAACTTCTGATGACATTGGGCGCCCCTCGTATGTCCCCGAGGATCTTCCGGGTGTCGTCTATGGTTATCATTTGGCAATTTATCAGCCATTCGATCCTAACTACAGTAAATTCATTCGATATTTGTTCGATAGCTCCTACATACGTGCTGAACTCCAGACACGCACACCGGGCGTCACTCGGGTCGGACTTAGTCAAGACACATTACGAAACCTACGCGTCCCCACACCCCCGCCCTATATCGCAGCCGGAATCGCAGACTACCTCGACCACGAGACCGCCGAAATCGATGCGTTCGTTGAAGATCAGCACAAAATCTTACACCTTGTATCGGAACGTCGATGGTCTGCCATAGATAGAGCGATAGAGCAGGGTACAGAGAGAGTCCCCTTGAGGCGCCTCGCGAAGTACCTAACCAGCGGATCACGCAATTGGTCCTCACTGCTCAGCGAAAGCGGCGATCCTTTCGTCAGAATCACGAATATCTCACGAAATCACGTTCGCATCCTCTCCGAGGACATGGAATTTGTTGCTGGCGTCGAGGATGCAGAAGGAGCGAGAGCTAAGATTCAGATGGGTGATATCCTCATGTCCATCACAGCTGATCTGGGCTCCGTCGCACTTGCGGACGAATCCATCGAAGGCGGCTACACGAGCCAACACGTTTGCTTGATCCGTCCAAACAATCAGCTCGCTGATCCAAAGTACGTCGCCTATGCCCTCCTTTCATCAAAAGTGAAAGCTCAAATTGCAGAAAAGTCTTACGGGGGCACGAAAATTCAGCTGAGTCTGGAAGGCGTTCGCGAACTTGAAATTCCGCTTCCTCCGCTGCAAGAGCAACGCGGAGTCGCGCAACAGTGTGAAGACTACGTCACAACCACAGAAGGGCTGTCGAGCGAACTCCAGAGAATCATTGCTCTGTCCCGCGAGCGGCGCGCCGCGCTCATCACCGCCGCGGTGACCGGGCAAATCGACGTCACTGCTAAGAACAAGCCCGCGGCGGAGCAGATCGAGGACGACGTCGCGCAGGGTCTGCACAGGGAGTACGCATGAGCGCACCGCATCAGGAAAAACCATTCCAGAGGGAGATCGCGGAGTACTTGGAGGGGCACGGGTGGTCCCACTCCCCCAACTCCCAGGGCTACGACAAAGAGCGGGCGCTGTTCCCCGAGGACGTTCTCGGCTGGCTGCAGGACACGCAACCGGAGCAGTATGCACGGATCGTTCCGGAGCGCGGCGATGACGCCGCCCGCACCAAGGGCGAGCGCCGGATTCTGGATCGCTTGGCGTCCCAGCTGGGGCAGTCGGAAAAGGCCGGCGGTGGCACCCTCAATACGCTTCGTCGCGGTTTCTCGGTCCCCGGGGCGCAGAAGTTCAGCATGCTCGCGGCTCCCCCGGCGGACGACCGCAATCCTCGGATCACGGAGCGCTACGCGAAGAACCGGGTGCGGGTGGTGCAGGAGGTCGGCTACTCCACGCGGAAGAGCGACCGCATCGACCTGGTGCTGTTCCTCAACGGGCTGCCCGTGGCGACCATTGAGATCAAGACGAACTTCACGCAGTCGCTGCAGGCGGCCATCGAGCAGTACAAGACGGACCGCACGCCAGCCGGTGAACCGCTGCTGACCCCGCATCGAGGTGCACTGGTGCACTTCGCACTCACCGAGAACGACGTCTACATGACCACCCAGCTCAGGGGCGCGGACACGTTCTTCCTGCCCTTCAACCAGGGGCATGACAACGGAGCTGGCAACCCGCCGTCGCAGGACGGCTTGGCCACGTCCTACTTCTGGGAGCACATCCTGGACAAGGACACGTGGATCACGATTCTCACCAAGTTCGTCTACGTGAACCACGAGAAGAAAACCGATCCCCGGACCGGGCGGATCACGGAGTCCAGCCAAATCCGCTTCCCCCGCTTCCACCAGTGGCGCGCGGTCACCAAGCTGACCGAGGCGGCCCGGACTGAGGGCCCGGGGCAGAAGTACCTGATCCAGCATTCAGCGGGTTCGGGCAAGACGGACTCCATCGCGTGGACCGCCCACCGCATGGCCTCCCTGCACACTCCGGAGGGCGAGAAGGTCTTCGACACCGTGTTCGTCATTGCGGACCGGCAGGTGCTGGACCGCCAGCTCCAGGACGCGGTGGATCAGCTGGTCGTGACCACGGGAACCTTCGAACCCATCACCTCCGGTTCCGAGGGCTCCAAGACCGAGCGCCTGCTGGAAGCGTTGCGGGCGGGCACGCAGATCATCGGCGTGACCCTGCAGACCTTCCCGCACGCCCTCGCCAAGATCCGGGAAAAGGGCGGGACATTCGAGGGCAAGCGCTTCGCGGTGATCGCGGACGAGGCGCATTCGTCGCAGACGGGGGCCGCGGCGTCGTCGGTCAAGGACCTGCTGTACCGCAACGACCCGACCGCGGCGCAGACGGGCGAGGAGACCGAGCTGGAGCCGGGCGCGGACCAGGACGCCCTGGTCCAGATGGCCGCACAGGCGGACGACGGTCGTCGGATCAGCTATTTCGCGTTCACCGCAACCCCCAAGGCCAAGACCCTGGATCTGTTCGGCACCCCGGGTCCGGACGGTAAGCGACAGGCGTTCGACCTGTACTCCATGAAGCAGGCCATCCAGGAGGGGTTCATCCTGGATGTGCTCAAGAACTACACCACGTACGAGATGGCCGCCCGGATCGCCCTCAAGGGTGCGGACCCCGAGACGGTGCCCGAGGGCAGGACGGGGACTGCGGCGTCGTCGACCGAGGACGAGGTGGACGTGCGCAAGGGGACGCGCGCGTACATCGGGTTCGTGGAGCTGCACCCCACGAACGTGGATTCCAAGGTGGACGTGATCCTCAAACACTACCAACACACCGTGAAGCAGGAACTGGGCGGGCGCGCCAAGGCCATGGTGGTCACCAGCTCGCGCGCGGCGGCGGTGAAGTACCAGCGCGCATTCCAGAAGCACATCGAGCGGGAGAAACTGCCGCTGAAGACGCTCGTGGCGTTCTCGGGATCGCTGCCGGACCCGGACGTTGCCGCAATCGGCCACGCGCCGGTGCCCGAGGTGACCGAGGCATCGATGAACCCGGAACTGCGCGGGAGGGACCTGGCCGGGGTGTTTAGCCAGGAGGACCAGAACATCCTGATCGTGGCGAACAAGTACCAGACGGGCTTCGACCAGCCGCTACTCACGGCCATGTACGTGGACAAGCAGCTCTCCGGGATCGCCGCGGTGCAGACGCTGTCGCGGCTCAACCGGCGCGCGGACGGCAAGAAGAACACGTACGTGCTGGACTTCGTCAACGACCCCGCCCAGATCCTGGCGGCGTTCCAGGACTACTACGAGGACGCGCGCATCGAAACCGACTCGGACCCGGACCTCGTGGCCAAACAGATGACCAAGCTGGATTCCGCCAACATCTACACACCCGCGGAGGTCGACCGGGTGTGGGCGGCGTGGTCGGACAGGAACGGCAAGCGCGGCGCGCTGACCTCGGCGCTGGTGCCGGCGGTCGAGCGGTTCACCAACCGCTGGTCCCGCGCCGTGTACGACGACGACGCCGCAGCGCGCGACGAGCTCGACGAGTTCCGTTCCCTGCTGGGCCAGTACACGACGTCCTATGCGTTCTTCTCCCAGATCCTCAACTTCGGGGACACGTACTACCTCAAGCTCTCGGTGTTCGCGGACCTGTTGGCGCGACTGCTCCGGGAACAGCTAGACGGCGGCGAGCGCGAGACGGTGACCGCGGACGACGTCGTCCTCACTCACTACCGGCTCGAGAAGCAGCGGGACGAGGACCTGCAACTGGAAGACGGTGAAGCGCGGGGTCTGCAAGGCATGACCGAAGCCGGCATGGCCCGCCAGCAGGCACGCGAACGCGCGGCCAAGGCCGAGCTGGTGGAGAAGGTCAACAGGTTCCTCGGGGGGCTGGATGCCAGCGATGAGCACAAGGTGAGCGCGGTGGAACTACTGGTCCGCGAGGCCGCCGAGAACACGGACCTGCAGCAACAGGCGCGCAACAACACCAGGGCGGACTTCTCGCATTCCCCGCAGGTGCGTCTTGTGCTGGAGGATTCCGTATGGAATCAGAACCGCCAGTCCGAGGCGATCGCCAAGCGGCTCCAGGAGCTCCCACCCACCGATCTGGTGGAACTGGCCATGGCGTTCGATTTGTGGGAACGGTCGCGGGCAGGGTAGGGCTTATCCCTGAAAGCACGTGTTAGGGGGCCGCGAGGCCGGGGAGAACTCAGGAGTACGAGTGAATACGACACGACGCGGTGGCACGGGGGACGTGGCAACCGCAACGGACGGGGCGCCGCGCAAGCGGCGACTGGTGGGGATCGATGCCGCCCGGGGGCTGGCACTGATCGGGCTCATGGCCATCCACCTGCTGCCCGCGTGGAACGAACAAACCGGGGAGGCCAGCTGGTCCTGGCGGTTGTTCTCCGGGCACTCGGCGGCCCTGTTCGCGCTGTTGGCCGGAGTGGGCCTGGCGCTGGGCTCCGGCGCACGGCAACCACGCGAGGGGCGAGCCCTGACCGCTGACCGGGTGAGTGTCCTGGTCCGCGCCCTGCTGATCGTCACGGTGGGTATGACCGTCAACGCCGCAATGCCGGAGGACCCTCCCGCCTACAACATCCTGTTCTACTACGGCATGTTCTTCATCCTGGCTATCCCGTTCCTGCATGCCCGCCCCAAGACGCTGTTCATCTGGGCCGCCGGGTTCGGGATCCTCTCGCCCCTGCTGATGCAGCGCATGCTGGATGTCCTGCCGGAGTGGTGGTACTACAACCCCACGCTGCCCAATATCCTCAGCAACCCCGCGGGCACCCTGTCTCAGCTTCTGCTGACCGGCAACTACCCGGCGCTGCCGTACATGACGTACCTGCTGGTCGGGATGGGGCTGGGCCGCTTGGATCTACGAGCAGTGCGCACCCAGGTCCGCTTGGTGATCGTGGGCGTCGCGCTCACCGTGTTGGCCCAGCTCGTGTCCGCCGTGCTCCTCTACGGCCTCGGGGGCTACTCCGTATTGCAGGAGGCATCGCGCTTGAGCGAGTCCACGCTCGACGAGATCCTGGTGTGGGGTACCGACTCGCTACCGACCGACACCGGGTGGTGGCTGGCCATCACGACCCCGCATTCCAACACGCCGCTGGCCATTGCGACCAGCCTCGGACTGAGTCTGGCGGTGCTGGGGGTGTTCCTGCTGATCAGCCAGAAGATCGGGGACTGGCTCGTGCCGTTGTCCGCGATGGGATCGATGACCCTTACGCTGTACTCGGCGCACCTGCTGGCGCTGTCCCTCGAGCTGCATTACGACTCCCCCTACCTCTGGTACCTCGTGCACGTACTGGTGGCCGTCGTCTTCGCCGTCATCTGGCAGCGGACTCTTGGGCAGGGACCGCTCGAGCGGGTGGTCGCCTACTGCGCGAAGGGGACGCGCCGCCTCGTCGCCGGGCGGGGCGGCAATGCCACTCCTGGAAAGACCCGCAACTCCTAACTGGCGCCAACCTTGTCCCGCGGTACCCGCTCTGGCGTTCGACCTATGGAAGCGGCTGCGGGCAGGGTGAGGGCTGCTGATCATCTGGGAATTTCCCGGCCAACACTGGTCAAGCTGCTGGAGCAAGGTGATATCCCGTTCACCAAGGTCGGAAGGCACCGCAGAGTCCTGCTGACTGATCTCATTGCCTATGAAGAACGTCTCGAGAAGACACGCCGCGAAGGTCTCCGACAGGCAACTCACGAGGCAGCGAACCACGGCACATACTTCGACATCCCGGCAGACCCGGCCACCCGGTAAATCCCCACATCGTCCCCGGTGGTTCTCGATGCATGCGTATTGATTCCCATGCCTATCGCAGATCTATTACTGCGTCTGGCCACGGCCAAGCAATTTAGGCCGCTTTGGTCGGATGAGATTCTGAACGAGGTAGAGAGCAATCCGGTGAAGAAGCTTCACAAGGACCCGCACAGCGCTCGCAGACGTGTGAACGCCACGCGGGGCTTCTTCCCCGACGCTCTGGTCGAGAACTACGAGAGCCTCGTGCCTGCCATGACCAATGACCCCAAGGACAGACATGTGCTGGCGGCAGCGGTCCGTTCAAGAGCCGAGCTCATCGTGACCTCCAACCAGAAGGACTTCCCGACGACCGCCCTCAAGCCCTATGACGTTGCGGTGCGATCTCCGGATGACTTCTTACTCGACCAGTTGGATTTGGACCCTTCAACCGTGGTCCGCATCGCCAAAGAAGTGGTGGCTGACATGCGGAATCCGAAGATCACGTGGAATGGGTACCTCGAGGGTCTCGCTCGCGTCGGCTTGCCTCTATTTGCTACGGAACTCGAAAAGCGGGCCGTAGGAGTCGGCTAGAAGCCAGTTCCAGGGGACACCCCACAATGCGGACTCCCCATCCTCATCGTCCCGGCCGTCGCTACGCCGGCGCTCGCTCCCCCACGCTCATTCCTCGAGTGCTCATGAGGGAACCCTATGCCGGACCCACTTCCCCGCGGGGCATCCCGTCACCGCAGCCAGCCGGGGCGGGCGTCACCCGTCAGCGCGGTCAGCCAGTAGTCCGGCAGCAGGTCCGCCAATCGCTTCCACACGACCGCCGTGGGATCATCCCGGTCCGCCACCGCCGCCAGGACGTCCGGCCCGTACGCCGCCAGCCGTTCCCGGCACACCCCGCACGGGCTCAGCACGACGACGCTGCCATCCGCCCTGCGGTGCACACACACCGAGGCCACCACCCTGAGGTCCAACCGGTGGGCGGCACAGTACGGTTCGATCTCGTGGCACACCTCGACCGCGGCATTCGGCATGTCCGGGGCGGTTCCGGTGACCACGGTGCCGTCCTCGAGCAGCATGGCCGCCGCACCGTGCTCCGACCCGTCCGGAAACCGGGTTTCGAGTAGTGCCTTGCACTCGGTCACGACGTAGTCCAGAGCGGAAGTGTCCATGGCCGGAGCCTATCGGGGAGCGCGCCGCACGGGTCGATTGGCCAGTCGGCCAGAGTTGCCCGCGGTGCGACCATGTTCCGACGCCGGCCCGGCGGATGATCGAACCCTCGAACCGACCGAGGTGACGGTCGCACGGTGGAGCTGCAGCGGCGTCGTCTCCTCGCGGACCTGCGTGTCCACCAGGCCGCGATGCGACGTCGCGAGAGCGACACCCCGCCCACTGCCTGACATCTGAGGCACTCTCGAGCCACCGGGTGCACTTTCAGGCGCGTCGAGGCCAGGAATATCCGCTGTTCGTGGCTTCAACGTGCCTCACAGTCCGGGGGCTGGCCAGAACGTGCCTCAAAATGCGCACGTTGGCCCAAACGTGCCCCAGAGTTCGAGGACTGGCAGGGACCCGCCGCCGTCACCGTGACGCATTGCCCCACCTGACCCTCGGCGATACTGGTTAGGCATCAATCGACCGGAAAGTGTCGTGGGTCACGCAATTGACGGTATGAATGTACCCACCGGTCGAACCGACCCCCGCGCACCCTGCGGCGGCGTCGGGCCGGTGGGTCCATCGCATCACTCCCGTGGAGGCACCATGACACGAACCCTCAGCCGACGATCGTTGCTAGCCGCAGCGGCGTCGTTGCCCGTGATCGGGGGCCTGTCGGCCTGCGCGGGAGGCCCGCGCGCGACCGACCGCACGCATCAGCTGGTGTGGTCCACCTACGGCGTGGGCACCGGGACGTACAACGACCTCGCGGCGGTCGCGAACACCCTGACCCAGCGCACGGGACGGCAGATCCGGTTGATGACCTCGGACACGGGCATCGGGCGCCTGGCCCCGCTGATCAACGGCACGGCCCAGTACTCGCGCACCGGGGACGAGTACTACTACGCGTTCGAGGGCAATGACGAGTACTGCTCCGAGCAGTGGGGCCCGCAGGCGCTGCGCCTCGTGTGGACTCCCCCGGGCAACTACGGGGTGCTGGTGCGCAAGGACAGCGGCATCGAGACCGTGGCGGACCTCAAGGGCCGCAAGTTCCCCAAGCTGATCGCGAGCACGTCCATCAACCGCAAGATGGAGGCGATCCTCAACTACGGCGGCCTCACCGGCAAGGACGTCCAGATGGTGGACGTCACCTACAGCGGTCAGATCGAGGCGCTGAAGACCGGTCAGATCGACACCCTGTACCAGAACGTGGTGGGCGCCAACGTCTCCGAGCTGGCCTCCCAGTACCCCATCCGCTGGCTGAACCTGGGCGGCGGCACGCCCTCCCAGTACGCCACGTGGAAGGAGCTGGCGCCGATGGTCAAACCCGGCGAGTTCTCCAAGGGTGCGGGCCTGGCCAAGGGGGAGACGGCGGTGAACATGCAGTACACCATCCCGGTGGTCGCCCGCGCGGACCGCCCCGCGGACGAGGTCGCCGCACTGGTCGCGGACATGGACCGCTACTACCCGGACTACAAGGACACCACCCCGGACGCCCACCGCTTCGGCACGGACCAGATCCAGCTCACGCCCCTGGTGATCCCGTTCCACGAGGCCATGGTGGAGTTCCTCACCAGCAAGGGCCGCTGGAGCAAGGACCTGCAGACCCGCCAGGACGCCCTGCTGGAGCGCGAGCGCCGCATGCACGAGGCCTGGCCCGCGTTCTGGCAGGACCACAAGGACCGCGAGGACCCCAAGTCCGCGCGCAAGGAGTGGGTGGACTGGAAGAAGGCCAACCTTCCCGAGCTCCCGGACACCCCCGGCACCCTGCCCGGCACGTCGTCCACCACCGCACCCTCCGGAGGCCACGCATGAGCACCCCGTACCAGACCGGCGACGCCGCCGGCCCCGCCAGTGCCTCGGCTCCCGCCGGCACCGCTGGCCCCATCACCACCCCCGGACCGGCCATCGACCCCCGCACCGGCGCGGAGATCACCGCCACGCACCCGCACGGGGGCGACGACGCCGCCCAGCCCACCATGCCCTCGGACGTCTCCCTGCACGACGCGAGCCCCCGACTGACGCCGTTCTGGCGCAGCCTGGTGATCGTGCTGACCGTGGTGGGCGTGCTGCTGACCATGAACCAGGTGTTCTTCTGGAACGTGGGCGGGGTGACCATCCCCACCAACTCGTTCCTGTACCTGCTGATCGCGGTGTTCGTGCCGATCGTGTTCATCGTGACGCCCATCCGCAAGCACGCCCCCGGGGCCGCGGCTCGGCAGCGGCGGGGCGTGCCGTGGTACGACGTCCTGCTGCTGCTGGCCGTGGTGGGCACCAGCGCGTACTTCGCGGTGCACGGCATCGAGATCCAGGAGTACGGCTGGCAGTACATGGCCCCCACCCTGGCCACCGTGCTGAGCTTCGTGTTCTGGGCCCTGATCCTGGAGACCCTGCGCCGGGCCGCCGGTCTGGTGGTGCTCGTGATCGCGTTCCTGTTCTCCGTGTACCCGCTGTTCGCGGGGATCATCCCGCTGTCCTTCCTGCAGGGCATCTCCTACGACCTGCCCACCCTGGCCCAGGTGCACACCATGGGCGTGGACAGCGTGCTGGGCCTGCCCCTGCAGACCGCGGGCACCATCCTGGTGGGCTTCCTGCTGTTCGGCGTGGTGCTGCAGCACACCGGCGGTGCGGACTTCTTCCACGAGCTGTCCATGGCCGTGTTCGGCCGCTACCGCGGCGGCTCCGCCAAGGTGGCCGTGGCGAGCTCCGCGGCCATGGGCATGATGAGCGGCTCGGCGGTGTCCAACGTGCTGACCACGGGGCCCATGACCATCCCGGCCATGAAGCGCTCCGGGTTCAGCGCCCGGGTGGCCGGGGCCGTGGAGGCCACCGCCTCCTCCGGCGGCTCCATCACTCCGCCCATCATGGGCACCGCGGCGTTCCTCATGGTCTCCTTCGTGGGCGTGCCGTACACGAGCATCCTGGTGGCGGCCACCATCCCCGCGATCCTCTACTACCTGGGCATCTTCCTGCAGATCGACGGCTACGCCGCCCAGCGCGGCCTGCGCGGCACGCCCAAGAACCTGCTGCCACGAGCCCGCCACGCCCTGGCCATGGGCTGGCCCTACCTGGGCGCCCTGGCCGTGCTCACGGTGCTGCTGTTCACCACGGACTCCGAGGCGCAGGTGCCGTACTGGGTGGTGGCCATCCTGCTGCTGATCGCCCTGGTCAAGCCCAGCGTGACGTTCGGCCCCCGCCAGTGGGTGGACATGGGCGTGGACGTGGGCAAGACGCTGGCGCAGATCGTGGGGATCATCGCGGGCGTGGGCCTGATCCTGGGTGGGCTGACCGCCACGGGCGTGGCCCTGTCCCTCTCGCGTGACCTGGTGGCCCTGGTGGGCGACAACGTGGTGCTCATCCTGATCGCCGGCGCCGTGGTGTGCTTCATCCTGGGTATGGGCCTGACCATCTCCGCCGCGTACGTGTTCCTCGCCATCGTGATGGTCCCGGCCGTCACGGCCCTGGGCGTGGACCCGATCGCCGCACACCTGTTCGTCATCTACTGGGCGTCGGTCTCCTACATCACCCCGCCCGTGGGGCTCGCGGCCTTCGCGGCGGCGGGCATCTCCAAGGCCTCCCCCATGGCCACGTGCTTCTCCGCCATGAAGCTCGGCGCGGTGAAGTACGTGGTGCCGTTCGGCTTCGCGCTCAACCCCGCACTGGTGGCCCAGGGCGAGCCCGTGCACATCGGGCTGGCCTTCCTTTCCAGTCTCGTGGCGGTCTACGCGATCGCCGCGGCCATGGGCGGCTGGCTCACGTTCGTGGAACGCCAGCTGCCCCTGTACCTGCGGGTGGTTCTCGCGGTGGGCGGATTCATGATGTTCTTGCCTGGGGCCCTGGTCACGCTCATCGGTCTGGCGCTGGTGGTCGCGGCCGCGGTGCTCGCGCGCCTGCGCCGGCCGCGCGCCGTCGTCGACCCCGAGACCGGGCAGATCACCAGGGTGCCGGAGGGAGCCGAGGTTCCCGACGCCGCCCGCGGCACGCACGGCGCGCACGACACCGATGGTGCCACCGCGGGTGCGCACGCCCCGCACGAGAACACGAAGGAGAACGCATCATGAGCGCAGAGAACACCGACGTCCTGACCGTGGACGTCACGGACGGGATCGCCCTGGTCACCGTGAACCGGCCGGAGGTGCGCAACGCGATCAATGCGACCGTGCTGCGAGCCATCACCGAGACCCTCTCGCAGCTGGCCGAGAACGACGACGTGCAGGTGCTGATCTTCACCGGCGCCGGGGACAAGGCGTTCGTGGCGGGCGCGGACATCAACGAGCTCGCCGTACGCACGCCCAAGGACGGGCTGAAGGCCACCATGCAGGGCGTGTACGAGAAGGTGGAGCAGTTCCCCAAGCCCACCATTGCAGCGGTGAACGGCTACGCGTTCGGAGGCGGCCACGAGCTCGCCCTGGCATGCGACATCCGCGTGGCCTCCACGAACGCGCAGTTCGCGCTGCCCGAGACCGGGCTGGGCATCATGCCCGCCGCGGGCGGCACGCAGCGCCTGGCCAAGCTCGTGGGCCTGGGCCGGGCCACCGAGATCGTGCTCACCGGGCGACGTGTGAAGGCGGACGAGGCCCTGGACATGGGGCTGGTGACCGAGGTGGTGGAGCCGGACGAGCTGCTGGTTACCGCCCGCGAGACGGCGCAGGCCATCATGGGCAAGGGCCCGCTGGCCATCCAGCTGGCCAAGACCGTGATCCGCCACGGCTTCGACGTGGACCACCAAACCGGGATCCTGTTGGAACGCCTGGCCCAGTCCGTGCTCTACAGCAGCGCCGAGAAGGCCGAGGGAACCACCGCGTTCCTGGAGAAACGGACCCCCGATTTCCACAGTGCAGCACAGAAGGACGTGAGCAAGTGAGCGAGAACCCCCTGAAGGAGATCCAGCACATCACCGTGATCGGCGCCGGGGCCATGGGCTCCCAGATCGCCATGGTCTGCGCCCTCGCCGGGTACGACACGGACGTGGTGGACATCAAGCAGGAGGCCGTGGACAAGGCCTCCGAGCAGCTGCACTCCCGCATGGGCCGTGACGTCAGCAAGGGCCGGCGCACCCAGCAGGACGTGGACGCCGCGTTCGAGCGCCTGACGTTCTCCACGGACCGGGACGCGTGCGCCGCGCAGGCGGACTTCGTGATCGAGGCCGCTGTGGAGGACCTGACCATCAAGCGTCAGGTCTTCGCGGAGCTGGACGCGGTGTGCCCCGAGCACACCATCCTGGCCACCAACTCCTCGAACATCGTGTCCTCGCGCGTGGCAGACGCCACCCACCGCCCGGAGAAGGTGTGCAACGTGCACTTCTTCAACCCCGCGCTGGTGATGAAGTGCGTGGAGGTGGTCCCCCACGAGGGCACCTCCCGTGAGACCGTGGAGACCGCCATGGAGCTGGCCCGCTCGATCGGCAAGGCCCCCGTGGAGCTCAAGAAGGAGGTTCCGGGCTTCGTGGCCAACCGCCTGCTCGGCGCCCTGCGCACGGAGGCGCTGAAGCTCTACGAGGACGGGGTGGCGGACTACAAGGACATCGACGTGGCCGCCAAGACCGCCCTGAACCACCCCATGGGCCCCTTCGAGCTCATGGACATGGTGGGCATCGACGTGGTCTACCTGATCCGGCTGGCCGAGTACGAGCAGACCGGTGACCCCGCGTCCCTGCCAGCCGAGTCCATCAAGGCGAAGTACGAGGCCGGTGACTACGGCCGAAAGACCGGCCACGGCTGGTACGACTACGAGTAGGACCCGCTAGGTTCCGGGGACCTCTGCGGCCTGGCCGCGGGGGTCCCCGTAGAGGTTCTGGGCCAGGCGCACCACGGCACACAGCGCGGGGTTGGGGTCCGCCGCGCGCCACATGAGCTGCACGTCCAGGGGGCGCTGCGGCTGGGCGAGGGGCCGGAACACCACGCCGTCCGAGGCGACGTTGTCCCGCACGGTGTCGAGGCTCAGGGCGCAGCCGATCTGGGCGGCCACGAGCACCACCAGGGTCCACGAGTCCGGTGCCACCTGGGCCACGCGTGGCACGAAGCCCGCCGCTGTGGCGAGGGAGGTCAGCCGGTTCTGCAGTGCGGCCCCCGGACCCGAGGGCAGGATCACCCAGGACTCCTCGGCCAGCTGTGACATCTCCACCCGGGGCGCGTCCGCCAGCGGGTGGTTGCTGGGCAGCACCACCATGACCTCCTCGTGGCCCAGCACGGACGAGCGCAGCTCCGAGGGGATGAAATCCCACCGCCCGATGGCCACGTCCAGGGAGCCGCCCAGCACCTTCTGCATGGCGGTGTGGGAGAACTGCGAGCCGTGCAGCTCCAGGTGTACCCCGGGGCGGTGGGTGCGCACGTGGCGGGCCAGCTCCCCCACCTGCCGGTTGATGGACGCTCCCGCGAACCCGAGGCGCACGCGCCCGGTCTCTCCGGTCATGGACTTGGCCACCGCGGTGCGGGCCTGTTCCGAGGCCGCCACCAGCTCGCGCGCGGGCTCCAGGAGGGCCGCCCCGGCCGGGGTGAGCGAGACCTGCCGAGTGCTGCGCTCGAACAGCTGAGCACCCAGGGACTTCTCGATGCTCTTGATGAGCCGGCTCAGGGGTGGCTGCGCGATCCGCAGGTTGGCGGCGGCGCGCCCGAAGTGCAGTTCCTCGGCAACCGCCAAGAACGCCTTGGCTTCGTGGACTTCCATGGGCGGAGCCTACGTGATTGTTGCCACACGCGCATCAGTCCATCGCTCTTCTTGTATTGGACAGAACCTAATGACGGTGATTGTGTGGGATGAAACACATTCCCCGTCCCAGTGGAGCGTTCATGTCCCTCACCCAGGATCCTGCGACCTCCGGGCCGCTCAGCGGAGTGGTCGTCGCGGACTTCTCCCGCGTGCTCGCGGGGCCTTACTGCACCATGCTGCTCGCGGACATGGGCGCCACCGTGGTCAAGGTGGAGAGCCCCACCGGGGACGACACCCGCGGGTACAAGCCGCCTAGCCGGGACGGGGTGGGCACCTACTACCTCTCCGTGAACCGCAACAAGCACTCCATCGTGCTGGACCTGCGCGATCCGGCGGACCTGGAGACCGCCTACGAGATCATCGACGCCGCGGACGTGTTCATAGAGAACTTCAAGCCCGGCGGGCTGGCCCGCTACGGGTTGGATCCCGAAGCCGTGGCCGAGCGGTGGCCCGGGCTCATCCACACGAGCATCACCGGATTCGGCACGGACCGCGGCGCACACCTGCCGGGCTACGACCTGTTGGTCCAGGGCGTCTCAGGCTTCATGTCCGTGACCGGCTCCGCGGACGGCCCACCCCAGCGGGCGGGCGTGGCGATGTTCGACGTCCTCACCGGGCTGCACGCCGCAGTGGCCATCCTGGGCGCCCTGCACGAGCGGGACGTCTCCGGCAGGGGCCAGCACATCCATCTGGATCTGCTCTCCTGCGCGCTGTCCTCCCTGGTCAACCAGACCACGGGCTACGCGGCGTGCGGCAACGACCCCCAGCGCATGGGCAACGACCACCCCAGTCTGTTCCCGTACGGACCGTTCCCCACCGCGGACAAGGACCTCATCATCACGGTGGGCAACAACCCCCAGTTCCGGCGTTTCGTCACGGTGCTGGGCCTGCCCGAGCTCGCGGAGGACCCGCGCTTCGACACCGTGGAGAACCGCAACCAACACCGTGAGGAGTTGCGCCCGCTGCTCAACAAGGCGCTGTCCTCGGACACCGCCGAGGTGTGGGCGTCCCGGTTGCAGGCGGAGGGCCTGCCGTGCGCCCCCATCCTCACCATCCCCGAGGGCGTGGAGTACGCGGCCTCCCTGGGCCTGGACCCCGTGGTGCAGGTGGGCGAGGGCGACGAGGCCGTGCCCCTGATCAAGAACCCCGTGACCTTCAGTCGCACCCCGGTGCGCTACGACAAGGCCCCGCCCGCCCTCGGTGCGGACGGCACCGATGTCATGGCCTGGCTGCGTTCCCGTCGCGCCGCCCACGACGACGCCCCCGCACCGGACCGCACGGCCGTCGGTGCAGTGCCCACCGCCGCGCACGACGGCGCCGCCGGTTCCCCGGGCGCGGCCCCGAACCGCGCGTAGCCCCTCCCCACACCAGAATCTCGCGCCGCAGCGAGGCGGAGCCCCGCCTCCCGGCCACCGAAAGGACCCGTGATGAGCGAACTGCTCGAGAACCCCGACTTCTTCCTGCTGGACCAGGAACTCTCCGCCGAGGAGATCGCCCTGCGCGACCGCGTGCGCACCTACGGCCAGGAGCACGTGCTGCCCGCGATCAACGCGTTCTGGGAGCGCGGCGAGCACCCCCTCCCCGCGTTCAAGGGCCTCGCCGACCTGGGGGTCGTGGGAACGTTCATCGAGGGCTACGGCTGCCCCGGACTCTCCCGCCAGGCCGCCGGGCTGGTGGCCCGTGAGATGGGCCGGATCGACGGCTCCGTGAACACGTTCTTCGGCGTGCACTCCAACCTGTGCATGGGCAGCATCTACATGCTGGGCAATGAGGAGCAGCGCCAGCGGTGGCTGCCCACCATGGCGAAGATCGAGACGACCGGTGCGTTCGCGCTCACCGAGCCCACCCACGGCTCGGACTCGGTGTCCCTGGAGACCTCCGCGCGCCGGGACGGGGACCACTGGGTGCTCAACGGGCACAAGCGGTGGATCGGCAACGGCCACGCCGCGGACGTGATCGTGCTCTATGCCCGGGACGAGGCGGACGGACAGGTCAAATGCTTCGTGGTGGAGAAACAGGAGGACGGCGAGTACCCGCAGGGCTACCTCCCCACCGTGATCGACGGCAAGATCGGCAAGCGCGCCATCAACCAGGCGGACATCGTGATCGAGAACCTGCGGATCCCCGAGGAGAACCGGCTGGAGAACTGCCACAGCTTCAAGGACGTCAACAAGGTGCTCAAGGCCACCCGCGGCGGTGCCTCGTGGGAGGCCGTGGGGCACGGCATGGCGGCGTTCGAGATCGCCGCGAACTACGCCCTGGAGCGCGAACAGTTCGGGATGCCGATCGCCAGCTACCAGCTGGTGCAGGAGCGGCTGGCCACCATGCTCTCGGACCTGACCTCCATGCAGCTGCTGTGCACCCGCATGGCGCAGTTGCAGGAGCGCGACCAACTCACGGACGCCATGGCCTCCATGGTCAAGATGACCACTTCCCGCAAAGCCCTGGCCATGTGCCGCACCGCCCGGGACATGCTGGGCGGCAACGGGCTGTTGCTGGAGTACCACATCGGCCGTCACCTCACCGACATGGAGGTGGTCTCCACGTACGAGGGCACCGACTCGATGCAGGCGCTCATCGTGGGCCGGGAGATCACCCGGATCTCGTCCTTCACGCGCACGCGCAGCTGACGGGTCCGGGCTGGTGGGTACGCCGTAAGGGTTCGTGAGTTCTGTTCCGGGCCTCGCCGCGAGAAGATGATGGGCATGGTTAACCGCGTAGGTAGTCAGTCCTTTGCGACGAGCAGTACCGCTTCGACCTCATTCGTGGGACGTCGCAGGGAACTGAAGGAAGCGCGGGCCACGGTGTCCCGCTCGCGGTTGACGACCCTCACGGGTCCCGGAGGCGTGGGCAAAACCCGCCTGGGGATGGAAGTCGGTCAGCGCTTGCAGACCCATTTTCGCGACGGTGCGTGGATGGTGGATCTGGGATCCCTCAACCCCGGTGCCCCCATCAGCCCGATAGTCGCCTCCGCCCTGGCCATTCAAGACCAGTCGAATCGCGGGGCGCTGGAACGAGTGACGGACTACCTGCAGGACAAGGAGTTGTTGCTGTTCCTCGACAACTGTGAACACGTGCTGTCCGGGGCCGGGGAGTTGGTGGACCGTGTCCTGGCCACGGCCCCGGGGGTGAGGATCCTCACCACCAGCCGTGAGCCCCTGAGCCTGGCCGGCGAGGCGATCTATCCCGCGCCTCCCTTGGCGACACCCTCCGTGGAGGACGACCATGCGGTTCAGGACCTTGAACGCTTCGAATCGATTGCCTTGTTCGTGGACCGTGCACGGAACGTGGTGGGTGACTTCACGATCACTCCCGAGAACCAGAGGGCCGTGATCGAGTTGTGCACGCGTCTCGACGGCATGCCACTGGCCATCGAATTCGCCGTTGCGCGGTTGCAGAGCATGTCCGTGACCCAGTTGCTCGATCGCCTGGACCAGCGCTTCCGATTGTTGAGCCGCGGGTCTCGCACTGCTCAACCCCGGCACCGCACACTCCAAGCGTTGATCGACTGGAGTTACGAGCTCTGTACCCCGGAGGAGCAGGTGCTGTGGCAACGGCTGTCAGTCTTTCCCAGCAGTTTCGATCTGGAAGCCGCCGAGGAGATCTGCAGTTTCGATGGTCTCGTCCCGGATCTCGTTCTGGACTTGTTGGATCGCCTCGTGGCCAAGTCCATCCTGCTCACCGAACGCAACGGGGAGGCAGTGCGCTACCGCCAGCTCATGACCGTGCGTGAATACGGCGCCGACCGGCTGAACGACGGCGCGGCCACTGAGCTGCGCCGTCGTCACCGGGATTGCTTTCTTCGCCGGGCGGAAACCATGGTCGAACAGTGGTCTACTCCGCGCCAGGGTGAGTTCATCCTGCGCGCTCGCACGGAACGCCCCAATTCCATGGCGGCATTGCAGTGGTCCGTAGCCACCCCCGGTGAGATCAACGCTGCTGCACGCCTGGCGGTGGCGTTGCGTCACCACTGGGTGTCGGACGGTTACCTCAGCGAAGGACGTTTCTGGCTCGACCGTGTGCTGGGCGAGTACGACGACGCCCCGGAACGACGCGAACGAGGATCCGCGTTGTGGGTGGTCGCCTGGGTCAGCCTGATGCACTGGCGCCCCGGATCGAGAGGTCCGAGGCGCCAGTGTCAGTCGGTCAGCGCGTGAAGAAACGCTGGTGCGGCTGGGACTCAGACGGTGACCGTTGCCGCGGAGCGCACCGAAGGAAATACGCCTGAGAGGAACTCCTCGATCTCCGCCGTATCCCCCAGCGGGAAGATGCCAGCCACGTACTGGTCGGGGCGGACCACTACCACCGCACCGTCCGCGCTGATACCGCGCTCCTCGAAGATGTCGTGTCCCTCCAATGTGCCAAACACCTTCTCCATGTCCGTCAGTCGGAACGTGCCGGTTTTGGGCTTGAACGCCTCCGGCACGTCGGATACATCGAATTCGGTGTGCCGCTGGCGGTGGATCAACTTGGTGTCGAACAGATCGGGAGACAGCGATCCTTCAGCCCAGTGGGCCCAATCCTGGAGGGTCTGGGAAACTCCCGGAGCTGCGTCGTCAGCGAAAACGTAGACACGCCACCGACCGTCCGCGAAGTGATCGTGCCCGATGTGCATGGGCACCAGATCGCACACACGGCCCGCCATGGCGGACTTGAAACGCCTACCGAGCGGGTATCCCTCAGCGAGTTCCTGGTGCTTGGTGTCCGCCGTGATCATCGATGGCTCGTACTCGGTGAGGTAGCCCGCGTTGAACTCGGCGTTCTTCGTGTAGAAATCCTCCAGCTCGTTGGGGTTCTCGAACTGGTCACTCGGCTGCGCCATGAGGGTGGACCATGCCTTGTCGAACTCGATCAGACGATGGGCGATGTCCTTGCGCTCCTCCGCGTAGGTGCGCAGCAGTTCCACGGGGCTGTTTCCGGAGAGCACGTGGCCCAGTTTCCACCCCAGGTTGAACCCGTCCTGCATGGACACGTTCATACCCTGCCCCGCCTTGGCCGAGTGCGTGTGGCACGCATCCCCGGTGATGAACACGCGGGGGTCCTGGCTGGAGGTCTTCTCCGAGGCGCGGTCATCGAAATGGTCGGAAACGCGGTGACCCACCTCGTAGATCGAGTGCCACACCACGTTCTTCACATCCAGCTTGTACGGGCTCATGATCTGCTGCGCAGTGGCGATCACGTCCTCGAGTGGAGTCTCACGCACGGAGCGATCACCCTCCGCCACTTCACCCAGATCCACGTAGAGCCGGAAGAGGAACCCGCCCTCGCGCGGGATGAGCAGGATGGTGCGACCGGTCGAGGACTTGATGGTGCACTTCTTGCGAACGTCCGGGAAGTTGGTGTCCGCGTAGATGTCCATCACGCCCCACGCATGGTTGGCCTGCTTGCCATGCAGTCGATACCCTAGAGACTTGCGCACATTGCTCCGAGCGCCGTCCCCCCCCCCCCACCACATACTTGGTACGCACCTGAAGCTCTTGGCCCTCGTCGGGTCCGGCCGTGCGGCGCAGGGTCACCGTGATCGGGTATTCGCGGTTCTCTTCCTCGGGGGCGACTTCCATGTCCACAAATTCGTAGCCGTAATCCGGTTCCATCCGAGTGGGCGCGTTCTCCATGAACCGATTGAAATGATCGATGATGCGCACCTGGGTGATCAGCATCATGGGCCATTCGCTGAATTCTTCCGGCAATTCGCGGGTGCTCATCTCGCGGATGATACGTTCCGGGTCCTGGGGATCAGGCTTCCAGAACGCCATGTCCGTGATGGTGTGCGCTTCCTCGTAGATCTCGTGGGCGAAGCCGAACGCCTGGAACGTCTCCATGGTCCGGGAGTGCACGCCATCCGCATTGGCCAACGGCAATCGGTGTCCCCGGCGTTCGATCAACCTGGTGTTGACCTCTGGGAACCGGGACAGCTGTGCTGCGGTGATCGACCCGGCGGGACCGCACCCCACGATCAGCACGTCCATGGTGTCGGGCAACTCGGCGGGACGATCCACCCCCGAGCCCTGAGCGGGCATAGTCATGGGATCACCGGTTTGATAGCCATCTACATGAAACTGCATAATATCTCCTTGGAGGAATGGAATGACATTCCGTGTTTTGCCTCACACGATATGGATCTCACTCGGTAACTCACAAGCAGTTCAGCCGCTACAGACAACATCCGCCTCAAAAACTGGATCGGCTAGCATGAAACTGGCGTTGTCGTAAGGGTAGGAATACGCAATTCGACCATTCGGACGAAATCCATATTGATTAGTTACCGAACGCTTTTGATATCTGGCAGATCTCGCCGTCGGAACTCGCCCCAATGAGCACGCTAGGTCCGAATGTCGCCCCAGAACTCGTTCGCTCGCTGAGGACCACCCTGGTGGTGCTCTCGGCCCGGGCGGTCCACCCCGGAACTCACAGCACCGTCCGGGCGGAACGTGTCACCATGGGGACGGGCCCGCCACACCCGGGTGGGCCCACCTGTCCTTCTATCGGTGAGGTAAGTCTTCCGTGTCCCACGCCCCCTCCCCCCGCGGCCCCGAGGCCTCCTATCCGCAGTTCGCCGGCCCACCGGCCGGGACCTCCGCCCGCTCGGTGACCACCCGGACCGTGGTCGGTGCCTTCCTGGCGCTCGCGGTGCTGTGGGGTCTGGTCATGCTCATCGCGTACGGCAGTCTGCACACGGTCACGGGTCAGGCACTCGACGAGGTCGCCCTGGCCCAGGCCAAGGCCGACCGCAATGTCTACCTCCCCGGCGCGGCCCTCGTCCTCGCGCAGTACGTCCCGGAGCTCGGGGCGGTGGCCGCCGGCGTCCTCGCGCTCGTGTGGGCCGTGCGCTACCGCCGTTGGACGGCCGCCGTATGTGCCGCGGGGGCGGCGTTCGCTGCGAACGTGACCACCCAGTTCCTCAAGCACGGGGTGCTCGACAAACCCGATTTGGGGATCCAGCAGATCGCGTCCAACTCGTTCCCGTCCGGTCACACGACCGCGGCGGCCTCCGCGCTCATGGCCGTGCTGCTCGTGGCGCCTCCCCACCTGCGGGCCAGGGCGGGGCGCTGGGGAGCCCTGATAGCGGCGGTCATTGGCATGCTCACCATCCTCAACGGTTGGCACCGTCCCACGGACGCCGCGGCCGCGCTGCTCATCGTGGGCGGGTGGGGCGTCGTGGCAACCCTCGTGGCACGCGCCGTCGACGCCGCTCTCTCCCGTACCGACGCCCGCCCCGGAGCGGCATCGCTCCAGTTCTACCGGCAGTTCCGGAAGAACCGTTCGCGTAGACGCCAGGACATCGAATGGAGCGAGGACCGGGGCGAGAGTGCCTATCTTCCGCCGGCCCACGAGCGCGCCGAGCGGCAGTTCGCGGAACAGCAGCGTGGTGAGCAGGAGCGGGCGGCATCGTACCCGCAGGCTCAGCAGGGGTACCCGCCCGCGCAGTACGGGCACCAGCAGCCCCAGCCGACGTGGTCGCAGCCCGCCCCCTACGGAGCGCCCGTGTACCGCCCGCGATTCCCCGCGCGACCCCGGTTGGGCACCGCGATCACCCTGACCGTGGTGGCCGCGGCATTGCTCGCGGCAGCAATCTGGTGGCCCTCCCCGACCGTGGCGGGCACGCTCGCCGGGCGGGTCACGCTCACGGCGGGGTACGTGGGCATCGCGGCAGCCGGGGCCCTGGGGTGGTCGCTCGTGGCGCGGCGACTGCGCGACACGACCCGGTGACTACGAACGCAACTGCTATCGAACGTCCGGGAGTGACGACCGGCTAGATCGCCGCCAATCGGTCCAGGAAAACCCTGGCCACGCCGGCCTGGTACGGCAAGCGGTACATCGAGGCGGTGGACGGGCCCTCACCGGAGAGGCCCGCGTCCCGAGCGCGCCGGATGGCCAGCTCCATGGTGTCCGCCTGCTGGGACACGAAGTTGCCGGTCACGGGCGAGCCGTGGCCCGGCACGAACACCCGGTAGCGTTCCAGAGTCGCGAGCGCGCGCAAGGACTCCACCCAGCGCTGGGGGTAGGCGTCCTCGAAGTTGGGGTCCGCCCCCTCCTCCACGAGATCACCGCAGAAGACGACGTCGTCCACGCCCACGCACACGTCGTTGTCCGTATGACCGGGGCCCAGGAAGAACAGGGTGACGGGGCGTTCCCCCAGGTCGATCCGGGTCAGGGAAGGCCTGCGACCGTCCCCCGGAAGAGTGTTGGTGGGCATAACGAGCTGGGTGTCCATGCCCTGGCCCTCACCCATCTCGGGTTCCTGCGTGCTCACGAAACTGCGCTGGTACTCGCCGACCTCCGCCATCGCGGCCGCGCACGCCTTGTGCGCCCAGAACTCGGTGGCCCCGGCGCGCGTGAACACCGCGTTACCCATGTAGTGGTCGTAGTGCGCGTGCGTGTTCACCACGGTGAGCGGTAGCTCCGTGAGCTCACGCACCGCGGTCAGGATCTCCCGGCCCTGGCGAGGCCCCGCACCCGTGTCGATCACCAGGGCGCGCTGAGTGCCCAGCACCAGACCGGAGTTCAATCTCCAGTTCTCGGTGCCGATCACATAGACGCCGGGGCGCAACTCCTGGGTGCGTGCCATGGGGCTCACTCTATCGGCAACCCCGCACCCTCTACGTATCGCCGCAAGCCACCGGGGCATGTGGCACGACGCCGCTCCGGCCGCCCCGCGCGACGGGAACCCGCGGCGGGGCGGTGCTACTGTGTGCCGCGTGTTTTCGACCAACCCCGACACCCCCGTGACCCCGGCGGGCCGCTTCGCGCCGTCGCCGTCGGGGGACCTGCACCTGGGAAACCTGCGCACGGCCCTGGCCGCGTGGGGATTCGCGCGGGCCACGGGGCGCCGCTTCCTGTTGCGCGTGGAGGACCTGGACCGGGTCAAGAAGGGGGCCGCACAGCGCAACGTGGCGGATCTGCGGGCGATCGGCCTCGACTGGGACGGCCCCGTGGACCACCAGTCCGAACGCATTCCCCGATTCCTGGACCGCGTACAGGATCTCACCGAGGCGGGCCTCACGTACGAGTGCTTCTGCACGCGCAAGGAGATCCACGCGGCGGCCTCCGCTCCCCACGGCATCCCGGGCGCGTACCCCGGCACGTGCCGGAACCTGAGTGCGGCCGAGCGCGCGCGACGTCGTACCCAGCGACCCCCCGCCATCCGGCTGAGGGCGCAGACGCGGGAGTTCACGGTGCACGACCACTTCGTGGGCGAGTACACGGGAGCCGTGGACGACATGGTGCTCGTGCGCAACGACGGGACGCCGGCGTACAACCTGGCCGTGGTCGTGGACGACGCCGAACAGGGTGTGGACCAGGTGGTGCGCGGGGACGACCTGTTGCCGTCCGCTCCGCGACAGGCGTATCTCGCGGGGCTGCTGGGGCACCGGGTTCCCGAGTACGCCCACGTGCCGCTGGTGCTCGGTCCCGCCGGGGCGCGGCTCGCCAAGCGGGACGGCGCCGTCACGCTCGGGGAGCTCGAGGACATCGGGTACACGGCGCAGGACGTGCTCGCGTGGCTCGCCGGCTCTCTGGGGATCGTCCACCCCGTGCGCACCGCCGCGGACGTGCTGGACCGCTGGGACCCGAGCTCGTGGCGGCGCGAACCCGCGACCTTCACACCGTGGCCGGTGACGCGTCCGTAGGGCCTCCGGAGCGGTAGAGTTGTGAACTGCCTCACACGGCTCACATGGGATCTGCGTCACCTCCCCTATACAGTGGACGCAGTCCAACGATCCCGTACCGGAAGGCACGAGTATGTCCGATCAGGCGTACCAACTCCTGGCGATCCTGGCGTATTTCATCGCCATGATCTGTATTGGCCTGTGGGCCAACAGCAAGACCAAGAACCTCGACGACTACATGCTGGGCGGGCGCAACCTCAAGCCCGGCGTGGCTGCACTGTCGGCCGGCGCGTCGGACATGTCCGGATGGCTGCTCATGGGTCTGCCCGGTGCCGTGTACCTCTCGGGTCTCGTGGAGGCGTGGCTCGCGATCGGGCTGACCATCGGTGCGTGGGTGAACTGGAAGATCGTGGCACCGCGGCTGCGCGCGTACACCGAGGTCTCCCACAACTCCATCACCATCCCGTCCTTCCTGGACAACCGCCTCAAGGGCAACACCCGCGTGCTGCGCGTGATCTCGGGTGTGATCATTCTGGTGTTCTTCACGTTCTACGTCTCCTCCGGCATGGTGGCCGGCGGTGTGTTCTTCCAGTCCTCGTTCGGCACCAGCTACCTCACGGGCATGCTCCTGGTGGCCGGGGTGACCGTGCTCTACACATTCTTCGGAGGCTTCCTGGGGGCGTCCTACACGGACCTGTTCCAGGGTCTGCTGATGCTGGGCGCGCTGCTGCTCGTGCCGATCGTGGGCATCTTCCTGGTGGGCGGGCCCGGTGAGATGGCCACCCGGATCGAGAACGTGAACCCCGACGCGCTGTCCCTGTTCGCGGGCGGCACTGCGGTGGGCATCATTTCCTCGCTCGCGTGGGGCCTGGGTTACTTCGGCCAGCCCCACATCATCGTGCGCTTCATGGCGCTGCGCACCCCCGCGGACGCCAAGTCCGGGCGCCGGATCGGAATCGGCTGGATGATCCTCACGGTGCTGGGTGCCATCGGCACCGCCCTGGTGGGCATGGCCTACTACGGCAACCGCCCGGGCCAGGAGCCCACGGACCCGGAGGCCATCTTCCTGGACATGTCCCAGGTGCTCTTCCACCCGCTGATCGCGGGCCTCGTGCTCGCCGCCGTTCTGGCGGCCGTGATGTCCACGATCTCCTCGCAGCTGATCGTCTCCTCCTCCGCGCTGGTGGAGGACCTCTACAACCTGGCCGCCAAGCGCACCCCGTCCCCCAGGGCGCAGGTGTGGCTGGGCCGCGGTGGCGTGCTGCTCGTGGCCCTCGTGGCGGCCGCTCTCGCGTGGGAACAGAACTCCACCATCCTGGACCTCGTGGGCTTCGCGTGGGCCGGCTTCGGTGCCGCCTTCGGCCCCGTGGTGCTCATGAGCCTGTTCTGGCGCAAGCTCACCAACGCGGGCGCCATCAGCGCCATGGTCGTGGGTGCCGCGACCGTGTTCCTGTGGCAGTACACCCCGTGGAGTGACCTCTACGAGATCATCCCGGGCTTCATCCTGGGTGGTCTGGTGGGCATCATCGTCTCGCTGGCCACCCACCGGGAGAACCCCGAGATCCAGCGCGAGTTCGACGAGACTCTCCGCCTGGTCCACCACCCCGAGCAAGCCGATCCCGCCGCCGCGGCCAAGGCGGCCGCCGGTGGCACCACCCCCGGGACCGTCTGAGTTCCACGGCCTGCGCCGCGGCGCAGACGGACGACGCCCTCGCACCGCACGGTGCGAGGGCGTCGTTCATTCCTGCGAAACCCGTTCCGCCGGGGCACGCGGGCTCAGAAGCCGAGGTCGTGCAGCGAGGACCGCATGGTCCCCGCTGACGCGCGCAGCTGCTGCTTCTCGGGCTCGCCCATGGGAATGCGCAGCTGCTGGCCCACACCGGCGCCCCCCACCACGGATGGCACGGACAGGGCCACGCCGCTCACGCCGTAGTAGTCCTCCAGCACGGTGGACACGGACAGCACCGACTGCTGGTCCTTGAGCACGGCCTCCGCGATACGCACCCCGGCCAGGCCGATCGCGTAGTTGGTGGCGCCCTTGCCCTCGATCACGCGGTAGGCGGCGTTGACCACCTGGTCCTTGAGCTCGTCCAGGCGCTCGGTGGTGAAGGGCCGGCGCCCGTCCACCTCCCACTCGCTGAGCGGCACCTGACCGATGCTCGCGGAGGACCACACGGGGAACTCGCTGTCCCCGTGCTCACCGATGATGTAGGCGTGCACGCTGCTGGTGTTCACCTGCGCCTCGCTGCCGATCAACCAGCGCAGCCGGGAGGTGTCCAGCACGGTGCCGGAGCTCATGATCCGCTGGTGGGGAAGCCCGGTGATCTGCTGGGCCACCACGGTGAGCACGTCGCACGGGTTGGTCACCAGCACGAAGACCGCCTGCGGCGCCTGCTCCACCAGTTGCGGCATGAGCGACTTGAGGATCGCGGTGTTCGCACCGGCCAAATCCAGGCGGGTCTGCCCGGGGCGCTGCTTGGCGCCGGCGGTCACGAAGACGATGTCCGCGTCCTTGAGCACGGCGACGTCGTCCGAGCCCTCCACACGGACGCCCGGGGCGAACATCTGGCCGTGGGAGAGGTCAAGTGCCTCGGCCTCCACCTTGGCGGTCTGCAGGTCGTAAAGGGCGATGTCCGTGGCCGTGCCCCGGATCATCGCGGCGTAGGCCAGGGATGTCCCCACGGATCCTGCCCCCACGATCCCGATCTTGGTGCGGCGCACGGTAGTTTCGTTTGACGGGCTCACGGCTCATTCTCCATTCGACGCGCTCGGTCCGACCGCGCCCGCGGGGGACCCGCGAACCCGGATCAGCTGACGGGGACGGCGACGCCGTTCGGTGGCGTCCCGCGCGGTGGGCACCGCGCGGTCCCCACCCCATTTTCGGCCGCGACGGCGATGCCTGGCAATGAGCAGCCCACGTCGGGGCGGGGGTGTCCCGCGCCGTCGTGGGCTGCGCTCTTCGAGTGTGCTTCAACGCGGAGGCCACGGCCGACTTTCCAGACACTCCCAAGCCACGGCCACGTTTGAAGGCGCTCCCGGGTCCGGGCCACACGCCCTGCCCAGGTCAGCAGTGGTAGGTGTCGGTGGGGGCCTCGAAGTGCATGTCGTAGCCCTCCGGCAAGCGCATCCCGAATGCCGACGCCAGCCCCAACACCTTGCGGGCCCGGGCCAGTCGGGGCAGGTCGGAACCGTTGCGGATCTGACCGCCCTCGGCCTCGAACTCCCCCAGGAACTCGGTGGCCCAGGACAGCTCGCTCAGGGACGGGGACAGCCCCTCGTTGACGGTGGCGGTCTGTTCCGGCATGAGGCACAGCTTGCCGGTCATCCCGAACTCCGTGGTCACACCGGTGGCCTCCGCGAGCTTGGCACCCAGCGCGCCCACCGCCGGGCCGTCGATGGGACCCGGGAGGTTCGCGGCGCGGGAGGCGATGGTGAACTGCGAGCGCGTGTACGCCAGCGCCATGGGGTTCTCGCCGAAGCCGGTGTCACGGCGGTAGTCGCCGATCCCGAACGCCAAGCGGTACGTGGACCGGGCCGTGGCGATGGCCTGGAGGTTCTGCACGCCGCGCGCGGTCTCCACGAGCGCCACGATTCGGGTCCCGCGCAACAGCTCCGCGGTGCGGGTCACGTGTTCCGGGGACTCGGTCATGGCCAGCATCACGCCGTCCAGCCCGGGGACGTCCCGCAGTGCGCGGAGATCTTCCTCCCACCACGCGGTGCCGAAGCCGTTGATGCGCACCCACGCACGGTTCTGTTCGCCGTCCTCGGTGCGCGCACCGAGCCATTCCAGGACGTTCTCGCGAGCCTGGGCCTTGTCCGCCGGGGCCACGGAGTCCTCCACGTCCAGGACGACGGCGTCCGCGGCACTCTGCGCGGCCTGGTCGAAACGGGACCTGTGGGAGCCGTTGACAAGCAGCCACGAACGGGCCAGCTCCGGCCCCACGGCGGGGGTCTCGGCGGGGTCGATGGTCATGGTGGTGGTGTCCGGAATGGTGGTGGTCATGATGTCACTTCGCGATCTGTGTCTGTGAACGGACGCGCCCCCGCGAGTCCCGGGTGCCGCCCGGGGCCCGACGTATCACGACTGCCCCAACGCGTGGGCGTCGGGCAGGTGTACCGATCCGGGTGAGCGGGAAATCGGGGTGGCGCAGGTCAGCCGAACGCACGGACCAACCTGAACGATGGGGCGGTTGGTGCAGGTTGTCCGCCAGTCGTGGTGCCCGGCGGCCTCGACATCCCTCGAATGCGCGGGCCGCGGCGCACGGTGATGCGCTCGGGCGTAAACGGTGACCCCACCGTAACCCAGCTCACACCCGATCTCAAACGGGGTGTCCACGGCCGTCCAGACCCCACCGCCCCGGCCGCGTTCGCACACCGGGCCCGCGCTGTCCGCCCGCGCACGGGCCCCGCTCAGCCGTCCCGCCGCAGCGCGCGGGAGGTCTTGGCTGTGGCCACCGCGTTCCACGGGTCCTCGGGCCAGGGGTGCTTGGGGTAACGGCCACGCATCTCGGCCCGGACCTGGGCGTAGGGCCCCGACCAGAAGGACGCGAGGTCATCGGTGATCGCGAGCGTGCTCCGCCCCGGGGAGAGCAGGTGGAACTGCACGGGCACACGCCCGGCCACGACGCGCGGCGTCTGCGCCCACCCGAAGCACTCCTGCAGTTTCACCGCGACCACCGCCGGACGGGCGGGTTCGTCCTCCGAGAAGACCGCCGGGTAGTCGATCCGGGCGGTGTTCCCGCTGGGAACCATGAGCCGCTGGGGGACCAGCTCGTCCAAGCGCGCCGCCTCCGGCCAGGGCAGCAGCCTGCGCAGCGCATCGACCACGCGGATCGACCGCAGCGACCCGCCACGCGCCACGTCCCGCAGTTCGGGGGCGAGCCATTCGGTCACGCGCTCGACCAGAGCGGCGTCGTCGACCGCGGGCCACGGCTCCCCCAGGTGACGACGCAGCAGCGCGAGCCGGGCGCGCAGCCCGCGGGAAGCGTCGTCCCACGGCAGTAGGTCCAGGCCCTCGGCGGCGAGCGCGGCGCGGATGGCGGGCACGGCCGTGTCCGGATCCGCGCGGACGGGCGTGGCGGAGAGCTCGATCGCGCCCACCGCACGCACCTCGCGGGTGCTCACGCGACCGTTCGAGAAGCTCGCGCGCGTCTCAGTGCGGGCAAGCGGACCGGCGGCGAGCTGCGCGTGCGCCAGGTCCAGGGGTGCCGCCGCACGGATCACCGCGCCGGTGCCCGCGGCAACCCTGCCCGCGGCGCGCGTCAGTTCGGCGACGGCCAACCACTCGTGGTGACGCAGCGGGCTCCCGGTCTCCAGCCCCGCGCGTGTTCCGGAGGCGAGCAGCCATTGGTCCCCGTAGGCGTCCATCCGCCGGGCAATCCACTCGGGCCGCGCCAGGGCCACGACGACACCCTCCCGGACGTCGTCGGGCACGTCCGATTCCGGCCCGCGGGGCGGCGCGTCCGTGTTCTCCTCGGCTCCCTCCGCCGCACCGTCGCCCGCCAGCGCGGGGTGCGCCGCCATACGTTCCAACCGCTGCGCCTCGCGGCGCCACCGAGCGGACTCGTCACCACGGGAGGAGCGCAGCCCGCGCACCAGCGCGGGGACGTCCGCGGCGGGCACGCGAACGCCGTCGGAGACGGCGGCGATGACCTCCGCCGCCGTTCTAGCACCCACGAGGTCCGCTCCGTCCAACAGGGCGCGACCCCAGCGGGGTTCCACCGGCAGGGAGACCAGCAGGCGTCCGAGGCCGGTGGCGCGGCCGTCCTCGGCTACCGCGCCGAGGCGCGTCAGCTCGGCTTCGGCGTCCGAGCGGGCACGGGGCGGCAGCGGGTCCGGCAGGGCCATCCCCTCACCTCCCGGTGAGCCCCACACGGCGAGCGCGAGGCACGCGGCGGTGAGGTCCGCCGTGCGCACCTCGGGAACGGAGTGGGCGGGCATGGCGCCCCAGGCGGCGTCGTCGTAGCAGCGCACCACCGTGCCCGGGCCCTGGCGAGCGGCGCGGCCGGCGCGCTGCTCGGCCGACGCCTTGGACGCCGAGACCGTGACGAGCCCGGAGATCCCGCGCCCGGCGTCCCGGCGGGGCTGGCGGGCCAGACCAGAGTCCATCACGAGGCGCACGCCGTTGACGGTGAGCGAGGACTCTGCGAGGGACGTGGTGACCACGATGCGCGGGCGCTCCCCCGGCGCGCGGCCCGCGACGGCGCGGTCCTGCTCGCGCGGGCTGAGCTGACCGTGCAGTTCCAAGACCTCGGCGTCGGTGAGGCCCCGCAGCTGGGCCGCCACACGGGAGACCTCCCGCGCGCCGGGGAGAAACACGAGGGCGTCCACGGTCGGGTCGGTGGCCACGGCGCGGGCATGAGCCGCCGCGGCGGTGCGGGCCACATGAGCCAGGAACGCGGGGGTGACACCCCGTTCGTCGAGGCGCTGCGGGCCCGGCGCCCACTCCACTGTGAGCGGATGCAGCGCGGACGGGCAGTCCACCACCGGAGCGGGCGCGTCCCCTCCCAGCAGGGCCGCAAACCGTTTCGCCTCCACCGTGGCGGACATGGCCACGAGCACGAGGTCCTCCCGCAGCTGCCGCAGCTCCGCGAGCATCCCCACGAGCAGGTCCGACTCCACGCCCCGCTCGTGCACCTCGTCCAGCACCACGGCCGCGGTCCCGGCCAGTTCCGGGTTCTGCAGCAGTCGGCGCAGCAGGATGCCGGGGGTCACGAACTCCACCCGAGTGGCCTTCGACGTCCTGCGCTCGCCCCGCACGCTCCAGCCGATGACGCCGCCCGGCTCCGTCACCGTGAGCGCGGCCAGCCGGCGCGCGGCGGCCCGAGCGGCCACCCGGCGGGGCTGGACGACGACGACGCGGTGGGCGGCGGGATCAGCATCCGCACCGGACGCCCCTACGAGGTTTTCCCGGACCGCGTTGGACACCATCGGGGGCACCAGGGTGGTTTTACCGGTTCCCGGCGGGGCCTGCACCACGGCCACGCCCCCGCGCAGCGCCTCCTGCAGAGCCGGCACGGACTCCGCGAACGGCAGGCCCCGGCCGATCCGGCGGACGTCGAACGGGGCGGCACTCATGGGTTCCAGTATGACCGAGCCCTCGGACGCGATTGTTAGGGTGGGCAGACCCCGATGGAGAGGTGGGCATGGACTCGACCGCGAAACTGGGCCGCGCACTGGGCATCGGCGCGATCGTCGCCGGTGTCATCCTGTTGGTGGTGACAGCGGTGGCGGGAATGCTCACCTTCACGTTCCTCACCTTGACGTTCGTGGCCGTGGTCTTCGGCGCGTGCGCGGTCGCGGTGGCGGGCCGCTCGAACGGCCACGACCGAGTAGCGTCGGCGGGCACAGCGACGTCAACGGACCCGACGCCGAGTGGGACGGCGCTCCGGCCACCTGCCTAGAGTGGTACCCATGACCAACGCGCAGCTTCCCGAGCAGGTATCCGAGATCTTCGACCCGCAGCAGTGGCGTCCGGTGCAGGGCTTCGAGGACCTGCAGGACATCACCTACCACCGCGGGGTGGAACGGGACGGGGACGTGGTCAGGGATCTGCCGTGGGTGCGGATCGCGTTCGACCGGCCCGAGGTGCGCAACGCATTCCGTCCCGGGACCGTGGACGAGCTGTACCGCAGCCTGGATCACGCCCGGATGTCCTCGGACGTTGGCGCCGTGATCCTCACGGGCAACGGCCCCTCCGCCAAGGACGGCGGGTGGGCGTTCTGCTCGGGCGGCGATCAGCGCATCCGCGGCCGGGACGGCTACCACTACGCCGAGGGTGAGACCGCGGACTCCATCGACCCGGCCCGCGCCGGACGCCTGCATATCCTGGAGGTCCAGCGCCTGATCCGCACGATGCCCAAAGTCGTGATCGCCGCGGTCTCCGGTTGGGCCGCTGGCGGCGGCCACTCGCTGCACGTGGTGTGCGACCTCACCATCGCGTCGAGCGAGTACGGCAAGTTCAAGCAGACGGACGCGACCGTGGGTTCATTCGACGCTGGCTACGGTTCCGCCTTGCTGGCCCGCCAGGTGGGCCAGAAGTTCGCACGAGAGATCTTCTTCCTCGCGGATGAATATTCCGCCGAGGACATGCACCGGATGGGCGCGGTCAACCGGGTGGTCCCGCACGCGGACCTCGAGACGACGAGCGTCGAGTGGGCCCGCAAGATCACCGCTCAGTCCCCGCAGGCCGTGCGGATGCTCAAGTACGCGTTCAATCTCCCGGACGACGGCATGGTGGGCCAGCAGGTCTTCGCGGGCGAGGCCACCCGCATGGGCTACATGACCGACGAGGCCGTCGAGGGCCGGGACGCCTTCCTCCAGAAGCGCGACCCCGACTGGTCCGCGTTCCCCTACTACTTCTGAACATCACGGCATGTCGGATTATCCGAATGATCCCGCGCTGCCGGGTGAGCCCGTGCCGGCACCCGAGGCGCGGGCGCTGCCGAGCGACGTCGTCACCCTGGACGGGCCCGTCCCCGGGGACCCACTCGAGCTCGTACCGCGCCTGACCGCAGCCCTGTCCCGACCGGGCCCTGCGGTGGTCGTGGCGACGTCCGGCTCCACCGGGCGCCCCAAGAAGACCGTGCTGAGCACGCAAGCTCTCACGGCCTCCGGTCGCGCCACCGAGCGTGCCACGACAGGCCCCGGTCAATGGTTGCTGTGCCTACCGGCGCACTACGTCGCGGGCATCCAGGTGCTGGCGCGCTCGGTGCTTGCGGGCACGCGCCCGGTCGCGATGCCCACCGAGCATTTCACCCCCGCCGCGTTCGCGGACGCCGCGCAGCGGCTCACCCATCCGGTGCGCTACGTCTCGGTGGTGCCTACGCAGCTGCAGCGCATTCTGGACCCGCGCGACGGCGCACCCGACCCGCGCGCCGTCGCCGCCCTCGCCCGCTTCGATGCCGTCCTCGTGGGCGGCTCCGCGCTGTACCCCGACCTCGCCGCGCGCGCCGCGGACGAGGGCGTGCACGTGGTGCGCACATACGGGATGTCGGAGACGTGCGGGGGCTGCGTGTACGACGACGCCGCGCTCGACGCCATCACCGCCGGGATCGTCCCCGACGGTGCACCATCCAGCGCCGTACCCGACCCGAACGAGCGCCGGGAGGGCCGGATCTGGCTGGGCGGGGCGGCCGTGGCCGACGGCTACCTGGACGATCCCGCCCAGACCGCGGACCATTTCCGTGTGATCGGCGGCGTGCGCTGGTACCGCACGGACGACCTCGGTGTGCTGCGGGAGGACGGGACGCTCAGGGTGCTGGGCCGCACGGACGACGTCATCAACACCGGCGGTGTGAAGGTCTCCGCGGGACTGGTCGCGGCCGAACTGCAGCGTGATGAGCGGGTCCGCCAGGCACTCGTGCTCGCGGTGCCGCACCCGGAGTGGGGGCAGGCGGTCGCGGCGTTGATCGCGCTGCGGGAGGGCTCGGACCTCAATGCCGTGGAGCGTGAACTGTCCTCGGCGATCCGGGACGGGCTCGGAGCCCCCGCGGTGCCCAAGCTGTGGCGTCACGTGGCGCAACTGCCCATGCTGGCCACGGGGAAACCCGACCGCCGTTCCGCCGAAGCGTTGTTCGCGAGCCCCGGTGTATAGCGCGCCGGCGTTCCACGGGGCCGGGGTGTGGCTGCCGACCGCGACAGGCCGGGCGGTCCTGCGTGACGAACCCACGGACGGGACGAGGTGACATCATGCCCGCGCACTCCCTCGACCTGGTGCTCTCCCCCGCCTCAGATGATCTGATCCGCTCGCGGTGGGCGGCACTGCACGGGGCCGGTCTACCGAGCCTCGCCACGCATTGCGGTGCGTCCAACGCCCCGCACATCACCGCACTGTCCGCGCCCTCGATGCCCGAACACGTCCTGGCCCGAGCACGGGAGGTGTTCCCCGCATTGTTGCCGTGTTCCGTGGATATCCCTGGGTTGCTCGTTGTGGGGCACGGGCCCTTCGTGCTCGCGGAGTCGGTGATTGTGCCACCCGGGGTCACGGAGGCCGTCCGCGAGCTGGAACGGATCGCGGCGGAGTCCCGACCCCCGGCCCGCCCGTGGGTTCCGCACCTGACCCTGGGTAAGCGACTCACCGCGTCTCAGGTGGGTAAGGCCTTGGAAGTACTCGCAGACGTGCCCGCACCGCGCGCGGTCGAGATCACGGGCCTGCGACGGTGGGATCCCGACCAGCGCGTCACCGCCATGGTGGCGGGCTGAACCGGACCGGGCGGCTTACCGCGTTCGCGCCGTCGTCATCCCTTGGGCTCGGCGAGACCGCGCATGTCTGACGCACTCAGGCGCCCCAGCGCCCGACCGGAATCCGCGACCGCCTCCACGGCCGGGCCGCTGAGACCGCCTGGGCTCATCGTGTCCCCGGAACGTGTGCACGTGCACAGCGCGTGAAACAATGACACGAACCCGTCCCCGTTCTCGAAAGGTTGCACCGTGGCCACACCAGCTCAGTGGGTCGAGGGAGCACGTCTGCGTACGCTTCCCATGGCCGCGGCCCCCGTGATCGCCGGCACCGCCGCCGCCCAGTGGATGGCTGCCGCACGGTTGGGCCCCGCGGTCCTCGCGCTGCTGGTCGCGCTGTTCCTGCAGATCGGGGTGAACTACGCCAACGACTACTCGGACGGCGTGCGCGGGACGGACGACGATCGCGTGGGCCCGTTGCGTCTGACCGGCTCCGGTGCGGCATCCCCCCGCGAGGTCAAGACCGCGGCGTTCGTGTGCTTCGGGCTGGCTGCGCTCGCAGGCATCGCGCTCGTGGTGGTCTCCCAGCAGTGGTGGCTCGCCGCGGTGGGTGTCCTGGCGATCCTCGCGGCATGGGGCTACACGGGTGGCAAGAAGCCCTACGGGTACATGGGACTCGGCGATCTCTTCGTGTTCATCTTCTTCGGTCTCGTGGCCACCCTGGGTACCACGATCACCCAGGCCGGGCGGCTCAACCTGGAGTCGTGGGTCCTGGCGATCTCCACCGGGCTGTTCGCGTGCGCGCTGCTCATGGCCAACAATGTCCGGGACATCCCCGGGGACCGCGCCGTGGGCAAGAAGACCTTGGCCGTGCGTCTGGGCGATCCGAAGGCCCGGCTCACGTTCACCACGGAGCTGTTCGTGGGGATGGTCCTGCCGTTGCTGCTCGTGCCCCACAACCCGTGGGTGCTCCTGATTTATGCCGTGACGCCACTGGCCATCGGCGCGGCCGTGACCGTGCTCAGGACCACCGACCGGCGCGAGCTGATCCCCGTGCTCAAGCAGTGCGGTTTCATCAACCTGGGAGTGACCGTGCTCTACGCGATCGCAGTGCTGGTGCACCAGTACCTGGGCTGACACTCCCCGCCGCTTGAATCATGGCGTCGCGCTCCGGGTGTGCGCCATCGCGACCGCTGAAGTTCCCCGGGCCAGAACCCCGCGGGCGGACGCTCAGACGTCCTTGCGAGCCTCGCGGTCCGTGTAGGAGTCCTCGATCTCCTGGTCCTCCAGGGCCACCCGGTTGGTGGGCTTGGGGGTGCGTGAGATCCATCGGTGGAAGTCCTGGCCCGCGGCGTAATGCAGCTTGGGGAAGAAGATGTAGCAGATCGCGAAGGCCGCCACCACGGCCGCGATCCCGGAGAAGACCAACCCCAGCCCCAGGTACATGCACAGCAGGAAGAGCACCACCAGGATGCCCAGGCGCAGCAGGGAATACTTCACGAAGTTCACCCAACCATTCTACGGGCCCGCCCTGGGTGCTTCCCGGGCACCGTGGTTGCCTGCGAAAAGCCCCGATCTGGACAGGACGTTGCCCGTGCGGGGCATCTGCCTCGGACGCCCTCCCCGCTCAAGGCCCCGGCCCTGGTCAGGGCGCCTTCCTGCCCGGGCCCGATCCGGACGGGACGCGCTCCCCCACCCGCCGCGCTGACCCGAAGAGAAACTGCCCAGTCCACTCCCCTAGGATGATCCGCATGGGCAGAGCGATCCTGATCATCGGAGCAGGCGCCCTCGCTGTGGGCGTCATCATTTACGCGCTCATCGAGTGCGCGCAGTCGGACAAGTACGCTGTGCGGGCCATTCCCAAGTGGGGTTGGCTGTTGGTGATCCTGCTGTTGCCGGTGGTCGGGGCGGTGCTGTGGCTCTTCTTCGGCCGCCCCCGCAAGGACGACGCCGCCCGCGAACCCCAGCGCGGCCGCGGCCCGGACGACGACCCCCAGTTCCTGCGCAACCTTGAGGAGCGGCGCAAGCAACAGGAACGCGCTCGCAAGCTCCAGGAATGGGAGAACGAACTCAAGCGCACCGGTCGCGCCCCGGGCGAACGCCCCGACGCCGAGGAACCGGTGTTGGATCCCTCCGACCCGCGCCTCGCTGCTTCCTCCCCCGACCACCCGGCGGGTGATGTCCGCGCGGACGACCCGGACGACGTCGCCCCCCGCAGCGGCTCCCACTCGGAAGACTCAGACGCTCCCCGGGACGATCCCGACGCGGACGGCCTGGACCCCGACGATCCGCGCGGCGACGACTCGCGTCCCGGTGGTTCCACTCCCCGGTAACGAGCCCGAGATACCCACTGAACATGACGTGAGCCCCGCCCCATGAGGGACGGGGCTCACCTGTTTCGCGAACTCATGTCACGGGCTCATGCCCGCGGAGGACTCACAGGCCCGAGTACGAGTGCAGGCCCGGGAACAGCGTGTTGACCACCGTGAAGTTGAACACCACGCACAGGTAGCCCGCGATCGACAGCCACGCGGAACGATTGCCGTTCCAGCCGCGGGTCACGCGCGCGTGCATGTAGGCGGCGTAGACGGTCCACACCACGAAGGTCCAGACCTCCTTGGTGTCCCAACCCCAGAACCGACCCCAGGCCTGATCCGCCCAGATGGCACCGGCGGCCAGGGTGAAGGTCCAGAACACGAATCCCACGGAGTTGAGCCGGAAGGAGAAGTTCTCGAGGGTCACGGACGTGGGCACGGCCCGCAGGAAGCCCAGACGGGCGTCCTCGCCGG
>NZ_DDIY01000017.1:311977-349106 GCF_002338785.1 Kocuria sp. UBA1838 | reverse complement strand
ATGGTGAAGATCCCGGAGGCCGCGACCGCGATGGACACGTGGATGATGAGCCAGTAGGACTGCAGTGCGGGCTGCAAGGGGGACACGGGGGTCGGGAACGCGATCGTGGCCAGACACAGCATGATGAGCACGAGGCCGGAGACCATGGGTCCCACGAAGCGCAGGTCCTTGAAGAACAGCGTCACGAGGTACACGCCGGCCACCACCAGGGCGCCCGTGGTGCAGAACTCGTACATGTTGGCCCACGGCACACGGTCCGCGGCGACACCGCGGGAGACCACCGCGAACGCGTGCAGCAGGAACGCGATGACCATGAGGGTCACGGCCACGCGGGCAGCCGGGCGGCGGCTGTTGTGCTGGTAGTCCAGCGCCTCGAACTCGTTCACGCCTTTGGCGCCGTCCGCCGAGGTCCGGAACTCATCCGCGACGGACTCACCGGTCCCCGCGCCGTCGCCGGACGCACCCCCGGTGGAAGAGCGAGTGAACGCGGAACGCGACACCGTGGAACCGACCGTGGCGGAACCCGCCGCCCGGGCCCCGGAATGCGCGGCCGTGGCGCCCACGAGTTCCTTGGCCTCGCCCTCGGCGGTGTCACGCCGGGCACGTTCAGTCAGGCCGAGGGTCTTGGAGTGGGAGGCCATGTCCCACACGAAGGCCACGAACACCACCAGGTAGGTCATGGCGGCCAGGAGCATGAACCATTCGCTCCAGTTGCCCAAGGTCACGTTGATGTTGCTACCCATTAGTTCACGCCTTCGAATTCAGGTGGAACTCCCGCACGCCGCGGTCCTCCCACAATGACGTCCACAGAGCTGTCAGTTTTTCCGCTTCCGCGCCCAAGCGGTGGTCCTCGCCACGCGCCAACAGTCCGTACTCCAGAACAGTACACCGCACCCCGTTGGCGTCCTCCGTGGTGGTGGCCCGCACCCACGCCCTCCGGCGCGCGATGAACAGGCTCATGATGAGCCCGATGAACGCGAGCACGAAGAAGATGAACGCGGGGATCCGCCCGGGGTCGCTGTTCACGTCCAGACCCACGTAGCGCTTCACGTCCAGGAACTCCACGCTGCCCTTGCCGTTGGGCAACTGCACCTCGCGGTGTTGACCGTCCAGCAGGATCGGGCCGTTGGCCGAAGTCATGGAGTTCAGTTCCGTGAGGTTCTCGGTGTTGAGCACGTACACGTTCTGCGGTTGCCCGCTGTCCAGGCCCAGGTCCCCGTAGAACGAGGACAGGATCAGCGCGGGGTTGTTCAGCGCGGGGTCCGCGGAGCGCGGGATCTCCCCCGGCTCCGAGACGGCCGTGGGCAACAACAACCCCACGAACCCGAGCTGATCGGGGCGGGCGTCCGGGACCTTGAGGGTCAGCGAGGACGTGTACACGGAGTCCGAGGGGACCGTGACCACGGGGCCCTCGTAGGCCACGTTGCCTTCCCCATCCGTCACGCGGATCACGGGCGCGTAACCGTTGCCTACCAGGTACACCTTGGTGCCGTTGACGTTGAGGGGCTTGTTGACCGCGAGGTTCACGTCCTGGGGTGTGGCCCCGGGTTCGTCCGTGACAGTCAGGTCCGCGTTGAAGTCGGTGGGCTGACCGTAGTTCCGGGGATCGGAGGTGTCCCGGTTGAACGTGGCCTGGAAGTTGTTGAGCCGCACCGAGAAGGGGTTGAGCCAGTCCGGGTCGAAATTGGTCCCCGGGTTGAAGGAGTCGTAGTCCACGAGGGTGTTCACGAAGGACTCCCCCTCCACGATGATCTTCTGCCCCTTGTACCCGAACAGGGCACCGATCGCCACGGAGACCAGCACGCCCAGCAGCGCTACGTGGAAGAGGATGTTGCCCACTTCCTTGAGCATCCCGCGCTCGGCCGCGACCGACGGCGCCGCGGAGCCCAGGTCCTGTGTCTGCACCCGGTAGCCGCGCTTCTTCAGGGCGGCGGCGGCCTGCTCGACGGCGTCGTCCGGGGAAGGTGCGGCAGCGCCGTCGCGCCCGCCCAGCATGACCTTGCGGTACTGCGGCAACCGGGAGATCCGGCGCGGGGTGCGCGGCGGCTTGGAACGCCACGCCTTGAAGTGCTGGACGGCGCGCGGGAGCACGCAGCCCACGAGCGAGATGAACAGCAGGAGGTAGATCGCGGAGAACCAGTAGGAGGAGAATACGTCGAACAGCTGCAGGCGGTCCAGCCACGGACCCATGGTGGGGTTCGCCTCGATGTAGCTGGTCACCGCGTCCGGGTCCTGGACCCGCTGGGGGAACAGGGATCCCGGGACCGCGGCGATCGCGAGCAACAACAACAGCACGAGGGCCGTGGACATCTTGGTCAGTTGCCGCCAGGCCCACCGGGCCATGCCGAGGGGACCCAGTGAGGGGACCTCCACGTCGGAACGCTGCGCCTTCTTCGGGCGTGGCGTGCGCGTCTCGGTCATATCGGCATCACCCAATCGGTTACGAATTCGGACTGGACCCACGAGACCAGTGCGGACCACACGCCCGTGGCCATGGCGGCCCCGATGAGCACGAGCACGGCACCGCCCACGCGCTGCAGCGTGAGACGGTGCCTGCGGAAGAAGGACATGGCCCCCATGCCCCGGCGCAACGCCAGGGCGATCAGCACGAACGGGACGCCCAGTCCCAGGCAGTAGGCGGTGGTGAGCACCACGGCCTTGCCGGTGGACGCGCCGTCCACGTAGACGAGCGCCTGCACCGCGGCGAAGGTCGGGCCGATGCACGGGGCCCATCCCAAACCGAAGGCCATCCCCAGGAGGGGCGCACCCCACAGCCCCGGGGGCGGGCGGCGCTCGATCTTGCGGTCACGCTGGAACCACGAGAAACCACCCATGAAGACCACGCCCATGAGCATCACCAGGATCCCGAGCACCACCATGATCCACTGCTGGCCCAACAACCACGCGAACGCGCCGAGCTGCGCGAGCACCACGGACATCAGCACGAACACCGCGGAGAACCCCAGGACGAACAGCACCACGCCCGTGAGGATCCGCCCGCGCCGTTGTTCCCGCAGGTCCACCCCAGTGAGCCCGGTGATGTAGCCCAGGTACCCGGGCACTAGTGGCAGGACGCACGGTGAGGCGAAGGAGACGAATCCCGCGAGCAGCGCCACGGGCAGCGCGGCAATCAGTGAACCGTCGAGGACGACCTCGGCGAAGGGATTGCCGTTCATGCGGACTCAGCCACCGTGTCCTTGATCAGGGCGTCCAGGGTGGATTTGTCCGCTTTGCCCAGCACGCGGGCGGCCACGCGACCCTGCTCGTCCAGAACGAGGGTCGTGGGGACGGCCTGCGGCGGGATGTAGTCGCTCAGTGCGAGCAGCACGGCCCCGTTGAGATCGGACGCGGAGGGGTAGTCCACCCCGTAGTTGCGTTCGAACGCCTCCGCGGTGGGCTGCTGGTCGCGCAGGTTCACGCCCAGGAACTGCGCGCGGTCCTGGTACTCGTGGTGCAGGGCCACGAGGTCCGGGGCCTCCGCGCGGCACGGCGCGCACCCTGCGTACCAGAAGTTCACGACGGCGGGCTTGCCGCGCAGGCTCTCGGCGCTCACGGTGCTGCCGTCGAACATCTCGGCCTCGAACTGCACGGGCTCCCCGCGCTGCTCCGGCGCGTACTCGCTCACGGAACCGTCACCGGCCACGTAGCCCTTCTCGCCGCCGGCGTTGGCCTGCTGGGCGAGGCTGTCGTTGCCCGAGGACGAGCACCCCGCGAGCGCGAGCCCCAGACACACCACCACGGCGACCGCTCCCGTGCGCACTCGGGCACGGGCAGGCAGGGAACGGGCGGATGAACAACGCGGAGAAGTCACGGGGAGAACTCCTGGGAAGAGGTCGTGGGGTGAGAGATCAATTATGAGCCGGGAAGCTGATTGACGCCTGGATAGAGGTGGGCGGCGGGTTCCCGGTAGGAGACCTCCGGGACCTGCGCGGCGTCCACGTCCTCGAACGTTAAGGACGTCAGGGACGCGAGGTTGCACTCACGCTGCCGCGGGTCGTGCGGCAACGGACGGCCCTGCGCGGACAACCGCGTGAGCCAGATCGGCAACTGGTGGGACACGGCCACGGCCTGGGCGCCGTCGGCACCGCGGCGCACCGCGTCCCGGGCGAGTTCCCGCACGGCCTGTGCCATGCGCTCGACCTGCGCCTTGTAGGGCTCACCCCACGAGGGCCGCAAGGGGTTGAGCATGTAGGGCCAGTGCTTGGGCTTGGCGAGCTCACGACCGGTCACGTGCAGACCCTGGAAGTGGTTGGCCGGTTCGATCAACCGCTCGTCCGTGCGCACCTCGAGCCCCAACTCGCGGGCCACGGGTGCGGCAGTCTCCCGCGTGCGGGTCAGCGGCGAGCACGCCAGCAGAACGATCCGATCGCCATCCTGGACCCGCCGGGCCAGGTCCGCCGCGGCGGCCTCGGCCATCCGAGCGCCCTTCTCGGACAGGTGGTAGTCCGGGAGCCGCCCGTAGACCACGTGCGCGGGGTTGTGGACCTCGCCGTGGCGCAGGAGGTGAACGGTTGCTGAAGGCATGCCCCCAGTGTCTCAAACCCCGCTGTCAGCCCCCAATCGGCCCCGTCGGCACGGAACTGACCCCGTCAGGACAGCACTGCGCGTCAGGACAGCACGGCGCGCAACCGGGCGGCGTCGATGCGCAACCGGTCCCATGGGGCTCCGTCCACGAAGACCACGGGGATGTACTCGGCGTAGTCGCGCAGCAGCTGCAGATCGCCCGTGATGTCCCGCTCGCGGTACTCGCTGCCCGTCTGCTCGCACACCCCGGTCACGACCTCGCGCGCGTCCTCGCACAGATGGCATCCCGGTTTGGTCAGCAGCGTCACTGTGTGCGCCGGGCGCGGGCGGGTCCAGTCCGCGCCGGAGAGCAGGGGCGTACGACGTCGCTCGCGCCCGTCCTGCCGCCCCGCGGCACCGGCGCCCGCGCCGGTTTCACGCGCCGTCGCCGTTGCGGGAGCCGTCGTCGTCCCGCGCGTCGTCGTCGCTGCGGGTTCCGCCTGCACGGCGGGGCCCGGTTTGGCCGGACGGGCGGGATCGAGACGGTCGGGGCTCACGGACTGCTGCGTCATGCGGCCCATGCTACGCACGCGGACACTGCGCACACGATGAAGGCCCCGTTCCCATAGCGGGAACGGGGCCTATCACGGGCGCGCTTACTTCTTGTTACGGCGCTGGTGACGAGTCTTGCGAAGCAGCTTGCGGTGCTTCTTCTTGGACATGCGCTTGCGGCGCTTCTTGATGACCGAACCCATAGGATCCCTCACAGTTCTCTGGACAGTGGTATTTGCTGGGGGCCGCGGGTGAACACCGCCCCGCCCCTGCTAACGCGGGGGCAACATACGTTTAACGGCAAACTACTGGCCTACCTTACCGTGCGACCCCGCCGGGCCCGAAAACGGGCGCTCAGGCGCTCGCGCGGCGATCGGCGTCGAGTTCCTCGTCCTGCTCTGGCCGCCCGTCCTGCTCCGTGACGGAACGCCCCCGCGGCGTGGCCGTGCGCTTGTCCCGGGACGACGCCACACGGTCCAGCGAGCGTGGTTCCGCGACCGAGGCGCGGGAGTCGTCCGGGTCCACGCCGGCTTCCTCGTACTGGTAGGTGATGTGTTCGGCCACGAGGCGGGCGGCCAGGTTGTGGTCCCCCGCTTCGAGGGCGCCCACGATGGCCCGGTGTTCGGCGCGGATGCGGCTGGACGTGGTGCTCCACAGCGGCACATGACCCACGAGTGCCAGGGTGTACTCGTAGATCGAGTCCCGCAGGGCAGTGAACAATGCCGCGTTCACCGCGTTGCCGCCCGCCTTGACCAGCGCGATGTGGAAGCTCACGTAGAGGTGGTGGAACTGCTTGAGCCCCAGGTCCTCGTCCATCTGCGCCATGATCGCGTGCAGTTCCTCGCGCGGGATGCTGTGCTTCTCGGCGTTCTCGAGGGCCGAGGTCTCGAGCATCACGCGAGTCTGGACGATGTCACGCAACGGGTGCTGCGACGTCGCTATGTGCAACTGCAGTGCGGGACCCGCGGACGCGGCCGGTTCGCGCACCAGGATGGGGAGAATGCTGCGGTGCGGGCCCTCGAAGAGATTGACGATGCCCTGGGCCTCCAGGATCTTGAGGGTCTCACGCATGGAGTTGCGGGACACCCGGAAGATCGCGGCCAGGTCCTTGTCGGTGGGCAGTCGTTGACCCAGCACCAGGTTTGCGTCGAACAGCTCGTTCTCGAGCCATTGCAGAACCTCTCGATGCGTTGCCATATATCCCACCCTAAACGTCGTACGGCGCCCGACCGCCGTATGGCACGGTCGGGCGCCCGGCGCGCCGCTCTCCGGACGCGGCCGTGCTCAGATGATGCCCTGGGCCACCATGGCCCGGGCGACCTTGAGGAACCCCGCGATGTTCGCACCGGCCACGTAGTTGCCCGGCATCCCGAACTCCTCGGCGGTCTCTGCGCAGCGATCGTGGATCCCGCGCATGATCTCCCGCAGGCGTTGCTGCGTGTAGTCGAAGCTCCACGAGTCGCGGGACGCGTTCTGCTGCATCTCGAGCGCGGACGTGGCCACACCGCCGGCGTTGGCGGCCTTACCCGGCGCGAACAGCACGTCCGATTCCTGGAACCGGTGCACGGCCTCGGTGGTGCACGGCATGTTGGCACCCTCGGCGACGGCCACGATCCCGTTCTCGAGCAGGGTCTTGGCCTGACGGCCGTTGAGCTCGTTCTGCGTGGCACACGGCAGCGCGACCGTGCCGGGGACGTCCCACACCGAACCGTCGGAGACGAATCGGGCACTCGAGCCGCGCCGTTCGGCGTACTCGCTGATCCGGGCCCGCTCAACCTCCTTGACCTGCTTGAGCAGCTCGAGGTCGATGCCGTTGCTGTCCACCACGTAACCGCTCGAGTCCGACGCCGTGAGCGCCTTGGCGCCGAGCGACTGGGCCCGCTCGATCGCGTAGATCGCCACGTTGCCCGAACCGGAGACGATCACGTCCCGGCCCTCGAGGTCCAACCCGCGGGTCTTGAGCATCTCCTCCGCGAACATCACCGCACCGTAGCCCGTGGCCTCGGTGCGCACGAGCGAACCGCCCCAGGACAGGCCCTTGCCCGTGAGCACACCGGACTCGTAGCGGTTGGTGATGCGCTTGTACTGACCGAAGAGGTACCCGATCTCACGCCCGCCCACGCCGATGTCACCGGCGGGGACGTCCGTGTACTCACCGATGTGGCGGTACAGCTCGGTCATGAAGGACTGGCAGAACCGCATGATCTCCGCGTCACTGCGCCCGGACGGGTCGAAGTCCGATCCACCCTTGCCGCCGCCGATGGGCATACCGGTCAGCGCATTCTTGAAGATCTGCTCGAAACCCAGGAACTTCACGATGCCCAGGTACACCGACGGGTGGAACCGCAAGCCACCCTTGTAGGGACCCAGCGCGGAGTTGAACTCCACCCGGAACCCGCGGTTGATGTGCACCTGGCCCTGGTCGTCCATCCACGGCACACGGAAAATGATCTGACGTTCGGGTTCGCAGATACGCTCCACGATCGCGGAGTCCAACAGATCCGGATGGCGAGCCACCACGGGACCCAACGACTCGAAGACCTCGTCCACAGCCTGGTGGAACTCGGACTCACCCGGGTTGCGCGCCGTGACGATCTGCCGGATGGGGATCAGTTTCTCGTGCATGTCTCTCCTGCCCTCTTGAAAGGTCTGCGGCTCCCACTCAACCGCGGCGTGAACCGCGGTTGCGTCGCCGGAAACCCGTCAGAGTGGACAGCAGACCGCTCTGACGGCGATGCGCGGCCCCGCGAGGTCGGATGAGCTCCGCGATCTCGGGCGAGTTCGTCTCCGGGGAGACAGCGCGGGGCTCTGCATCGTGGGGCTCGGCATCATGCGCGGCACGGGGCTGCGCAGCGGGCTCGGTGTGGGCACCATCGTCCACAGTATCCCCTGTGACCTGGGCCTCCCGTTCGTCGGCCAGGCCCTCCGGATCAGCGGAATTGATAGCTTCTTCGGTGACCCCCGAGCTGAACTGCACGACTTTCTCGGACCCCTGGGATGATTCGTCGAAAAACTCGGCTTCTACGGGCGTCTCTGCTTCCCCAGAATTTTCTTCCGGACGGGGATCATCGACCGGGGATCCGGGGGCGACCGTGGGAGCGGGGATGTCCAGGACCTCGGGATTGTCCGAGGTGTTGGTGGCCTCCGTCGTGACGTCGGTGACCTCCGCCGTGAACCACGGCAGGGACCGCTCGGGGTCGCGCACAGGTTCCTGGGCGGCGTCGACGTCAACGGCCTCGGCGCGTACGGGCTCCGGGCGCGGGGCGTCCTCGGGCGACGGCGCGGCGTCGTGGTCGGTCGACTCGGCGGAGGCGTCCGTGGTCAGCTGTGCAGCGTCGTCGACGGCCAGCTGCGCAGCGACGTCGTTCGCCATGGCGGGCTCATCGGACTCGGCCGGGGCGGACTCATGTGTATCCGTCACGGGAGTGTCCGCCTCGTTCGCGGCGGCGACCAGCTCGTTCACCCAGTCGAGCACGGCCACGAAGGGCTCGGCGGTGAGGTTGTAGAAGCGCTTCTGTCCCTGGGCGCGGGTGGTGACCATCCCGGCGTCGCGCAGGACCTTGAGGTGCTTGGACACCGTGGGCTGGGAGACCTCGAGCGCGGTGACCAGCTCGCCCACCGGCCGGGGCCCGCCGCACAGGGCCGTGAGGATGCGGCGTCGGGTGGGGTCGGACAAGGCGGAATATGCGTCGTGGGACATGGGATTCACCTTAGACGGGCTGCCCACCCTGACCCAATCAGACCTTCCCGTCACGGGTCGGTCCCACCAGCGTCAGCCCTGCCAGGGTCAGTCGTACCAGGGGTCCAGTCCCCACTGGGGAAAGACCTCCTTGCGCGTGGCCATGATGCTGCGGTCGGTCTCGTCACTGGGGTCGTAGCCGATCTCCCACGAACGCCACCAGATGTCGACGTCGTCGCCCATGCGCTCGGGCGGGCGCCCGCCGTACTTTTCGGCCATGTAGCTGCGCCACGCCTGCGGGACCGGCGTGTTCACGTCCACGGGGTATCCCGAGGCGACCCCCACGAGGTGCGCCCACGAGCGGGGAACGGCGTCGTGGCAGTCGTACCCGCCGCCACCCGTGGCGATCCACCGGCCCTCACATAATTCCGCCGCGAGCTCGGACACCGCCAACGCGATCTGACGCTGCCCGTCCACGCTCATGCGTAAATGGGTCAGTTCGTCCTGGAAGTGGGAGTCGCAGCCGTGCTGGGAAACGATCACTTCGGGACGGAACTCGCGCGCGATCGGGGGGACCACGGCGTCGTACGCTCGAAGCCACTGGGAGTCGTCCGCGCGCGTGGGCATGGCCACGTTGACCGCGGTGCCGGCCGCCGCCCCGGAGCCGATCTCGTTGGCGAAGCCCGTGCCCGGGAACAGGGACAGGCCCGTCTCGTGCAGGGACACGGTCATGACGCGGGGCTCGTCGTAGAAAATCGACTGGGTGCCGTCCCCGTGGTGGCCATCCACGTCCACGTAGAGCACGCGCTGCACTCCGTTGTTCAAGAGGTGCTGGATGGCCACGGCGCAGTCGTTGTACACGCAGAAACCTGAGGCCTTGTCCGCCGCGGCGTGGTGCATGCCACCGCCGAAGTTCACGGCGTGGACCACGGAACCGCTCAGCAGGTCCGCGGCACCCTGGTAGCTGCCGCCCACCAGGCGCGCACTCGATTCGTGGATGCCCTCGTAGCCGGGAGTGTCCTCGGTGCCCAAACCGCATTCGGGGATCTGCCGCGTGGGGTCCTCCGAGACGGCGCGCACGGACTGCACGTAGGTCTTGGTGTGCACGAGTTCCAGGACGGGGTCGTCCGGGACCTCGGGGACGGTGACCCGCACGTTGGGCGCGCTGTCCAGGCCCAGGTTCTGCACCAACCGCATGGTCGCGTCTAGGCGGGTGGGGCTCATGGGGTGGTAGTCCCCGAAGTCGTACTGGAGCAACCGGGGATCCCAGTAGACACTGGTGGGGTAGACGGCATCCTTGCCCGTTGTCGCGGAGCTCACACCTCCATTAGAACACTCACGCGCATGCGGCAGTCGCTGCAGCGCACTGTGACGGGGGATACTGGGGGTCGTTGCGCTGATCCACCCCCGCGGGACCGTAGGATTCCGCGTGACCCGACCGTCCATCGGATCCCGCGAGGAGGTGCCGTGAGCGAGCTCGAACAACCCAACGCCGTCGAGGAGCCTGCATCCCCCGCGCCCTCCGGTGAACCGCTGACCACACGCACGGCGCGAGGCATCCGGGACTTCGTGGACCAGATCGCGAGTTCCTCGCCCGCGCGGCTCGCGGTGATCGTGTTCGTGATCGTGGACCTGGGCTTCGCGGCCCTGTTGTGGCTGCCCTTGTCCGCCAACCCCGGTCAGGAGACCCGGTTCGTGGACGCCGTGTTCACCGCGACCTCCGCCGTGACCGTGACCGGACTGACCACGGTGTCCACGGCCGCGCAGTGGTCCGTGTTCGGCCAGGTAGTCATCCTGATCGCCATTCAAGTGGGCGGTCTGGGCACCCTGACGCTCACGTCCATCCTGGCGCTGGCCATCGGGCGCAAGCTCGGGCTCAAGTCCAAGCTCATCACTCAGGAGGCCCTCAACATCGGGCGCTTGGGTGAGGTCGGCTCGCTGCTGCAGATCATTGTGATCACCTCCGTGAGCATCGAGGCCGCCCTGGCGCTCGTGCTCTCCGTGGGGTTCCTCGCCGAAGGAGAACCCCTGGGAACGGCCCTGTGGCACGGGGTGTTCTACGCGATCTCGAGCTTCAACAACGCTGGGTTCACGCCCCACACGGACGGGCTCGTGCCCTACGACCACGCCGGGCCCACCGCGTGGCTCATCCTGCTGCCCGTGTGCATCGGGGTGATCGTGGGGTCCCTGGGCTTCCCCGTGATCTTGGTGCTGCGTCAGGTGGGGTTCCGGTTCACCCGGTGGAACCTCAACGCCAAACTCACCGTGGTCACCACCGCCGCACTGTTGCTGCTGGCGTGGGTGCTGTTCACGGCCATCGAGTGGGCCAACCCGGACACCCTGGGCAGACAGTCCGTCCCCGAGCGGATCTTCCAGGGGTTCTTCGCGTCCGTGATGATGCGCTCGGGCGGTTTCAACCTGGTGGACATGACCGACACGTCCCAGGTCACGCTGTTGCTCACGGACGCCATGATGTTCGCCGGCGGCGGTTCCGCGTCCACGGCCGGTGGGATCAAGGTGACCACACTCGCCGTCGTCTTCCTGGCCATCCTCGCGGAGGCCCGCGGCGACCAGTCCGTGATCGCGTTCTTCCGCACCATCCCTGACTCCGTGCTGCGCATCGCGATCTCCGTGATCATGATGGGCGCCTCCGTGGTGCTGCTGGGTTCAAGCATCATGGTCGCCCTGACCCACATGCCCCTGGACCACGTACTGTTCGAGGTCATCTCCGCGTACGCCACGTGCGGTCTCAGCACCGGTGTGTCCGCGGGCGCCCCGGACGCCGGGAAGTACGTGCTGTCCGTCATCATGCTCATCGGCCGCATCGGTACCAACACCGTGGCCACGGCCCTGGCCCTGCGCTCGCGGCGCCGGCTCTACACGTACCCGGAAGAGAGGCCCATCATTGGCTAAGAACTCCTCCCACTCCGTCCCCGTCCTGGTGGTGGGCCTCGGGCGTTTCGGCTCGGCCACGGCCCTGCAGCTGATCCAGCAGGGGCGCGAGGTCCTCGGCGTGGAACGCGACGCCGCCCTCGTGCAGAAGATGTCCGGCCAGCTCACCCACGTGGTCGAGGCCGACGCCACGGACATCGACGCCCTGCGCCAGCTCGGCGCCGCCGAGTTCTCCTCCGCCGTGGTGGGTGTGGGCACGTCTATCGAGTCCTCGGTGCTGACCACCGCAAACCTCGTGGACCTGGGGATCGACCGGATCTGGGCCAAGGCCATCTCCCCCGCCCACGGCAAGATCCTCGCGCGCATCGGCGCCCACCACGTGATCTTCCCCGAGGCCGACGCCGGGCGCCGCACCGCCCACCTGGTCTCCGGGCGGCTCCTGGACTACATCGAGTTCGACGACGACTTCGCGATCGTCAAGATGTACCCGCCCCGGGAGACGCAGGGGTTCACGCTGGGCGAGTCCGACATCCGCTCCAAGTACGGCGTGACCGTGGTGGGTGTGAAGTCCCCGGGCGAGGACTTCACCTACGCCCGCCCGGACACCACGGTCAGCTCGCGGGACCTGCTCATCGTGTCCGGGCACGTTGACCTGATCGAACGGTTCGCCGCACGCCCCTGACCCGGTTGCGTCTCGGCGAGCCGTTGTGATCCGGCATCACGGCCCGACGCCCCTCGGTGCCGGTCAGCGTCGACCGGCACGCGCTCCTCGGTGACCGGCGTGACCGACGCCCGCGAGCGACGTCGTCCCCCGCTACGGCGCACGCGCGTGACGCTACCCCGCGTTATTCAGCATCCGACGGCGCGGCCGTCATGGCCCGCGTGGCGAACGCCATGATCCCGGGGACGCCGGCGCGGCCGAACGCCCGGCGCTGACGGCTCGCCCCATTACCGCGCTCGAGGATGTGGCGCACCCCCGCCTCGGCGAAGCGACGGTCCTCCTGCGAGGTGTAGTGCCCGCTCACCCGTTCCAGCAGGGTGCTCACGAGTTCCTCGGCCGGGACCAGGGTGGCCGTGACGGGATCCAGGAGCCGACCGCTCAGCCCCCACCGGGCGGACTGCCACAGTGCGATGTCCAGGTACTCCTGGGTGAACGCGACCGCGGGCGGTGTCTCGAGCGCGTAGTTCGCGAGGGCGCGCGTGAGCACCGCGATGGCCACCGAGTCCTGGGCCTCCAACTGGACGTCGCACGCGCGGATCTCCAGGGTGTCGTGGCGGTGGGACAACCGGGCGAGCCAGCTGAGACTCGCGGGGCCCTCCACGGCGTCGAACGCGGTGAGCATGGCCACGCGCGAGTCGTAGTCGTGCAGGTCCTGGAAGTGGGGCGGCACGCCGTTGGTCATCCAGCGGCGATAGTGGATGGAACGCCAGCTCTCGAACCCGGATTCCACGCCCCGCCACACGGGCGAGTTCGCACCGATGGCCACGAGCACGGGCAACCAGCCCCGCAGCCCGTTCAGGGCGCGCACCGCGACCTCCAGGTCCGGGAACCCCAGGTGCACGTGCATCCCGCTGATGTACTGGTCCGCCGCGATGGCCGGGGTCTGGCCGGCAAGTCGCTGGTAGCGGGCGTCGTGGGTGATCTGCGCGGGTTCGGGCCGCACGTCCGGGGCTGCGGCGACGCCCACCACGTCCATGCCCATGGCGTTCGTGGCCTCGCGCAGCGCCGTGCGGAACTCCACGAGCGAGTCCACTGCCGTGGCGGCGTCGCGGAACACCGGGGAGGTCTCCTCGACCTGACACGAGAGCCATTCCGGGGTGGCCGCACCGCCGCCAGCGGTCAGCGACATCAGTTGCGCCGACTGTTCCGGCGTGGGCCGTGCGGGGAGGTTGTCCCCGCGGTCCACCAGCAAGAACTCTTCCTCGATGCCGAACGTGCTCATGGTGCTACCGCCTTGCGTGGTCTCGTGTGGTGGGCCGGGCGGTTCACGTCATTCGCCGCCGTATTCCTTCTCCATTTGGTCACCCTTCGTCGCGGACGCCTCCGCGCCGGCCGCGATGATCTCGCGCAGGCCCTTCTCGTCGAACGTGGTGATCGCCTGCTCCGTGGTGCCGCCCGGGCTGGTGACGGCCTTGCGCAGGGCGGCGGGATCAGCGTCGTCGGGAGCGAGCAGGACGCCCGCGCCGGAGACCGTCTCCTTCGCGAGCACGCGCGCCGTCTCCGGGTCCAGGCCCAGCTGCTCCCCCGCGTGCTGCATGGCCTCGGCCAGGTAGAACACGTACGCGGGGCCCGAGCCGGACACACCCGTGACCGCGCGGATCAGGTTCTCGGGCACCTCCACGACCGTGCCCACGGCGGCCAGCACGTCCTTCACCGCGTCCAGCTGCTCACGGGACACGTGCTCACCCGGGGTCACGGACAGCACGCCACGGCCCACGCTCGACGGCGTATTGGGCATCGAGCGCACTACCGGCTGCCCCTGCGGCAGGGCCTTCTGCAGGGCGTCCAGCGTGACACCGGCGGCCACGGACACCACCACGGTCCCGGGGTCCAGAGCGGGTGCGATCTCGCGCGCCAGGTCCAGGATCGCGTACGGCTTGACCCCCAGCAGCACGACGTCCGCGCCCTTCACAGCAGTGCGGTTCGCCTCCGCGTCCTCCTCGCCCGCGAACACGGTCACGCCGGTCTCGTCACGCAGCTCCTCCCCCGACGACGCCGATCGGGTCGTCGCGCGCACCGCCCCCTTCTCGGTGCCGCCCGCCAGGACCCCTCGCAGGATCGCACCGTTCATGGAACCGGTTCCCAGGAACGCCAGGGTCAGCTCGCTCATGCCATCAGTCCTTTCACACCCGCCCGGGGGCCCTCTCGTGCTGTTGCCGCGCAGTAGGGCTCACAGGGTGTTGTTGCGGTCACGGAACTCTCCTTGAACGGTATCGCGCGGCGGACGGTCCCCGCGAGCGCGCCGGATGGGACTCCGTGCCGTGGAGGTCGGCGGGGAGCACTCCATACGGGGCCGGGGAAGCACCGCGCCCCGCGGCTGCGAACATTCATGGCCCGAAAAGACACGGATCCCGTGTCCAGGCGGCTGTTCCGGGACTTATGTGTATCCGCCCCTGGTAACTGGGCGGAAGCGGCAACCTCAGCCCGCTCCCACGCCGGTGCGGCCCGGGACATCCTCACTGCAGAACGCGCGGATTCGGGGCCGAAACCGTGCGTATCGCAGCGCAGATGTGCGCGCCACCATGGACGGGTGGCGGTGCAAGGCGGTGTGAGGCGGAAGGGGTGGCGGCACCGGCCCGCCGCGGTGCACCGGGTCCGGGGTCCGACGGGCTAGCCCTCCACCGTCATGTGGCGGCGCGCGAAAGACAGGGCTTCGGCGAGCCACTCGTCCCGCTCGTCCGCGTCCTTGGTCTTGCGTGTAGAGACCTCGACCCCCACCACACCCTGCCAGCGCTGATCACGCAGGTACTGGAGGGTCTCGGCGACCGGTTGTACGCCCCGCCCCGGCAGGAGGTGCTCGTCCGCCATGGTCTGACCGGAACCGTCCGTGAGGTGCACGTGGCCCAACCGGGAACCGAGTTCCTTGACGGCCGCGAGCGAATCCATCTTGGCGGTGGCCGCGTGGGAGAAGTCCCACGTGACCCAGTCGTAGTCCTGACCCAGGGGGCTGTAATGCGGCGAGTAGACGACGGCCTCACGCCCGCCCACGCGCCACGGGTACATGTTCTCCACGGAGATCTTGGTGTCGGTCATCCGGGAGACCTCACGCACACCGGCCACGAAGTTGCGCGCGTACTTGCGCTGCCACCGGAACGGCGGGTGGGCCACCACGACTTCCGCGCCCACCTGGTGCGTGAGCTTGGCGGCCATCTGGATCTTGGTCCACGCCTTGCCCCACACCTGTTGCGTGAACAGCAGCGTGGGCGCGTGGATCGTGGAGATGGGCAGCTGGTACTTCTGGATGTTGTCCAGCAGTTGGTGGGTCAGCTGACTCATGCGCTCGTGGGTCACGAGCACTTCCACGCTGTCGTAGCCCAGGCGCTGGGCGGCGTCGAACGTCTCGGGGACACCCTGCGGGTACAGCGAACTCGTGGACAGGGCCACGTGCGGGCGGTAGACGGGTGTGTCGGTCATGAGCTGGTCACCAGGTCCTTGGGATCGACGGTCGAGCTCGTGGAGTCCCGCAGCAGCCGGTCCATGCGCCGCAGGATGAGTCCTTCCCGCAGGGCCCACGGGGAGATCCGCAGCGACTCCACCTTGAGCAGGTCCATGGCGGTCTCCGCGACGATCGCCCCGGCCACCACCTGCGCGGCACGGTGTTCGGAGACACCGGGCAGGTCCGCGCGTTCGGCCACGGTCATGGCCTCCATGCGCCGCGTCCACAAGCGTAGGTCCTCCAGGTGCATAACGCGTTGCACGTACGGTCCCTGGCCCGACGGCGCCGCCCCGCAGATCCGCGCGAGCGAGCGGAACGTCTTGGACGTGCCCGCGACCAGATTCGGTTGTCCCCCGGCGGCGATCCGGTCCACGGCGGGACGCAGCGTGGTGCGCACGTGCTTGCGCAAGGCCTTGAAGCGGGCCGGGGGTGCGAGGTCGTACCCCGCGAGATATGCCCGGTACAGCCGACCCGCACCGAGCGGGACGGACGTGGCGACCGTGGGCAACGCGTTGGTGCCGATCGCCATCTCGAAGGACCCTCCGCCGATGTCGAAATCCAGGACGCGTCCGGCGCCCCAGCCGAACCAGCGGCGCACCGCGGAGAACGTCACGGCCGCCTCCTGGTCCCCGGACAGTTCCGTGAGCGTGACCCCGGATGTGGACTGGACGTGGTCCAGCACGGCGTTGCCGTTGGTGGCCTCCCGGATCGCGGAGGTCGCGAACGCGAGCAGGTCCTCCGCGCGGTGCTCCACGGCAAAGTCACGCGCCTCCACCACGAACCCGGTGAGCAGGTCACGGCCCTCGTCCGTGATCCGACCGTCGTCGTCCTGGTAGTCCACGAGCCGTAGCGCCATCTTGTGGGACGCGTACGGTTCCGGCCGCGACCCCGGGTAGACGTCCAGCAGGAGCAGGTGCACCGTGTTGGAGCCGACGTCCAGGACGGAGAGCCGCATGTGAGTTCCTTCGCTCGCTGGGTGGAGGCGTTGGGTGGGGCCGTTGGGCCGGACCGGATCGCGGGGCTTCGGGACGACCGCGGGGACGACGCCGCCGGGACGACGCCGCGCGAACCGCTCCTACTTGCTCGCGGAACGCCCCGCGCCGGCGGTCTTGCGCGTGGTCTTCCTGGCCGCGCCACTCTTGGTAGCCGCACCCTTGGCGGTGGAACGTTTCGTCGTGCCGCTCTTGGCCGAGCTGCGAGAGCGCGACGTCGTCTTGGCGGGCGCCGGGCCCTTCGCCCGCTTCTCGGCGAGCAACTGGGACGCGCGGGCCGCGGTGATCTGCTCGATCGCCTCGGCACGCGGGACCGTCACGTTGGTCTCCCCGTCCGTGATGTACGCGCCGAAGCGGCCTTCCTTAATGACCATGCGCTTCTCGGTCAGGGGATCCGCACCCAGATCCGCGAGCGGGGGCTTGGCGGCCTGGCGACCGCGCTGCTTGGGCTGCGCGTAAATGGTCTTGGCCTCGTCCAGGGTGATCGTGAAGATCTGGTCCTCGGAACCGATCGACCGGGAGTCGGAGCCCTTCTTCAGGTACGGGCCGTAACGCCCGTTCTGCACCGTGATGGTTTCACCGTCGGTGTCCTCACCCAGTACCCGGGGAAGGGACAGCAGCTTGAGGGCGTCGTCCAGGGTGATGTCCTGCAGGTTCATGGACGAGAACAGGGATGCCGTGTTGGGCTTGGGCCGCTCGACCTTCTTGGGCTTGGGCTTGCCGTTCTTGTAGTACTCGGTGGGGATCGCGTCCAATTCCTCCTGCGTGGGCTCCGGGATCACCTCCGTGACGTAGGGACCGTAACGGCCGTCCTTGGCCACGATCATCCGACCGGTGTCCGGGTTCACGCCCAGCTCACGGCCGTCCGCCTTGCCGATCTCCATGAGTTCCCGCGCCTTCTCGGGCGTGAGCTCATCCGGGGCGAGGTCCAGCGGGACGTTCGCGCGCACCGGGTCGGTCAGTTCCCCGGTCTCCGGGTCCACCGTGCCACCGGTCTCGAGGTACGGACCGAACTTTCCCACGCGCAACGTGATCTCGTCCGTGACGGGGATCGAGTTCACGGCGCGGGCGTCGATCTCCCCGAGGTCGTCCACGAGCGGCTTGAGTCCTGGTTCGGAGGCGGTGTCACCGAAGTAGAACCCCTCGAGCCACTTGACCCGCTCGGCCTCGCCACGGGCGATCCGGTCCAGGTCCTCCTCGAGCTCCGCCGTGAAGTCGTAGTCCACGTAGTCGGAGAAATGCTCCTCCAACAACCGCACCACGGAGAACGCGAGCCAGGACGGGATCAACGCCGAGCCGCGCACCTGCACGTAACCGCGGTCCATGATCGTGGAGATGGTCGCGGCGTACGTGGAGGGCCGCCCGATCCCCAGTTCATCCAGGGTCTTCACGAGGGAGGCCTCGGTGTAGCGGGCGGGGGGCGTGGTGGTGTGCCCGTCCGCGGTGACCTCGGAGGCGTCCAGGGCGTCACCCTCGGCCATCACGGGCAGCCGCTTGTCCTCGGACTTCTCGGACTGCTTCGAGTTCTCATGGGCGAGATCCGGGTTCACGTCCCGGCCCTCCTCGTACGCGGCCAGGAACCCCCGGAAGGTGATGACGGTCCCGGAAGCCGAGAACTCGGCGTCGGCCCCGGAATGCTCACCGGCGGCGGAGGTGGCCGTGGCGCCCAGGCGGACGGTCGCGGTGCTGCCCTTGGCGTCCTCCATCTGGGAGGCCACGGTGCGCTTCCAAATCAGCTCGTAGAGCTTGAATTCGTCCACGGACAGCTGCGAGCGCACCTGCGACGGGGTGCGGAAGGTGTCCCCCGCGGGACGCACGGCCTCGTGGGCCTCCTGCGCGTTCTTGGACTTGGACGCGTACACGCGCTTGGAGTCGGGGACGAACTCTGCGCCGTAGAGCTCCTTGGCCTGCGAGCGCGCGGCGTTGACCGCCTGATCGGACAGCGCGACCGAGTCGGTACGCATGTACGTGATGTAGCCGTTCTCGTACAACCGCTGCGCGACCCGCATGGTGGTGCGCGAGGTGAAACGCAGCTTGCGAGCGGCCTCCTGCTGCAGCGTGGAGGTGGTGAACGGTGCGGCGGGACGGCGCGTGTAGGGCTTGGTCTCGAGCGAACGGACCGAGAACTCGGCGTCCTGCAATCCGGCCGCGAGCGCCGTGGCCACGGTCTCGTCCAGCGCGGCGGGGGCGTTCTGCCCGGAGGCCTTGAGCTCGCCGCGGTCCGTGAAGTCCTTGCCGGTGGCCACTCGGCGGCCGTTCAGGGAGCTCAACCGCGCGGTGAAGGCCCGCCCGGCGTCCTGCCCCTCGGGCCGGGAGAAGGTGCCGGTGAGGTCCCAGTAGTCGGCGGGCACGAACGCAATCCGCTCCCGTTCGCGCTGGACCACCAGGCGGGTGGCCACGGACTGCACGCGCCCGGCGGAGAGCCCCGAGGAGACCTTGCGCCACAGCACCGGGGAGATCTCGTAGCCGTAGAGCCGGTCCAGGATGCGGCGGGTCTCCTGGGCGTCCACGAGGTCCTGGTCGATCTCCCGCAACTGCGCGAACCCGCGCTCGATGGCCTCCCGGGTGATCTCCGGGAACGTCAAGCGGTACACGGGGACCTTGGGCTTGAGCACCTGCAACAGGTGCCACGCGATCGCCTCACCCTCGCGATCACCATCCGTGGCCAGGTACAGGGCGTCCGCGTCCTTGAGCTTGCGCTTGAGCTCCGTGACCTTCTTCTTCTTGTCCGGGTTGACCACGTAGTACGGGTCGAACTCATGCTCCACGTCCACCGCGAACTTGCCGTACGGGCCCTTCTTCATGTCCGTCGGCAGCTCGGAGGGCTGCGGCAGGTCACGGATGTGGCCCATGGAGGACTCCACTTCATAGGCGTCCCCCAGGTACCCCGCGATCGTCTTCACCTTGGACGGTGACTCCACGATCAGCAGGCTCTTGCCCGTACCGGCGTTCTTGGTGGCCTTGGATGCCAAAGGTGCTCCTCGTCATGACCCGTGGTTGCGGGGCGGGTCTGTGTTCAATGCTGGCCGTTCATGCTGATCGGCCGGTGGGCGTGGGCGACGGCGCTCGATTCCTCCGCGCGCCGCGTTCACTCCGTGCCCGGGACGTCAGCGTACGACACGCTGGATCACTACAGGTCGTGATCCGGTTCCTCACCCATGGTGAATTCGCGTCCGGTGGCGTCGTCCGGCTCCAGGACCACGTAGTGGAACTTGTAGTTCGGTGCCCACGGGGTCAGCGGCAATTGTTCCGCCGCCTCCACCTCCGCCCGGGTCTCTAACCGGCGCGCCCGGCCGTGGACCACCGCGGATTCAACATGGGTGCCCTCGACCTTGTCCACCTCGAACGCCACGTGGTTGTTCACCACCAGGCTGGCCAGCTTGGTGCCCTGTGACGTGCGGAAATAGATCTTGCGCTGATTGACCACGTGATTGACCGGGAAGATGTCCACGAGGCCCGCGCCCTGGACGGCAAGGCGGCCGTACGGCATGTCGCCCAACAACTCCCAGACCCGCTGGGAATCCATGACCCGGAAGGGATTCAGGTTCTCGCTCATGGGTTCAGTCTTACACCTCCGTCAGGAAGCCATGTGTGATCAGGCCTTTGATTTCACGCAGCAGCTGGGGTGCCGGGCCGTCCTGCCACCCCAGCAGCGATCCGAGGGCCGTGAGGATCTGCCCCGCGCTGAGCTCGCCGTCGCACACGCCCGCGAAGCCCGCCGCCTCGCTCGAGAGGATCACGCTCCGACGCAGTCCCGCCCCCTGCCGCAACAGGATCAGGGCCGGGTCCGGGGCCCCGGGTGTGCCGTGGCGTTCCTCGGTCACGTCCTGCGCCACGGTGTAGTGCCGCGCGAGCCACGCGGGATCGGTGTCCGACGCCGCTGCCGGGCCGCGAGCGCCGTGGTCCGCCTCGTCGCGCGCCATGCGCAGCATGCGCTCCCACTCCGCGGCGAGCGCCGGGGCGATGGGTTGCTGGATCGGGTGCGGGACGGTCTCGAAGATCCGCGGTGCAATATCCGGTGTTTCCTCACCCGGGCGGTACAACCACACCATGCCGAAGCCCACCGCGGCCACGTCCCGGGAGTCGAAGTCGTCCAGGTAGGCCGCGTAGGCACGTTCGTAGTCGGCGACGTCGCGCTGCTGGGACGCGTCCCGCAACCAGGTCTCGGCGTACTCGCACGGGTCCTGCACTTCACGTTGGACGAGCCACGCGCCGGTTCCCGGCGGCACCCACGACGCCGGCCCGCGGGACCACGTGGTCGAGGGCTCCTCGTGCGGATCGCGCGGGATCTCCCAGTTCGCGAGCAGGTGCGCGGTGGCCCCCGGGTTCAACACGGTGGGCAGCGCGCCCAATAATTCCCGCACGAGCCGGTCCCCCGGCAGACCGCCGTCCCGGTAGGTGAAGCGGTCCTCGGCGTGTTCGTCCGGGCTGCGCGGCGTGATCACGAAGGGCGGGTTGGACACGACCATGTCGAACCGGCGATCCGCCACGGGCTCCAACAGGCTCCCCCGTTCCAGGCTCACCCGGGCGGGCAAGTCCCACGGGTCCACGTCCAGTGCCTCGGCGTTGAGGATCAGGTTGAACCGCGCGGTGGCCAGGGCGCGGTCGGAGATGTCCGTGGCCGTGACGTGGCGCGCGTGGGCCAAGAGGTGGAAGGTCTGGATCCCGCATCCGGTCCCCAGATCCAGGGCGGTGTCCACGGGCCGACGCGGTGTGGACTGCACGAGGGTCAGCGATGCACCCCCGATGCCCAGCACGTGGTCATGGCGCAGCACGCCCGGTCGCTGGAACGCACCCAGGTCGCTCGCGACGTACAGCTCGGCCGAGGAATCCGTGGCGTAGGGCCGCAGATCCACCGCGGAACGCAGTGTGACGGAGGGCGCGGGGGTATCCGCCGCTGCGCTCTCGTCCGGGTTCGCGTGGGACGGGCAGTTCTCACCGAGTCCGCGCGCAGCGGCGTCGACGGCGCCTTCGGCCGACTCGGTGGCGGCATCGGCGGCACCATCGGCCGGCTCAACGCCGGCCTCGACCAGACCCAACCGTTGCAGGCCGGAAGCGCCCACGGAGGGCAGCGCGGCGTCGAGCGATGTGCCCGTTACGGGGTCCCCGAGCAGGAAGAACGCGGCGAGGGTGATCAACGCGGCGACGTCATGGCCCGCGGAATCCGCAGCGTTGCCGACGCCGCGCGGTGAGGAGTGAGTATCTTCCGCACCGCCCGGCACCGAACCGAGGTCCTGCGAGCGCCGTTGCAGGGCGCGACGGGCAGGGACCGCCTGGTCCCGCGACCACGCGGACATGGCCTGCTCGCCCACGAGGTCCGTGACCCCGTCCACCGTGAACCCCGCGGCCACGAGGTCGTCGTGGAGGCGGGCGATCAGCTCCGGGTCATCGGAGCGCGGGGCATCCGGGACCACGCTGAACGCGGGCCCGGGAGCGGCGTCGTTGGGACAGGAAGAGACCACCCGTCAGTGACCCAACCGGAAGGCGCGACCCGTGATGCGCGTGGGCGTGATCTCCACGAACTCGATCTTCTCCGTCTCCAGCCACGGTCGCAGACCAAGCTCTTCCACGTACGCGATCCGGTCCGTGTCCGTGATCATCTCGGCCGTGCCGCGCACCACCACGGAGTGCGCTTGTGAACCGGCGGCGCGGTCGATCTCGACCGTCACGTTCGGGTTCAGTTGCAGGTGCAGGACCTTGGTGCCCTTGGCGGAGCGGAAGAAGATCTTCTCGCCGTCGGTCACGATGTTCAGCGGGGTGATGTCGATCTCGTCGCCGTCGCGAGTCGCCAGCCGCGCGAAGCGTGCCTGCTTGAGCAGCTCCCAGCTCTCCTGTTCGCTCAGCTCGGTGATGGGCGGGACCTGGGACGCGTCATCGTGCTCGTGGGCGATGTTCATGGGGTGCGGGTGCTCAGCGTTGCTCATACCCCCATGATTCCATGCGGGTACGGGACGTGGGCCAGGTGGCGGTGTCTTCCCCGCATCGGATTCCGGCACCGGGTCCCCGCACAGGCAGGGAGCCGACGACGCGTGGCGGGCCCCGCGCATTGGTGGCCGGGCGGCGTCGTCCCCGCCCGGTGTGGGCCACAATGTCACGGTGACGACTTCGCAGGAGATGGTGGACCTGCTCGGACGCGGACCCCGCCCCGAGCAGGTACGTCATGTGCGCGAGATCCCGGAACGCGAACCCACCCACGTGCCCTGGCCCGAATGGCTGCACCCGGACGTGGTCAGCGCATATGAACGGCTGGGTATCCATGAACCGTACGCGCACCAGGTCGCTGCGCTGACCGCTCCGCGACACGCGATCGTGGCCACGGGCACCGCTTCGGGGAAGTCCCTGGTCTACCAGTCCCTCGTGCTCGACGCCGTGCACCGGGGCAAACTCGCGGTGGCCGAACGCCCCGGCCTGCTACACCATCCGGACGAGGCCACGGCCCTCTACATCTCGCCCACCAAGGCCCTGGCCGCGGACCAGCTCACGTCCCTGCGTGCGCTCGACTTCGCGGACGTGCGCGCGGCGACCTACGACGGGGACACCGATCCCGGCGAGCGCCGTTGGATCCGGGAGCACGCGGACGTGATCCTGTGCAACCCGGACATGCTCCACCACGGGATCCTGCCGCATCACATCGGCTGGTCGCGGTTCTTCCGGCGACTGCGGTTCGTGATCGTGGACGAGGCACATTCCTATCGGGGGGTGTTCGGTTCGCACGTGGCCGTCCTGTTGCGCCGACTTGTCCGGGTCGCGGCGCATTATGGGGTCTCCCCCGTGTTCGTGGGGGCGTCCGCCACGAGTGCGTCCCCGCAGCAGTCATTCGCCAAGCTCATCGGCGCGTCCGAACAGGACGTGACGGCGGTGACCCGTGACACCTCGCCCCACGGTTCGCGCACCGTGGTGCTGTGGGAGCCGGAACAGTCGCCCGGCGGTTCGGACAACGGCGCGCCCCGTCGCCGCACGGTCACAGCCGAGGCCTCCGACATGCTCACCGACCTGGTGCTGCGTCAGATCCGCACGATCGCGTTCATCCGTTCCCGCCGCGGCGCGGAGACCATCGCACAGGCGGCCCACCGGCAGCTCGAGGAGGTGGACCCCTCGCTCGGTCATCGCGTGGCCGCCTACCGTTCCGGATTCTTGCCGGAGGAACGCCGCGAGCTGGAACAGCAGTTGCGGGACGGGCGGTTGCTGGGGGTCGCGAGCACGTCCGCACTCGAGCTCGGGATCGACATCGCGGGGCTCGACGCCGTCCTGGTCGCCGGGTGGCCCGGCACCCGCGCGTCCTTCCTGCAGCAGATCGGCCGCGCCGGGCGGGCGGGCCAGCACGCCTTGGCGGCACTGATCGCCGGTGACGATCCCCTCGACGGCTACTTGGTCAACCACCCCGAGGCAATCTTCGACGTCCCCGTGGAGGCCACGGTGTTCGAGGCCTCCAACCCATACGTGCTCGCACCGCACCTGTGCGCGGCCGCCGCAGAACTGCCCCTGCGCCCCGACGAACTCGAGCTGTTCGGGCCCACCGCGCGCGACGTCGTCGACTCCCTCACGGACGCGGGGCACCTGCGCCGACGCCCGAGCGGGTGGTTCTGGACCCGGTCCGAACAGCCCGCCACCATGGTGTCGATCCGTTCCGGGGACGGCGGTCCCGTGCAGATCATCGACTCGGAGACCGGCTCGGTGCTCGGCACCATGGGCGCTCCGCAATCGCATTACCAAGCCCACCCGGGCGCGGTCTACGTGCATCAGGGCCGAACCTATCTGGTGGAGGAACTGGACGAGGAACTGCACGTGGCGGCGGTGCGCCGCGCGTTCCCGGACTTCTACACGGTCGCGCGGGACATCACCGAGGTCCGCGTGCGGGACGTGCGCGATTCGATGCAGTGGGGTCCTGTGAGCATCCACCGCGGGGCCGTGGACGTGACCACCCAGGTGGTCAGCTATCAACGCAAACTGGTGGCGTCCAACGAGGTGGCGGGTGAGGAACCCCTGGATCTGCCGCCCCGCCAGTTGTCCACCACGGCCACATGGTTCACGGTCTCCGGGGGTCAGCTGGCCGCGATGGGGATCGAGGAACCGGACATCCCCGGCTCCTTGCACGCCGCGGAACACGCGATGATCGGGCTCCTGCCACTGTTGGCCTCCTGTGACCGGTGGGACGTGGGCGGGCTCTCGACCGCCCTGCACGTGGACACCGAACTGCCCACGATCTTCGTGCACGACGGCCACCCCGGCGGTGCGGGCTTCTCCGAGCGCGGGTACGACATGTTCCGGCACTGGATCACCGCCACCCGGGACGCGATCGCGCAGTGCGAATGCGAGTCCGGTTGCCCCTCGTGCGTGCAGTCCCCCAAGTGCGGCAACCGCAACAATCCGCTCGACAAGGCGGGGGCGCTCAAGCTGCTCAACGGGGTGCTGTCCTTCGCGCCGTGATGCGCTCGCGGCGGGTGGCCGTCCCGCAATGGCTGACTACTCCGAGGTGGGGGACCACTCCGGGGCGGGCGCCTGCTGCGGGGCTGATGGCTGCTCCGGGGGTGAAGTTCCCGGAGCTCATGGCTCCCCCGGCGGCGGTCCGGCCCGGGACACCCCGGTGGCCGGGCCCAGTGACGCGAGGGGTTGCGGCAACTCGATCACCGCGGTGACGTCCACGATCGTGTTCTCAGGGGCCACCACCGCGCACTCGGACAACTGCGCCCCGTTGTCGGCGGCCACCCGCGCAGCCACATCGCACGGGACGCCGGGGCTCAGGCCGCGAGCGACGTCGGCCGCGGCGAGTGCTGCCAAATCCGCCGCCTTGGCCGCACGGTGCGTGAGGATCGCGGCCTGCCCGACGAGCAGGACCACCACGAGGACAAAGCACAGCGTCACGGCCAGTGTCAGACCGTGCACCGTGCCGGACCCCTCGTCGCGATGATCCCCCGCGCCCACTGCTCGAGTCCGATGATGCTCGTGCACCTCGTCCGACGTCATGTCACGGCCTCGCATGATCAAGCGTCCCCGGCCCGGCGCTCGGACCCCCGGTGGTTCCGAGAGCGGTGTCCACGGCCGCGCTGCCCGTGGCCTGCAAGCGCCAATCACTCCACGTCCCCAGGATCCCCGGGGCGGGGCCGTTCACCGCGACCGTGACCCGGTCGTCCGCGACGCTCACCCGGACGACGGCGGTGTCCCCGGCGATCTCACGCGCCGTGCGTTCCACGACCTCGGCGGTTTCTCCCCGGGCGGCGGCGCGCGCGGAGGCCCGGGCGGCTTCCTCGTAGCGCACGGTCGTCATCCCGGCAGCTGCGGCCGCGAGCAGAACGGCCAGGAGCAGGACGAGACTGGGCATAATCACGGCCGTTTCCACCGTGACCGCTCCGGCATCCGGATGTCGTGGTGGGTGCTCCGGCTGTCCCGGTGGGGCTTCGGCGCGATCGTGCGCCGGCACGGTTCTTGACCTTCTCATGGGAGTCCTCCTTCTACGGACGGCCACGCGCTCGCTCACCGGCACTCCACGGTGTTCGAACCACGGTGTAACTGGGGACCGTGGCAGTTCCGGGCGGCGTGGTGGTGGCCCCACTCCGACGAACGGGTCCGCCGGAACAGAAGCGCGGCGGGCCCGGGGGCTCGGAGTGGTTCGGGTGTATGCGGTTCTGGCACCGGGCCCGGGCCGCAGGGTGGCCGGTCCTACGCGGCCCTCCCACGGCCCGGGCCCGGTGGGTGCGCGGTTCAGACGGCCAGGGCCTTCTGGATGATGCCGAGCAACATGCCCGACACGGAGTCCGAGGACAGCACCGCGGCCATGACGCCGCCGAACGCGGCGGCCGCGAGCACGATGACCGCGTACTCCGCCGTGGACGCCCCGAGGTCCGGGTCGTCCGGATCGACGGCGGTGCGGGGCCGCACCTCGGCGGTCGGCATCGACTGGGTCGCATCCTCCACGGGGATCTCCGTGGGATCGTCGAACGCGGTGGTGCAGGCGGGAAGCGTGATCGTGGACATGGTGGTATTCCTGTTCGTTGGGTGTTCGTGATGTGTTGAGGGGTGAGATGGCAGCGGTGTCGCGCACCCGCCTTCGTGACAAGTGGAAGGTCGCAAATACGTGTCTAGATCGGGGCGCAGCATCCTGCGGGCGGCCCCCTCCCCCTCCCCGCAGCGTGAGCGCCGTGCAGGCGCGCGTGGCCGGTCATGATCCGAAGACCCTGGGCAGCAAACTCATGAGCACGGGGACCACACCCCAGCACATGAACGCGGGCAGGAAGCACAGGCCGAGCGGCAGCACGAGCTTCACGGCGAGCGCCTCGGCCGCCCGTTCGGCGCGACGGTATTGCGCTCGCCGCACGAGGTCCGCCTGACCCCGCAGGACGGACGCCGAGGCCGTGGCGGAGGTGGCCGTGAACTCGAGAGCGTCGCGGAAGTCGCGCATGTCCCGGGACAGTTCTTGATCCGCGGGCCACGCTGCGTCCCACGGGAGCCCGAGTCGCAGGGCGGCCGCGACCCGACCCAGCTGCTGGTGGACGGCTCCAGCGCAGCTGTTCGCGAGGACGGACACGGCCTCCGCGAGGGGCAGTCCGGTCTCAAGCTGGCATGCCGTGAGTTCCACGAGTGCCGCGGCGGGTAGAGGGGGGATCGACGCCGCCGTCGCAGTTGCTGCACGGACCGAGGGACCCAGCGATGCGTCCGCCGGCATTGCCCAGGTCGCCACACTCCGAGCATCCCCGGTCGCTCCCGGGGTCGTGGATGACCCAGACGACCACCCGTTCGCCCCGGTCGATCCGATGTCCCCGCCCCGGGCCAATCCGCCGTGAACGGTCGACGTGGCCCTTGAGCCAGGACGAAGAAACCCACCGTTCAACCCCGAACGGGACGACCCGAGCTCACGTGGGGAACGTCGTCGTCCGCGGGGGATCCGCAGCCGCGAGCCGGGAGAAAGCCACACAAGTACACCGCATCCCGCGAGAACACCCGCCATCAGCGCCCCGATCATGACGCGCTCTCCACTTCGGCGCGATGCATCAGGGCCCGGGTCCACAATCGCCCGGCGATGCTGAGGGCGGCACCCGCCGCGAGCGCGAGCCGACCCCACCACGTGGTCAGCAGCGTGGTGATCGGATCCGTGCCCATGAGCACACCGAGCCCCAGCGCGAGCACGGGCAGCCACGACAGCGTCCGCACCGTGACCCGCGGTCCTGCCAGGGCACTGTCCCGGGCGGCCTGCGCGTCCAGCTGCGATTCTAGGGACTCCGCCACGCCCGAGAGCGTGCGTCCCAGGGGCGCCCCGGAACGCTCCGAGATCTCCCAGCACGCGGCGAGCTGGGCGCACACGGACCGCGCGGTGGCTGCGAGGGCGCGATCACCCACGGGCACGGGAGCACTCGCGAAGCGCGTCAGACTGGCGGACACCGGGATCCCGACCTGGGCGGCGGCGTGGACGTCCCCGCACATCCGGGCGATCCACCGCCCCGTGGGTCCCGAACCCGTGGAGACCGCGGGCAGTTCACCGAACACCCGGGCGGGTGCCCGCCCCGCTTGCAGCAGCGCGGCCAGTCGGCGCACCACGGTCACCCATTGCGTCGCTTCCGCGGCACGATCACGACGACGCCACCGTGCGAACACGCCCGTGCCCACCGAACGCTCGGCACCGCCGTCGGCGTCGTCATCACCCGAGCGGTGTGCGGGTACTGCGAGGCTGCCCCCGCGCGCGCCGCCACTGCTCCAGACGAGCAACGCGGCCGCGGTGAGGACGAAGAGGAGAAACGCGAGCATCATGATGCGTCACGCCCTCGGGCCAGCAGCCGTGCCAGCTGTGACCACCCGGGCCCCTCGACCGGATGCCCGGACTCCACGGTCAGAGCGGGCCGGGTGCTCAGCACACCGTCCTCGAGGTGGAGAGTGCACAGGGAATCCAGCCTGCGTCCGGCGGGGGTGCGGCTCACGTGGGCCACGAGGTCCAGCGCGTTGGCAGCCTGCAGATCCACGGCGCTACGGCTGAGTCCCGCGAGGGACCCCAGGGCGGCGAGCCGGGCCGGAACCGCCCGCGCGGAGTTCGCGTGCACGGTTCCCGCACCGGAGTGCCCCGTGTTCAGGGCGGTCAGCAACTCGCGGACCTCCGCGCCACGGCATTCCCCCACCACGAGCCAATCCGGGCGCATCCGCAACGCTTGCCGGACCAGGTCCGTGAGGTCCACGGAACCGGCCCCCTCCACGTTCTCCTGCCGGGACTGCATGCCGACCACGTGGGGATGATCGGGGTTCAGCTCCGCGGCGTCCTCCACGAGCACGAGGCGCTGTCCCGGCGCGCACTGGGACAGTAGCGCGGACAGCACGGTGGTCTTTCCGGAACCGGTGGCGCCGCTGATCATGAGATTCGCCCGTGCGGCCACGGCATCCGTGAGGACGTCCGCGAGGAACGGGTGCACGGTCCCGGAGTGCACCAGATCCGCGAGCGACAGCCGCTGCGGAGCCCGGAAACGGATGGACAGCAGTGTCCCCGACGTGGACACCGGCGGGATCACGGCATGCACCCGTAGCCCGGTGGCGGTCTGCACGTCCACGCACGGGTGGCCGTCGTCCAGCCTTCGCCCGGCCGCGGTCACGAGCCGCACCGCGAGCGCACGCACGTGCGCCTCCGACGTGAACGGGCTCGTGACACGCTGGATCCCGTCGTGGGTCTCCACGAAGACGTTCTCGTGGCCGTTGACGTAGACGTCGCTCAGTCCGGTCGCCGGCAGTAGTGGCTCCAACGGCCCGAGCCCGGTCAATTGCGCCTTGACGTGCTGGGCGGCCCGGACGGAGCCGACGGCCCCGAGCACCCGGCCCGTCTCCCGCACGGCCTTGGCGATCCTGGTGTCGGTGACCGGACCGCCCTCGACCAGGAGGCGTTCGCGCACCTGGTCCACGAACGCGGCGTCGTGCGCGGCAGCTTCCGGTCCTGGCGTGACGCACGGGCCGGACCGGGTTGCAGTGTGGTCGACTACTTCCGACCCCGACGCGTCGCGCGGACCGGGCCGGGCGGCGTCGTGATCGTGGGATACCGTGCATGAGACCGTCATGACAGCTCCTCCAATGCCCGGGCGATCTGCGCCACGGTCTTCGCGTGGCGGGTGTGCCGGCCGCGACGTAGGACGGTGCCATCGTCGAGGTGCTGGGGCACGCGAGCGTCGAACGCAACGGCCGCGACGCACGGCACGCCGGTGGCCTCGGCCACGACCGGGGGATCCACGTCCGCGACGTTGACCCCGCACACCGCACTCACCACGGGAACGGGTGCGCAACGCCGCACCGTGTGTTCCGCGGCCAGGATCCCGCGCACGGTGCGGGAAGCCAGGACCAGCACGGCATCGCACCAGCGCGCTTGCCGTTCGAGGTCCGAGCGGCACAGATCCACCACCTGGACCGCAGCGGCGCCACGCAGCGCGGCGATCACTGTGGCCATCGGAACGGTGTGCGCTAGGCTCGCGTGGCGATCCCATGAGAGGTACCGCAGGGCATCCAGGCGCGGCATGGCCGCCCACAGTTGATCGGCCGCCACGGTGCCCGAGAACTGATTGAGCTCGGGCCACCGCAGCCCGTCGGCGGTTTCCTCCCCCAGCGCGAGATCGAGGCCCGCGCCCAGGGGGTCACCGTCCACGAGCGCGGTGTCCACCCCCCGGGCCGCGAAGTGCCCCGCGAGCCAGCACGCCACCGTGGACGCGCCCACTCCCCCGGTAGCGCCGACGACGCCGTACACCCGCCCGGTCGTGCGTGGCAGTTCGGAATCGGACGAGCGGGAGATCATGTCCGCGAGCCACGCGGCCGCGTGCGGTAACACCACCACGGCGGACGCCCCGAACCTCACCGCGGTGTCCCACGCGTCGGCGTGTTCGGTGAGCGCCACGACCACCGCCCCGCGGGGTACGACGTCCCCGGCCCAGGCGGCATCCACGAGCACGACGTCCGACGACGCCGCTCGCGCCCCCGCACCGTCGTCCGTCACCCTGAGCGCAACCCCGGCGCCGATACACACGGCCTCAACGGCCTCCACGAGGTCAGGGGTGGTGCTGAGCAACTGCACGCCGCGGGTCCCGTGCAACTCGGTGCAGGCCAGCGAACTGCCCGCCGAGGCACTGCCCGCGGCGACACCGCCCGATGCCGCGCTGCCCGTCGCCGCGCCTCCCATCGGTGCACGTCCCCCCGCTGCGCTGGCCCGCGAGCGCGCCGCGATCGGGGACTCGCGATCCGCGGGGACCGGCCCGGCAGGGAGCGGACCACACCCCTGATCGCCATCGCCACTGTCAAAGGCTGCGTAAGACCGACTGGCCGCGCGGCGGGCTCGACGCGAGGCGCCCGGAGGGTCGACGGGAGCCGTGATGGATGCGGTGTTCATGGCACCAACCTGGCCGGTGACACCCACGTTCCGCGCCCGCTGGCCCGCACTGTGCAGCGTTGCGGGCACCCGCCGCGGCATGCCGGGTGCTGTGCAGATCGCCCGCCGCGGGGACGGAGGGTTCCCTCCCGTCGTGCGTGCTCGCCGAGTATTACGGAACGGTAACCGGTGGTGCACAGTTGTCCGGGGAAGCACCACCATGAGCTGATGGACCTCAACCCTGTGACACGAACATCGGCCGCCGCGGCGCTGATGCTGAATGTGCTCTATTACCTGCTGGTGCTCGCCCTGCTGCTCTGGGTGTTCCACTGGGGCCGGGTCAGCATCATAGTGGTGGCTCTGCTTCTCCTGGCCGTCATCATCCCCGGGTTCTTCGCTCTGCGCCCGCAGACCGAGCGGGGCGAGGACTACATCATCACCTCATGCGGTGCCCGCAGCCAAGGGCAACTCACGGTACCGGTGCCCGTCTCCGAACTTCCGAGACTGGTCGAGCGTGCCTGCGCCCAGCACGCGAAACTGGGCTTGCGAGAACTCGATGCGCAGGGCGGGCGGATCTCGGTGGGAATCACGTTCTCGTCGTGGGGCGCGCGCGTCCGGTCCGCTTTGCGACCCGTCTCGGAGACCGCGTCGCAGATCGTGGCGACCTCGCGTCCTCGGATGCCACTGGAACTGTGGGGTCTGGCCGGGAGCGAGACAAACCTGTCCGTGCTGTTCCGCGGCGTGGCACGGGAGGCCGAGCGCACGCACACAAGCGTGGCCTGAGCACCGCCCGACCGGGCGCGGTGCATGCCCCATGAGGCCCGGCTCTCAGCTGAGCCGCCGCTCAGGCGGGTTCCACCCACCACGCCCGGGTGGTGTCGGTGGGGCCGGCCAGCTCGGTCAACCCCGCGTCCGTGACCGTGACCGGCCTCTGGACCCCGCCCCACTCCTCCCGCGAGGGGAACTCCACGCGCACCCGGTAGTCGTCCACGCGCCAGCGTTCCCGCACTGCTTCGGGCATGGCCTCCCACGCGAGCTGCGCGGCGTGCCCACACTGCGCCGCGAGCTTGCCGCTCGAGATCCCGAGTCCCGGGGCCACCTCCACGGTGACCACGGCATTCCGCGTGGCCGAGGCCCCGACGGCCGGGAATTGCGTGCCGGACACCTGCAGCTTGTGCAGTTGCTTGGGCAGGGGCTGCACGGGTGCGGGCACGAACGCCCTCACGGCCGCGGTGCCGTGCTCGTCCGCTGCCGTAGTCGGTGCCTTCTGCGCCACCGTGACCCCGGGTAACGCCTGCGCGTCCTCCCAGCGCTTGCCGTCCGCGCGCCGCACAAGTTTGCGGATCTGCACGTCCCGCCACGTTCGCACGGCCTCGTGCCATGGCCCACCCGGGGCGCTGCGTTCGTCGCCCAGCAGCATCACGACGGCGCGCGCCGCCGCTTCCGCGACGTCCACCTCCCGTGCGGGGCGCCCACGATCCCGGTACACCACCAGTTGCATGGCCCAGGGGACGTCGTGGGTCTCAGTCGGCTCAGCACTCATGGTCCCGAGTCTCCCACGCGGATCCGCAGCGCGAGCTCGCCCACGGACAGCGCGTGCGCGTCCGGGACTACGGGGACCATGAGACCGCGGTCCGTGGCCTTGCGGACGCCCTTCAACGGGATGGTCCACGTCTCGTCGCCCTCCGGGGCGCCGGGCGACGTCGTCGGCGCGACCTCCGGGAGACCACCGGTGCCTACCAGGTGCTGCGCGAGGTCCCTGCGGGTGACCTCGCCGGCCGCACCCGTTCCGGTCAGCGCGGCGAGATCCACCCCGGCGTCCTTGGCCCGCTTGCGCACGGGCGGTGTGGCGCGGGCACGGGTGTCCCCGGGGGCCGGCACCGAGGGTTCAAGACGCTGCGGGGCCCCCACGTCCTCGTGGAGACCGATAGGACCGGACGGTGCGGGCCCCGCCGGCTCCGCCGCCCGCTGCTCCGCAAGGGCACGACGTCGCCCGAGTCGCCCGCGGCGCTTCGTGTCCTCCCGCGCCCCGCACCCGACCAGGGTGGCACCGGAACCCTCGGCATCGGCCGCGGGTTGCGCGCCGGTCTGGGGGCCGGACTCCCGTGCAGAACCGGCCGGGGCAGCGGGTGCACCGGTGGACCCGTCCGCCGCGGCGTCCTCGGCCACGATGTCGATGATGGGCGTCCCTACCTCCACCGTGGCTCCCTCGGGGGCGAGCAGCGCCGCCACCGATCCCGCGGTGGGACACGGCAGTTCCACGACCGGCTTGGCGGTCTCGATCTCCACGATCACCTGGTTGACCTTCACGGCGTCACCGGCAGCGACTTTCCAGGTCAGGATGTCCGCTTCCGTGAGGCCCTCGCCGAGGTCCGGGAGCTTGAACTGGGCTATATTCATGATCTTCTCCTCCATACTCGAGAGCCCGGTCGATCCCGTCGAGGATTCTGTCCACGTCGGGCAAGTCGTGGTGCTCGGAACGCGACGCCGGGTACGGGGTGTGGAACCCGCCCACGCGGATCACGGGTGCCTCGAGGTCGTAGAAGCATTTCTCCCCGACCCGCGCGGCGATCTCAGCGCCCTCACCGAAACTCGTGGGCGCTTCATGGACGATCACGAGACGACCCGTCTTGCGCACGGAGGTCACCACGGTGTCGATGTCCACGGGGCTGATCACCCGCAGGTCCACGACCTCCACGGACACGCCGTCGTCCTGCGCCGCCGCGGCCACGTCCAGGGCCGTGGTGACCAGGGGTCCGTACGTCACCAGGGTCACGTCCTCGCCGAGGCGACGAACCACTGCCCCGCCTGCGAGACCGAAGCTCCCACAGGCGGCGGGGTCGGTCCCCACCTCACCCTTCATCCAGTACCGGCGTTTGGGTTCGAAGAAGATCACGGGGACCTCGGAGGCGATCGCCTCCTGGATGCCCCAGTACGCGTCGTGCGGGGTGCCGGGCGCCATGATCCGCAGCCCGCTCATGGCCATTCCGACGCCCGTTCCCACGATGCCCGCTTCCGCGAGGGGAGCATCGATGACCCGCTGGTCACCGAAGTCCTTCTGCAGCCCGTCCGTGATGAGGAGGACCCCGCCCAGCGCGCCGATGTCCTCCCCGAACAGCACGACCCCGGGATCGTCCTCGAGGACCTTGCGCAGTCCTCGGTTGATGGCAGCGGCCAGGGTCATGGTGGTGTTCTCGGCCCCGGGTGCCTGGGCCGCGGTCCCAGCTCGCCGCTGGGACTGATCATCTGCACGGGATGAGGTTCACCCGGTCCCGTTCGTTCCGGATCCATCACCTCGTTGTGAACGTTCATGTCGCTCTTCGAAGTAACGCGTATTCAATTGTCACTAGGTCTCTGTGATGCAGGTCGCTACGTCTATCCCGCGCGGTTCCGCCAGGGGGCCCGGGCGTACCCGATCCACGCCCCATACTGGGAGCATGCACATCGTGGTGGCCGCCGCAGAGCCCGGGTCCTGGGTGTTGCGGGTGGTCTCCGCGAACGGCAAGCCCGCCGGGGAGCCGCACACCGTCACGGACGAGGGCCTCGCCTTCGAGGTCGCCCGGCGCGAGAACGCGGCACGTGCCGCGGGCGTGGTGCCTCCCGTGTGGACGTGGCTCGAGACCTCCGTCCCCGCCGCACTGCTGCTCGCCGCGGGCGTGTGGGTGACCCGCTGCCGGGACCTGGGACTGTGCGCCACGATCCTTGCCACGGCCGCGACCGCCCCCGGATCCGGCGCGCCCGATCCCACCTCGGACGAACCCCGCCCACTCGACTACCGTCCCGTGATCGAACCCGCGGACCCGCGCCGCGTGCCCGGTCCACGCGCCCCGGCCGAACCGAGCAGCCAGGGGTCGCTGTTCGCCGTCGTCGAGCAGCGCGGACCCGGGACGGACGAGTTGATCGCGGAGCTCGCCGCGCAGAACCGGGCGTGCGAGACCGCGCGCTATCCCCGGCGGATCGAACGCCTGCTGGCCCTCGAGTCCCAGGGCGCGTTGGTGGCCGCGGACATGCGCCACCACGGCGTCCCCTGGAGCCACCGGGCCCACGAGGAGATCCTCGAGGAGCTGCTCGGCCCCCGCCCGGTCGGTGAGGAGCGGCCCGCGCGCATGCAAGAACTCGCCCGGCAGGTACGTGACGTGCTCGACGCCCCCACCCTCAACCCGGACTCCCCCGTAGAGCTGCTCAAGGCCCTGCGCAACGCCGGGGTGGACGTGGACACCACGCGCGCGTGGAAACTGCAGGACTGGGCCCTCGTCAACGGCCGGCCGCAGGAGCAGCGCGTGGCCATCGTGGAACCGGTGCTCGAGTACAAGAAACTCTCCCGGATCTTCTCCGCGACCGGGTGGCACTGGTTGGACACCTGGGTGCGGGAGGAGCGCTTCCACCCCGAGTACGTCGTGGGCGGCGTCGTGACCGGACGATGGGCCGCGCGCGGCGGCGGTGCGCTGCAGATCCCCAAGTACATCCGCGGCGCCGTGCGCGCGGATCCCGGCCGCGCGCTCGTCGTGGCCGACGCCGCCCAGCTCGAGCCGCGCGTGCTGGCCATCCTCGCGCGCGACGACGCTCTGGCCGAGGCGTCGCGCGACCGTGACCTCTACGAGTCCATCGCACTGCAGGGCGAGGCACGCGGTTCGGAACTCAAGGAGCGGGCGCACGCGAAGCTCGCGCTGCTGGGCGCGATGTACGGTGCGACGTCCGGGGCCGGCGGGCGGTTCATGCCTCACCTGGCCCGGATGTTCCCGCGCGCCGTGGGTTACGTGGAACACGCCGCGCGCGTGGGCGAGCTGGGGCACCAGGTCTGCACCTACCTGGGCCGCTGGTCACCCGTTCCCGGGGCGGAATGGTTTGAGGTGCAGCGCGCCACGGCCACCCAGGCCGGCGAGCGCCGGGCCACCCAGGCCGCGCGCGGTCACGGCCGGTTCTCCCGGAACTTCGTGGTCCAGGGCTCGGCCGCCGAGTGGGCGCTCGCGTGGTTGGGACACATCCGACAGGGTCTGCACGACGCCGGCCTGGACGCACAGCTCGTGTTCTTCCTGCACGACGAGGTCATGGTCCACTGTGCCGAGCAGCATGCGCCCCGGGTGCGGGACCTCGTGACACAGGCGGCCGAACAAGCGGTGATCACGGTGTTCGGCAGGGTACCCGTGGCGGTCCCGGTGGCCACGACGGTGGTGACGTCGTACGCGGATGCGAAGTGACCGCGGCTGCGCGCACCGGCATTACGCTGAGACGTCCCGCTCCTGAGTAGCGTCCTGCTGGTGACCTCGCGGACCGTCCGCACCATGCGCCTCGACGGGGACCGAGGGTGAACGGCGCTGAAAGGGTTACGCCTTCGGCCCGAACCTCGGCGCGGGGCGCTTGATCGAGCGGTCCCACTCCACGGACCAGCCGAGCCAGTCGAGCACGCGGTCGATGATGACGCCGGTGAACCCCCACACGGTGATGGGCTCGGCCACGTCCGCCACGCTCACGTCGAATGCCGGGGACTCGTAGGTGTGCTGCCCGCGGGTCACGGTCGCGTAGTACCGGTGGGCGGGGTTGATCAGGTCCAGCACCGGCACCCGGAACACCAGGGAGGACTCGGCGTGGTCCACCACGTCCACGGGGGACGGGCTGCGCCACCAGCCGATCACGGGCGTAACCAGGTGGTTGCTCACGGGCAGCGGCACGGGGTGCAGTGCACCGAGGACCTCCACGCCGTCCGGGTCCACCCCGGTCTCCTCGTGGGCCTCCCGCAGTGCCGCCCGGATATGGGGTGCGCTCACGCGCCCGCCGGGCACGTCCAGGAAGGTGCCGGGTTCGCCGTCGGGCGGATCGAGGCGCCCGCCCGGGAAGGCGACCTGGCCGGGGTGGGCACGCAGGGTCGCGGCGCGCTGGACGAGCAGCACGTCCAGGTCACGTCCCGGCCCGTCCGTGTGCTCGGCGTAGTGCGAGGGCACGGCGTCCAGCGCGCCGAAGAGGATGAGCACCGCGGAGTGCCGATGGTTCTCGTCCAGCTCGCCGATCCGCCACGGTTCGCGGTCGTGCATGATCACGGAAT